>DATFYT010000297.1:0-37513 GCA_035314925.1 Mycobacterium sp. | reverse complement strand
GGTGCCCACACCCACATGGCCAAGTCCGGCACCGCGCACTACGTCGCCTCCGGCGAGCAGGACGCCTTCGACTACGTCCGCGACCTGCTGAGCTACCTGCCGCCCAACAACTTCACCAATCCGCCACGCTATGCCGTGCCGGTGCCCGAGGGTGCCATCGAGGACAACCTCACCGAAGAGGACATCGAGCTGGACACCCTGATCCCGGACTCGGCCAACCAGCCCTATGACATGCACGAGGTGATCACCCGCATCCTCGACGACGACGAGTTTCTCGAGGTGCAGTCCGGCTACGCCCAGAACATCGTGATCGGGTTCGGTCGCGTCGACGGCCACCCGGTCGGCATCGTCGCCAACCAGCCCACCCATTTCGCCGGCTGCCTGGACATCGACGCCTCGGAAAAGGCAGCCCGCTTCGTGCGAACCTGCGACTGCTTCAACATCCCGATCGTCATGCTGGTGGACGTGCCGGGCTTCCTGCCGGGCACCGGCCAGGAATACAACGGCATCATTCGGCGCGGCGCCAAGCTGCTGTACGCCTACGGCGAGGCCACCGTTCCCAAGATCACCGTCATCACCCGTAAGGCCTACGGCGGCGCTTACTGCGTGATGGGTTCCAAGGACATGGGCTGCGACGTCAACGTCGCCTGGCCGACCGCGCAGATCGCGGTGATGGGCGCTTCCGGCGCGGTCGGTTTCGTCTACCGCCAGCAGCTCGGCGACGCCGCGAAAAACGGCGAGGACGTCGACGCGCTGCGACTGCAGTTGCAGCAGGAGTACGAGGACACCTTGGTCAACCCGTACATCGCCGCCGAGCGGGGCTACGTCGACGCGGTCATCCCGCCGTCGCACACCCGCGGCTACATCGGAACGGCGCTGCGGCTGCTGGAGCGCAAGATCGCTCAGATGCCGCCGAAGAAGCACGGGAACATTCCGCTGTGAGTGGAACGAGCGGAGCGAACGCAGTAAGCGACGGGAGTGGCACGAACAATCCGGCCCCGAGCGGCGAAGAAGAGACGCAGGCTGCCGCGGCCGAAACGCCTGACGCGCACGGGCCGCACATCCAGGTGCTCAAGGGCAACCCGACCGACGAGGAGCTGGCCGCGCTGATCGCGGTTCTCGGCAGCGCCGCCGGCGGCGGAGGTGAGCCCGCGCAGCAGGAGCAGACCCGCTGGGGCCTGCCCGTCGACAAACTTCGCTACCCGACCTTCAGCTGGCAGAAGATCACCCTGCTGGAACGGCTCCACATGCGGCGATGACCCGCATGACCCGCCGCGGCACGACGATGATGCCGGCGGAGCCGGGATCGAGGAGTGGCGCATGACGAGCATCGTGCTCGGATCCGCCTCACCGGGCCGGCTCACGGTGCTGCGGCAGGCCGGCGTCGACCCGCTGGTCGTGGTCTCGGGCGTCGACGAGGACGCGGTCATCGCCGCGCTGGGACCGGATACTTCTCCCGGTGATGTCGTCCGCGCCCTGGCCCAGGCCAAGGCCGACCAGGTTGCAGCGAACCTGGACGCCATGGTCGCCGCGGATTGTGTTGTCATTGGCTGTGATTCGATGCTCGACATCGACGGCCGACTGGTCGGCAAGCCCGGATCTGCCGACGCGGCCCGACGCCAGTGGCAGTCGATGGGCGGCCGGTCCGGTCAGCTGTACACCGGGCACTGCCTGCTACGGCTGCTCGACGGCAACGTCCGCCGACGCGCATCCGAATCATCAGCAACGACAGTGCATTTCGGTAAGCCGACGGCCGCAGATGTGGAGGCGTACATCGCCAGCGGCGAACCGTTGGCCGTCGCCGGCGGATTCACCCTGGACGGGCTGGGCGGGTGGTTCGTCGACCGGATCGAAGGCGATCCGTCCAACGTCATCGGCCTCAGCCTGCCGCTGACGCGCTCACTGCTGCAACGCGTTGGCCTGTCGGTTAGCGAGCTGTGGACATGAAAGGCCGGATCGTTATCGCGGCCACAGTCATCGCGGCCGTATCTCTTGTCACGCCGAAAGCCTCGGCGCTGCCACCCGGCTTTCCCGATCCGAACGCATTCACCGCTGTCGACGCGGCGTCCCATATCGTTCATTACCCCCGGAGTGGCGCGGCGGTGATCATTGCGACGCCCGACGGCGTCCAGTGCTCGTGGGGTGTCCCCGGCGGCCCCGACTCACACACCGATGTCCGGTGTTCGGGCAACATCCCCGGCATTCCCGTGTCAGTTCCGGACGACGGACGCGCGGGTTGCGCCACGCTGGGCAAGTCAGGTGGGTCGATGGGCGCAACCTACCTCTACGTCTTCGATCGACGCGGTGGGTCGACGTGCCCGCCGTTCCCGGCGACGTTGACGGTGGGCCAAAAGATCTCCGCGACAAACATCACCTGCGTTGTCGCCGCAGGAAACGTGACCGCATGCATCGACCCGATCGTCAACCACGGATTCGTTTTGCAGCCTTCGGGTAGCTGGGTCTTCTAACGATGACGAGGCGACGCTGGCTCATCGGCGCGGCCGTCATCGCCGTGGTGGCCGTGACCGTCGGTCTGGCGGTGCGATGGCTACGTCATAGCGACCACCCTGCGGAGGCATCGATCGGCACACCTCAGGACTTGTTGGTGTCGTTCCCGCTCGACCGACAGCCGGTGCCGGGTGGCGCGTCAGCGCCGCCGCTATCGGACTGCCGCCCGGCATCGGGGTCGGCCGCGTCTTCGCCTCTGACGGCGCCAAGGCGTTCTTTGCAACCAGCTGCAACTTCGACTGCCCGGATCACCCGACGACATGGGTGTACGGACTTGATATCGCCACCGGTGCAAGGTTATTCGCACCGGTGCAGTTGGCGGGCGCTCAGCAATACGAGCCCGCCTGCTACCAGAACGGGCCAGCGGCGGCGGTGTGCGTGACGGCCACCGACCCCACTATAGGCAACCACCTGGTGGTGTCGGTTCTTGACCTCGACCGTGGCACAACGACTTTCACCGGGCCCACCGATTTCAACTCGTTCGGGACTCTTCACGTCGGCAGCAGCCTGCCCTCCGGTTCGCATCCGAGATTGATCAGGGTAGGCAACTATCGCGGGGAATCCCGACTGGTCGCGAGCGTCGAGGACAAGGGCGTCTACGGCGTCGGCCCGCACGCCGACCTGACCTGGTTCGCGCCCGGCAATGGACAGGTGCTGGTACCAAACGACTTACAGGTCACCAATACTCCCCCGCTGACGCTCGCTGTCGGAGGCCCCACCGATTCCGATCCGAAATTTCGGGTGTTCTCGGTGATCGACGGCACAGACCTGACCCCCACTGCGCCGCCGCACACCGTGCTCAAGCGTGCGATCGTCTACAACGGCGGTTACGCGTATCAATACGAAGAGGGCAACACATCGGCCGGCGTGCTGTTCTACGACACCACGGGCCAACTGGTTGCACGCCAGCACGCGGATCACTACCCAGTCTTGCTGGACAATGCGGCGATGCCGATCATCTTGGACGCCGGAACATTTCGCGTCTACACCGCGACCGGCAGGCTGCTCGCATCAATTCCCGCCGATAGCGCGTACACCTACTCCCCATCGTTTCAAGCCATCGGCACCAAGCTCTTCGCTTGGCTGAACTACTCCAACGGCGAGCATTGGCAACAACGGGATCTGCTTACCGGCAAGCCCCAAAACACCTGCGCCATAAACCTCAGCGACTATATCGGTTCGGATGGCCGCATCGTCCTCACCGACAACGACGCCGGGATGATGATCGCCAGCGAAATGTCAACCTGCCATACCCTGTGGAAGATACCCATCCGGGACTGGATCATCGAGCAGGTCGGCACGACGCTCATCCGGGAAAGTCGCGACGAGATCATGGCATTCCAGCGCGCGAGCTGATCGTGCCGCGGCCTACGGCCCATACACCGCAGGATCACCGGTATGAGCCCGGCGAGTAGGCTCAAGGTGTGCCATTATCAGCAGATCCCAGCGCGACGCTGAGCGCCTACGCCCACCCGGAACGGCTGGTGACTGCCGACTGGCTGGCCGGCAACCTGGGTCAGCCGGGACTTGCCATCGTCGAATCCGACGAAGATGTCCTGCTTTACGACGTCGGTCACATCCCCGGAGCGGTCAAGATCGACTGGCACACCGACCTCAACGAACCGCGGGTGCGCGACTACATCGACGGCGAGCAGTTCGCCGAATTGATGAACCGCAAAGGCATTTCCCGAGACGACACGGTGGTGATCTACGGGGACAAGAGCAACTGGTGGGCCGCGTATGCGCTGTGGGTCTTCACGCTCTTCGGTCACCCGGATGTGCGGCTGCTCAACGGCGGGCGCGACCTGTGGATGCACGACGGACGTGACACCACATTGGATGTTCCGGCCAAAACCTCGAGCGGCTATCCCGTTGTGCAGCGCAATGATGCACCGATCCGCGCGTTCAAAGATGAGGTGCTGGCCATCCTGGGCTCCGAGCCGCTGATCGATGTGCGATCCCCCGACGAGTACACCGGCAAACGCACCCACATGCCCGACTACCCCGAAGAAGGCGCGCTGCGCGCCGGGCACATCCCCACCGCGCGATCGATCCCGTGGGGCAAGGCGGCCGACGACAGCGGGCGGTTCCGCGGCCGCGACGAGCTGCAGGAGCTCTACGGGTTCGTCGGACCCGACGACAAAACCGTCGTCTATTGCCGCATCGGCGAGCGGTCCAGCCACACCTGGTTTGTGCTGACCCATCTGCTCGGCATTCCGGGCGTGCGTAACTACGACGGCTCGTGGACCGAGTGGGGCAACACCGTCCGGGTGCCGATCGTCGCCGGCGAAAGCCCGGGAGCCGTACCGGTCTGATGAGCATGCCCGCGCCGCTGGCCGAGGTGGTGTCCGACTTCGCCGAAGTCCAGGGCCAGGACAAGCTCGCGCTGCTGCTGGAATTCGCCAATGATCTGCCGGCGCTGCCCGCCGATCTAGAAGAGGCGGCGATGGAGCCGGTGCCCGAATGCCAATCGCCGGTATTTATGCACGTCGACGCCAGCGACGTCAACCGGGTGCGGCTGCACTTCAGCGCTCCGCCCGAATCACCCACCACTCGGGGTTTCGCCTCGATACTGGCCGCCGGCCTCGACGAACAGCCCGCCGCCGACATCCTGGCAGTGCCAGAGGATTTCTACACCGAGCTCGGCCTGGCCATGTTGGTCAGCCCGCTGCGGCTGCGTGGCTTGTCGGCGATGCTGGCGCGTATCAAGCGGCGGGTACGCGAGTCCGGCTGAAGCGGGCACCGGGTCGTATCGCCCGCGGCGCGCCGCTTAAACTTCCCCCGATAAGACTTGTAAGAATTTCTCTTAGACATGTGAGAAGTGGTCAGCCATACAGGAGGCGCAGTGCCTAGTCACGCCAGCTCGACGATCGCCAAGGTTCTTGTCGCCAATCGCGGTGAGATCGCGGTGCGGGTGATCCGCGCGGCTAAAGATGCCGGCCTGCCCAGCGTGGCGGTATACGCCGAGCCCGACGCCGATGCTCCTCATGTCAAGCTGGCCGACGAGGCGTTCGCACTCGGTGGTCAGACCTCGGCGGAGTCCTACCTGGACTTCGGCAAGCTCCTGGAGGCCGCCGAGAAGTCCGGCGCCAACGCGATCCACCCTGGTTACGGCTTCCTCTCGGAAAACGCCGACTTCGCCCAGGCGGTGATCGACGCCCGCCTGATCTGGATCGGGCCCAGCCCGCAGTCGATCCGCGATCTCGGCGACAAGGTCACGGCGCGCCACATCGCCGCCCGCGCCCAGGCCCCGCTCGTGCCCGGCACCCCTGACCCGGTGAAGGACGCCGACGAGGTGGTCGCCTTCGCCAAGGAATACGGCGTGCCGATCGCGATCAAGGCAGCCTTCGGCGGTGGTGGCCGCGGCATGAAGGTGGCCCGCACCCTCGAGGAGATCCCCGAACTGTTCGAGTCGGCGACCCGCGAGGCGGTCGCCGCGTTCGGCCGCGGCGAGTGCTTCGTCGAGCGCTACCTGGACAAGCCCCGCCACGTCGAGGCGCAGGTGATCGCCGACCAGCACGGCAACGTCGTCGTCGCCGGCACCCGCGACTGCTCGCTGCAGCGTCGCTTTCAGAAGCTGGTCGAGGAGGCACCCGCGCCGTTCTTGACCGACGCGCAGCGCAAGGAGATCCACGAGTCCGCCAAGCGGATCTGCAAAGAGGCGCACTACTACGGCGCCGGGACGGTCGAATACCTGGTCGGCCAGGATGGTCTGATCTCGTTCCTCGAGGTCAACACCCGTCTTCAGGTCGAGCACCCGGTCACCGAGGAGACCGCCGGCATCGACCTGGTGCTGCAGCAGTTCAAGATCGCCAACGGCGAGAAGTTGGATATTACGGAAGATCCCGTGCCCCGAGGTCATTGCTTCGAATTCCGGATCAACGGCGAGGACGCTGGACGCGGTTTCCTGCCCGCACCCGGGCCGGTGACCAGGTATGACATCCCCACCGGGCCCGGCGTCCGGCTGGACTCCGGTGTCGAGGCCGGCTCGGTGATCGGCGGTCAGTTCGACTCGATGCTGTCCAAGCTGATCGTGTACGGCGCCAACCGCGAGGAGGCGCTGGCCCGCTCCCGCCGGGCGCTCGATGAGTTCCACGTCGAAGGCCTGGCCACCGTGATCCCGTTCCACCGTGCGGTGGTGTCCGACCCGGCGTTCGTCGGCGACGACAACGGCTTCACGGTGCACACCCGCTGGATCGAGACCGAGTGGAACAACACCATCGAACCCTTCACCGGCGCAGAGCCGCTCTACGACGGAGCCGACGCACGGCCGAGGCAGAAGGTGGTCGTCGAGGTCGGCGGCCGTCGGCTCGAGGTCTCGCTGCCTGGTGACCTGGCGCTGTCCAACGGCGGCGGTGGCGGCGACGCGGCCGGTGTCATCCGCAAAAAGCCCAAGCCCCGCAAGCGCGGCGCGCACGCCGGCGCGGCGGCTTCCGGCGACGCGGTCACCGCGCCGATGCAGGGCACCGTGGTCAAGGTCGCCGTGGAGGAGGGCCAGGAGGTCGCAGCCGGCGACCTGGTCGTGGTCTTGGAGGCGATGAAGATGGAAAACCCGGTCACCGCGCACAAAGACGGCACCATCACCGGCCTCGCGGTCGAGGCGGGCGCCGCCATCACTCAGGGCACGGTCCTCGCCGAAATCAAGTAGGTTCGGCGACGATGCGTGCCGGGTACCGGCGCGCTGAGGAACCGGACAATCAAGCACCGTGGAACCTGTCGAGATCAATGCCGGGCAGTGGTATCTGCGCGCACCGCGTGCGGATAGCCGCGTCGATGATCGTCCCGCGCTCGCCGATTTAGGTGTGGCCGAACCGGATTACGTCGCGCGCTGCGCCGCCCAGTGGTCGGCCGATACCAGCTACTCGTGGGCGGTGTGCGAGCCGACGACGGGTGAGTTGCTGGCAGAGGTAACGCTCGACCCGCTGACCGGCGCGATCGCAACCCGAGCACGCGCGGGCCACGTGCAGGCTGCAACCGCGGCCGCAGAGTCCGTGCGACGATTCGCTGCGGCGGCGTTGAACGGGGCTTCTTAGAACACCCTCGCCACGCGTTGTAAGCCCACACCAGTCGGCGTACTCTTCGAAGAAGGTTGAGTTCACAGCCGCCCGGAACACGTTGATCAACGTAGGGAGAGGCTGGATCTCCCACCACTCTCCGCGTGCGGTCCCACCGTGTGACGTGCTCTTCAGCAAGATTGCTTGACGACTGATGGAGTCACCCTGATGTTTGCCATGAGACACCCCGATTCTGTTTCTCCGGTTCGAGATACCGATGCGATAGTTCCGTCGGAGCCGTGGGAAGACCACACTGCCCGCTTCACCGCCGAATGGGGCCCGTCGTTTGTCGTGATTACGGCGCACGGCGAGCTCGACGCATCCAATGCCAATCAGCTTGCCGATTATGTGCAAAGCTGCGCAGCTCATTCCAACTCGTTAATCGTGAACCTAAGCGGCCTGGAATTCTTTGCGACTGCGGGCTTTTCGGCACTCCACACAATCAACGTCCGCTGCGCCGGCGCCGATGTGCGCTGGGCGGTGGTGCCAAGCAAGGCGGTTTCCCGGTTGCTCAGCATTTGCGACCCTGACAATGCGCTGCCGGTGGCCGAGTCGGTGCCGGACAGCCTCGACGAGGTCGACGAGCCGCGTCGGCTATTCCAACTGATCCCGCAGCCGCGCTAGCGACTTAGCGAGCAACCGCGAGACGTGCATCTGCGAGATACCGACGCGCTCGGCGATCTGCGTCTGCGTCATCGACTCAAAGAACCTGAGTACCAACACAGTTCGCTCACGCTCCGGCAGTCCGTCGAGCAGCGGCCGTAGCGCCTCGCGGTTCTCGATCCGCTCCAGACCGGCGTCCACATCGCCGAGCGTGTCGGCGATAGCTCGGGCCTCGTCATCACCACTGCCGCTGCCGCCGCTGTCGATGGACAGGGTGTTGTAGGAGCTGCCGGCCACCAGGCCCTCGATGACCTCGGCGCGGTCCATGTCGAGTTCCCCGGCCAGTTCGGAGGCAGTGGGTGCTCGGCCCAGCCGCTGCGAAAGGTCGGCAGTCGCCGTGCCGAGCCGCAGATGCAGTTCCTTCAGGCGCCGCGGAACCTTGACCGACCAGCTGTTGTCCCGGAAATGCCTGCGGACCTCCCCCATGATGGTGGGCACCGCGAAGGAGACGAAGTCGGAGCCGGCGTCGACGTCGAAGCGCACGACCGCGTTGACCAGTCCGACGCGTGCCACCTGGACCAGGTCGTCGCGGGGCTCCCCGCGACCCTCGAACCGCCGGGCGATGTGATCGGCCAACGGCAGGCAGCGCTCCACGATCTTGTCGCGATGGCGCTGGAATTCCGACGAGTCGCCCTCGAGAGTGGCCAACTCACGGAACATCTCCGGAACGTCAGCGTATTCGTTGGGACGAGATGAAGAACCGCCGACAGCTCGCGCTGTCACCTGTGGGAGCCCGCCCGTCGGGTCGTGAGCGTGACGCCGAAGACGCCGGACCCGCCATCGGGTTCGCGGCCGTCGTCGTGGAAAGTCTGGACGTCGTCGGCCAGCGATGTCAGCACATGCCAGCTGAAGCTGCCCGGCGTGACTACGTCGAAGTTGTCGCATGTCGCTGACGCCTCGACCACCAATTCGTCGTCGCGCGGATCGACCACGATCGCCAGCGTGGCGTCCGGAGTTGCCGAGCGAATCAACCGGGTGCACACCTCATCGACCGCCAGCCGCAGGTCGGCGACCGCGTCGAAGTCAAGATCCTCGAAAGTGCCGACCGCGCCGACCAGAGTGCGCAATACCGCCAGGTTCTCCAGCTGCGCGGCGACACGCAATTCGATTGCGCGGTCACCGCGCTGCTGGACCTTCCCTGACTTCTCAGCAGCGGTCATGGGGCCTCCCGGCAGTGTTTGACCGACCATACCCTCGTGTTCAAGCCGGTTAGTCATGATCGCCGCCGGGTATTCCGTGGCCCATGGACGCCGGCGAGACGACGGAAATTCGACGCACCCGCCGCCTTCGGCGCGTCGCGCTGATCGCCCTCATCACGCTGGCCATTTTGGGGTCGTTGCAGTGGGCGTCTACGTTGTTGCGTTCGTAATCCTGTCGCCAATGCTCGGATGACCGAAATAGCGGGGCGGCGAAGCGCGTCGTCAAGCTCATCATGGTTTAGACCAGGTACCCACTAGCTCCGTCCAATAAAACCTTTACCGCGATTAGTGGGCCCGCCGATGTTTGACGCGGTAGCCGGCGGGGAAAGGCAGCACCATCTAAGTGGCCAAAGGAGGTTACGATGCCGAACTCGTCAATCAAAGATGAGAAGCTTTACCAGGATCTTCGCAAACAAGGAGACTCCAAGGAAAAGGCCGCTCGGATCTCCAACGCCGCTGCGGCTCGCGGCCGCTCCAGCGTGGGCAAGTCAGGCGGCAAGTCCGGCTCGTATCAGGATTGGACGGTTACCGAACTCAAGAAGCGCGCCAAAGAGCTTGGCCTGTCCGGCTATTCGAGCCTGACAAAAGACAAGCTGATCAAGAAAATCCGTAACCACTAACCGGCGTGGCCCCGGCTCTTCAGCTTGCAGGCCGTTGACGCGGAACCTCGGGATGTGCGTCATACCAGCGGTCTTCGATTCTGCGCACCCGCCGGTGCTCGAACGCCAGCCACACCAGACCGAAAGTCATCGTCGCGACGGCGACGACGCCCGTGGTCATGCCCTGGCTTTGGTGCCCGGTCCCGAACGCCGCCAGACAACCCACGACAGCGATCACGCCCGCCACCACGAGTAGATAGCCGGGCCAACGCAACACGTCGATCATCGACTCGCCTGCGTGTGACCGCGTCGTCCGCACATGGTCGACCGGGTCACGATAGGTGTCACCCATAACTGAACCCTTCTCCCAACCTTTTGGGCGGTACCTACCACGGTAGTCGCTCACAGGCGCCCCGGAAGTATCCGGACGAGATTGCCAGCAGTTCGTCAGCCAGGCAGAACGTGTCCGGCGATCGGAGGTACGCCCATGGTGAGCGTCACGAGCATCAGCATGAACAGGAACCAGCCGGCGCCCTGCCACGCCCACCAGCTGCCGTTGCTGCGCCAGATTCGATACGTACGCAGAAATGCCCAGCACCCCGCGGCCAGCAGGATCAGCGGTGCACCGAACGCCAGAATCGTCAACTGCGGCGCACCGCAGGCGACGGTGTCGATCGCCATCGCACCTTTACAGGTACTGGCCCATAGTGCGGCCACGACGAGGAACGCCACTCCGGCAACCGCGGCCAGGACCGCGAATCGCACGGCGGCATGCACCTCATGGTCTTCCTGCCCTAGGCGGTCGCCGCCCGAGCGCCCCTGTGTCTGCATCTCGAACCCTCTACAAGCGTCACCACCATCATGCGCCGTCACACGCGCCACAGCTATATACCCCAGGATCAGTAACCGGTAAACACATCCCGGAGAACCGCGATCGCCTCGTCGATGTCGGCACGCGCAACGGTCAGGGCCGGCCGGAACCGCACGCTGGCTTGACCGCAGGGCAGCACAATCACCCCGTTCTGCCACAACCGGCGGACCAACGCATCGCGGTCGGCGGTGGTCGGCATGCTGAACGCACACATCAATCCGCGGCCGCGGACATCGTGCACGAATGCCGGGAAGTCGTCGGCGAGTTCGTTGAGGCGCGCCCGCAGATAGCGGCCCTGGGCGGCCGCATTCTCGAACAGGCCGTCAGCTTCGACGATCTCCAAGATGCGCCGCGCGCGAACCATATCGGTGAGGTTGCCGCCCCAGGTCGAGTTGATTCGGGAAGCCACCGTGAAAACGTTGTCGGCGATTTCGTCGACCCGACGTCCTGCCATCACGCCGCACACTTGCGTCTTCTTACCGAACGCAACCACGTCAGGCGCAACGCCCAATTGCTGGTAGGCCCAGGCGGTTCCGGTCAAACCACAGCCTGTCTGCACCTCGTCGAAGATCATCAGAGCGTCGTATTCGTCGCACAGCGCGCGCATCGCGGCGAAGAATTCGGGCCGGAAGTGCCGGTCACCGCCCTCGCCCTGGATGGGCTCGGCGACAAAGCAGGCGACGTCGTGCGGGTAGGCCTCGAAGGCTGCCCGGGCTTGGCGCAGCGACTCGGCTTCCAGCGCCTCGATGTCCGCACCGCGACGTTGGTAAGGCGCGTCGATGCGTGGCCAGTCGAACTTCGGAAAGCGCGCAACGGTGACCGGATTGCTGTTGGTCAGCGACAGCGTGTAGCCGCTGCGACCGTGGAACGCACCCCGCAAATGCAGCACCCGGGTGCCCAGCTCCGGGTCGACGCCGCGTGCCTCGTTGTGCCGGCTCTTCCAGTCGAATGCGACCTTCAACGCGTTCTCCACCGCGAGGGCGCCACCGTCGACGAAGAACAAATGCGGCAGCGCCGGATCCCCCAACACGCGGGCAAAGGTCTCGACGAAGCGGGCCATCGGCACCGAGTACACGTCGGAGTTGCTGGGCTTGTTGACCGCGGCTTCGGCAAGTTCTTCGCGAAACTCGTCGTCATAGGCCAGTGCCGGATGGTTCATCCCCAGCGCCGACGAGGCGAAGAACGTGAACATGTCCAGGTAACGCCGACCGTCGCGGGCATCGACCAGATATGAGCCCGCCGAACGATCCAAATCGAGCACCAGATCCAGTCCGTCGGCGAGGATGCTGCGCGCTAACACCTCGTGGACCCGGTCGGGCTCGAGTTGCCGATCGGCCGAACAAGTACGTGCCAGTACGCTAGTCATGGCACTCACGGTATCATTAACTTTTACGGTATCTTGACGTCTGACCGTAACTATTACGGTACAAACCGTCGATCGTCGTAAAACGTTTGTAAAATGATCGTACTGCGGGTCCGCACGTTGGCGGCTGTGCGGATCCGTTGCAACAGGTCTTCCAACGCTCGCGGCGACTCGACGCGCACCAGCAGGATGTAGCTCTCCTCGCCGGCCACCGAGTGACACGACTCGATCGCCTCGATGTCGTGGAGGCGAGCGGGCGCATCATCGGGTTGAGAGGGATCGAGAGGAGTGATGGCCACGAACGCCGATAACAGATGTCCGACGGCTTCCGGATCGATCCGCGCCGAGTACCCGGTCACCACGCCGCGAGACTCCAGCCTGCGCACCCGCGACTGGACCGCCGAGACCGACAATCCGGCGCTCGCCGCAAGCTCCGACAATGTCGCGCGACCGTCGGCGACCAGTGAGCGCACCAAGATCCGGTCGATGTCGTCGAGCGTCTCTGCCATGGCCGGAGAGTATCGCAGCGGTGGTCGCCGTTGAGCGGCCGGAAAAGTTTGTCGACGTGGCAATTGCGGGAGCGCCTTGCCGCCGGCCTGTCCGCCATGTACGGCAGCGAGGTACCCGCGTACACCACGCTGGTCGAGGTGAGCACCCAGGTGAACCGCGATTACGCCGACGGGCATCCGGGCGCGCCGCGGCTGGGCTCGCTGTCCCGAGTTACCGCCGAGCGGCACGGCGCGATCCGGGTCGGCACGCCCGACGAGCTGGCCGCTGTCGCCGATCTGTTCTCCGCGTTCGGCATGGTCCCGGTCGGCTATTACGACCTGCGCGACGCCGTTTCGCCGGTTCCGGTGGTTTCTACCGCGTTCCGGCCCATCGATGGGGACGAGTTGGCGCGCAACCCATTTCGGGTGTTCACCTCGATGCTGGCGTTGAAGGATCCGCGTTTCTTCGACGCCGGCCTGCGCGCTCGTGTGCAGACGTTCTTGGCATGCCGCCATCTCTTCGATCCGGCGTTGATCACCCGGGCCCGGGTGATAGCTGCCGAAGGCGGCTGCGGCGTTGCTGAGGCCGATGACTTTGTCGCACGGGCCGTGGCGGCGTTTGCGCTGTCAGATCAACCGATCGAGAAGTCCTGGTATGACGAGCTTTCGCGGGTGTCGGCGGTGGCAGCCGACATCGCCGGAGTCACGTCCACCCACATCAATCACCTGACGCCGCGGGTGCTCGACATCGACGAACTGTACCGGCGGATGGCCGCGCGCGGCGTCACGATGATCGACGCCATCCAGGGGCCGCCGCGCTGGGACGGGCCCGCGGTGCTGTTGCGCCAGACGTCGTTTCGTGCGCTCGCCGAACCGCGCCGGTTTCGCGACGACGACGGGACGGTCGTCGAAGGGTCGCTGCGGGTCCGCTTCGGCGAGGTCGAGGCGCGCGGCGTGGCGCTGACACTCAAGGGCCGCGAGCGTTACGACGCGGCGATGGCTGCCGACGATCCCGCCGCAGTCTGGGGCCATTATTTTCCGGCGAGCGACGACGAGATGGCCGCCCAGGGGTTGGCCTACTATCGCGGCGGCGACCCATCCAAACCCGTTGTCTACGAAGACTTTCTGCCTGCCTCAGCTGCCGGCATCTTTCGGTCTAATCTGGACCGCGACACCGAGACTCTAGCGGCCACCGGAATCGCCGACGATTCCGGCTACAGCATCGAGTGGATAGCGGGGGCGATCGGCCGCCACATTCACGACCCGTACGCACTTTACGAATCGCTTTGCAAGGAGGCACTCGCGTGAGCACCCACCTGCCCGCTGTCGACGAGTTGCGCGCCCGCGCCCGCCGCGCGCTGGATGCCGTCGGCTGTGATGTCACCCTCGGTGAGCCGGGCGAGCACGGCCAGCCGGCGAGCACACCGATCACCGGCGACGTCCTGTTCACCGTCGAGCAGACCACGCCCGAACAGGTCGACAGCGATATCGCCGCTGCCGCACAAGCGTTTTCGGCGTGGCGGGCCACCCCCGCTCCGGTACGCGGTGCGCTGGTGAGCCGGCTGGGCGAGCTGCTCACGCAGCACAAGCAAGACCTCGCAACCCTGGTGACGATCGAGGCCGGCAAGATCACCTCCGAGGCGGTGGGCGAGGTGCAGGAGATGATCGACGTCTGCCAGTTCGCCGTCGGCCTGTCGCGTCAGCTGTACGGCCGCACGATCGCCTCTGAGCGACCGGGGCATCGGCTGATGGAGACCTGGCATCCGCTCGGCGTGGTCGGCGTGATCACCGCATTCAACTTCCCGGTCGCGGTGTGGGCGTGGAATACCGCGGTGGCGCTGGTATGCGGGGACACCGTGGTGTGGAAGCCATCCGAGCTGACGCCGTTGACGGCGCTGGCCTGCCAGGCGCTGATCATCCGTGCCGCCAATGACGTCGGCGCGCCACGCGCCGTGAGCGCCCTGATCATCGGTGGCCGCGAGGTCGGTGAGCAGCTCGTCGACGACGAGCGGATCGCGCTGGTCTCCGCGACCGGCTCGGTGCGCATGGGCCGGCAGGTCGGTCCGCAGGTCGCGCGGCGATTCGGCCGCTCGCTATTGGAACTGGGCGGCAACAACGCCGCCGTCGTCACGCCATCGGCCGACCTAGATCTCGCGGTACGCGCCATCGTGTTCGCCGCCGCCGGCACCGCCGGTCAACGCTGCACCACGCTGCGCCGGCTGATCGTGCACCGATCGGTGGCCGACGAGGTCGTTGAGCGCATCGCCGCCGCCTATCGACAGCTGCCGATCGGCGATCCGTCGACCCAGGGCACGCTGGTCGGCCCGCTCATTCACGAGACTGCCTACCGCGACATGGTGGGCGCGCTGGAACACGCGCGCGCCGACGGCGGCGAGGTGGTCGGCGGCGAGCGCCACGATGCGGGCCACCCGAGTGCCTACTATGTCGCGCCGGCGGTGGCGCGGATGCCGTCGCAGACCGACATCGTGCACACCGAGACGTTCGCGCCGATCCTCTACGTGTTGGCTTACGACGACCTCGACGAGGCCATCGCGCTGAACAACGCTGTGCCGCAGGGCTTGTCGTCGGCGATCTTCACCACCGACATCCGCGAGGCGGAACGCTTCATCGACGGCTCCGACTGTGGCATCGCCAACGTCAACATCGGGACTTCGGGCGCCGAGATCGGCGGCGCGTTCGGCGGCGAGAAGCAAACCGGCGGCGGCCGGGAGTCTGGCTCGGACGCCTGGAAGACCTACATGCGCCGCGCCACCAACACGGTCAACTACTCCAGCGAGTTGCCGCTGGCCCAGGGCGTGCACTTCGGCTGAGGGCGCCGCGCGGCGCCGAACAGGTCAGCCGTCGCCGCTGTCCGCGGACGCAGCGCGTTTGGTGCTGACGCGAATCATGAAGATGGCCGCGGCGATGCCTATAACCAGCAGTCCCAACGCACCCAACTCGAGCAGCAGGCGATTGAGCTGCTTGTCCGAGTGCACCTGTTCGGTCTGCGCCGTCACGATCAGGATCCGTCGCACGCAGGCGATCAAGCCGATGAAGAGAAACGGCTCGGCGGCGATTTCGTGATACAGCAGAACCGCGCGCAGCGTCGCGGCGATCTCCGCAACAATCAGAACCATCAGAACCCGATCGAGGACGAGCACACCGCCCTGCAGCGTGTTGACCTTGTGCTCCGCGGCTTGTACGACCGCTTCTGCACCGCCGATGACCACCAGGATCGCGGCCGCCACCAGGAGCAGGAAGGCGATCGCATAGATCACGGTCTCGAAGACGTCGACCAGCGCGCCGACTCGGTGACTGAGCCGGGGGCGGGTGTCCGCGCTTTTCGCATCCATCGGTCAGGGATTGTATTCTCGCGTTGCCCGACGCGATCGCTGAGAACAGTGTAGAAATCGTCCGCCAATTCGCTGAGCGAACGAACCTGCTGGTAGGGCGGCGGTGGCGGCTTCGCGACGCTGGCCCTCGCAGGGCCGATTGTTGACGGATGCGTCGGCTATGACAGGTTTGCAGAGCCTTCCTGAGCGTTGACGGCCTGCGGGAAGGATCGACCAGTACGATCTGCTCTATGCGAACGCCCCGTCGCCGGTTATCTCCGGACGACCGTCGCGCCGAGTTGCTGGCACTAGGCGCGGAAGTCTTCGGCCAACGACCCTACGACGAGGTCCGGATCGACGAGATCGCCGAGCGGGCCGGTGTCTCCCGGGCGTTGATGTATCACTACTTCCCGGACAAGCGGGCGTTCTTTGCCGCCGTCGTCAGAGGACAGGCTGACCAGCTGTTCGAGACCACCAACTCGCCGTTACCCGGCCAGTCGCTCTTTGAAGAGGTCCGGGACGGTGTCCTTGCCTACATGCAGTACCACCAGGAGCACCCGCAAGCAGCGTGGGCCGCGTATGTCGGCCTCGGCCGCTCCGATCCGGTCTTACTCGGCATCGACGACGAGGCCAAGGATCGGCAGATGGAACACATCATGAGCCGCATCGTCGAAGTCGAGGGTCCGGGAACCGTGCTCGAGCCCGACGTCGAGCGCGACCTGCAGATCGTCATCCACGGCTGGCTGGCGTTGACCTTCGAGGTGTGCCGGCAGCGGATCCTTCACCCCGAGACCGACGCACTCGAGCTCAGCAACGGCTGCGCTCACTCGCTGCTTGACGCGCTGATCCGGGTCAAGGGGATTCCCGACCACCTGGCCAAGTCGGTCGGGCCCGACCAGCGCGCGGTGACGCAGGCTGTTCACGACTGACGGCGGCGCTTGACTTTGTTGTCAGGGTTTGTCAGTGCCCGCTGGCACCATGACTAGGTGACCACCGCGCCCGCCGATGCACTCGCACGGTTCAGCGTCGTCACCCGCGACTGGTTCGCCGGTACCTTCGCCGAACCCACCCCCGCCCAGGCCGATGCCTGGGCCGCGATCGCCGACGGCCATAACACCCTGGTCGTCGCGCCCACTGGATCCGGGAAGACGCTGGCAGCGTTTCTATGGGCGATAGACCAACTTGCCAGCCCCGCTGGCGCACCGCGCGACGAGCGAAAGCCGGGTACCCGGGTTCTGTACGTGTCACCGTTGAAGGCCCTGGCCGTCGACGTCGAACGCAACCTGCGCACCCCGCTGGCGGGAATGACCCGCGTCGCCGAACGGCGGGATCTCCCGCCACCGGAGATCACCGTCGGGGTTCGGTCGGGCGACACCCCGCCCGCGCAGCGCCGCCAGCTCATCGCCACGCCTCCCGACGTGTTGATCACCACGCCGGAGTCCTTGTTTTTGATGCTGACCTCCGCGGCCCGCCAGACCCTGGCCGATGTGCAGACCGTGATCGTCGACGAGATCCACGCCATCGCCGGCACCAAGCGGGGCGCTCATCTGGCGCTGTCACTGGAGCGGCTCGACGACATGTTGCAGGCACCCGCGCAGCGCATCGGCTTGTCGGCGACCGTGCGCCCGCCCGAGGAGGTGGCCCGGTTTTTGTCGGGCGCAGCACCAACGACCATCGTCGCGCCGGCAGCGGCCAAAACCTTTGAGCTGACCGTCCAAGTGCCGGTCCCGGATATGACCAACCTGGCGGAGAACACCATCTGGCCCGATGTGGAGGCGCGTCTGGTCGACCTCGTCGAAACGCACAACTCGACGATTGTGTTCGCCAACTCGCGGCGGCTGGCCGAACGATTGACCGCTCGGCTCAATGAGATCCACGCCGAACGATCCGGCGTTGAATTGCCGTCGGCCGCCAACCCGAAGGTTGGCGGCGGCGCCCCGGCCCAGCTGTTGGGCAGCGGCCAGACCTACGGCGCCCCACCTTTGTTGGCCCGTGCGCACCACGGTTCGGTCAGCAAGGAACAGCGCGCCATCGTCGAGGAGGAGCTGAAAACCGGACAGCTGAAGGCAGTGGTCGCGACCTCGAGTCTGGAGCTGGGCATCGACATGGGCGCGGTCGACCTGGTGATCCAGGTAGAGGCGCCGCCGTCGGTGGCCAGCGGCCTGCAGCGCATCGGACGCGCCGGACATCAGGTCGGCGAGATCTCGCAGGGAGTGCTGTTCCCCAAGCACCGCACCGATCTGATCGGTTGTGCGGTGGCCGTCCAGCGCATGCTCGCCGGCCAGATCGAAACGATGCGGGTGCCGACCAACCCGCTGGACATCCTCGCCCAGCACACCGTGGCCGCGGCGGCGCTCGAACCGCTCGACGTCGACCGCTGGTTCGATACCGTGCGACGTAGCGCACCGTTTGCGACGCTGCCGCACAGCGCTTTTGAGGCCACGCTGGATCTGCTGTCCGGCAAGTACCCGTCGACCGAGTTCGCCGAGCTGCGGCCGCGGCTGGTGTACGACCGCGACACCGGCACCGTGACGGCGCGGCCGGGCGCGCAGCGGCTGGCGGTTACCTCCGGCGGTGCGATCCCGGACCGTGGCCTGTTCACCGTCTACCTGGCTACTGATTCCGAAAAGCCATCTCGGGTAGGCGAACTCGATGAGGAGATGGTCTACGAATCCCGCCCGGGCGATGTCATCTCGTTAGGCGCTACCAGCTGGCGGATCACCGAGATCACCCACGACCGGGTGTTGGTGATACCGGCGCCGGGTCAGCCGGCCCGGCTGCCGTTCTGGCGCGGCGACGATGCCGGGCGCCCCGCCGAGTTGGGTCAGGCGGTCGGCAAGTTCACCGGTGAGCTGGCCAGCCTGGCCCGCGATGCATTCGAAGCGCGTTGTGCTGAACTAGGTTTCAATGATTTCGCGACCGAGAATCTGTGGCGGTTACTAGACGACCAACGCGCCGCCACGACGGTAGTGCCGACTGACGCCACCTTGCTGGTCGAGCGGTTCCGCGACGAGCTGGGCGACTGGCGGGTCATCCTGCACTCCCCCTATGGCCTGAGAGTGCACGGGCCGCTGGCACTTGCGGTGAGCCGGCGGCTGCGCGAGCGCTACGGCATCGATGAGAAACCGACCGCCTCGGACGACGGCATCGTGGTGCGGTTGCCGGACACGTTCTCCGAGTCCGGGTCCGACCCTGCCGACAAGCCACCGGGCGCCGAATTGTTCGTGTTCGACGCCGACGAGATCGACCCGATCGTCACCGCGGAGGTGGGTGGTTCGGCGTTGTTCGCCTCGCGATTCCGGGAGTGCGCGGCGCGTGCCCTGCTGCTGCCGCGGCGGCATCCCGGCCGGCGGTCGCCGCTGTGGCATCAACGTCAACGCGCCGCGCAGCTGCTGGACGTGGCCCGCAAATATCCGGACTTCCCGATCGTGCTGGAGGCGGTCCGCGAATGCCTCCAGGACGTCTACGACGTGCCGAAGCTGACCGTCCTGATGGCCGAGATCGCTCAGCGCAAAGTCCGCGTGCTGGAGGCGGAGACCGCCACGCCTTCGCCGTTCGCGGCGTCGCTGTTGTTCGGCTATGTCGGGGCGTTCATGTACGAGGGCGACAGCCCGCTGGCCGAGCGCCGCGCCGCCGCCCTGTCGTTGGACGCCACCCTGCTGGCTGAACTGCTGGGCCGCGTCGAGCTGCGCGAGCTGCTCGACCCCGAGGTCGTCGCCGCCACCGGCCGGCAATTGCAACACCTGACGACCGAGCGGATGGCCCGTGACGCCGAGGCGGTCGCTGATCTGCTGCGGCTGCTGGGCCCGTTGACGACCGAAGAAGTCGCCGCCCGCGCCGGCGGCGCCGATGTCGGCGGTTGGCTGGAAGGTCTGGTGGCTGCCAAACGCGCGCTCGCGGTTTCTTTTGCCGGACAGAGTTGGTGGGTCGCGATCGAAGACATCGGCCGACTGCGCGACGGCGTCGGGGTGGCCGTGCCGGTCGGCGTGCCGGCCAGCTTCACCGAGGCGGTCAGCGATCCGCTGGGTGAGCTGCTGGGCCGGTACGCGCGCACCCACGCGCCGTTCACCACCGCCGACGTCGCCGCCCGGTTCGGCCTGGGGCTGCGGGTAGCCGCCGACGTGCTGGGCCGGCTGGCCGCCGACGGGCGGCTGGTCCGCGGCGAGTTCTCCGCCGAGGCCGCCGGTGACCAGTGGTGTGACGCCGACGTGTTGCGGATCCTTCGCCGCAGATCGCTGGCTGCGTTGCGGGCGCAAGTGGAGCCGGTCAGCACCAGTGCCTATGCGCGCTTCCTGCCGGGCTGGCATCAGGTCGGCTCGGCTGGGAACTCTGCGAACTCTGGCCTCGACGCGCTGACGGCCGTCGTCGATCAGCTGGCCGGCGTCCCGCTGCCTGCCTCGGCGATCGAATCGCTCGTGCTGCCCCCGCGGGTTCGCGACTACTCCCCCGCCATGCTCGACGAACTACTGGCTTCCGGCGACGTCGTTTGGTCGGGCGGCGGATCCATCTCGGCCGGCGACGGCTGGGTCGCATTCCACCCGGCTGACACGGCACCGTTGACCCTGGCTGCCCCCACCGCGATCGAGCTGACCGCGGCCCACCACGCGATCCTGGACACCCTGGCCGGCGGCGGGGCCTTCTTCTTCCGGCAACTCGCGCAGACCGGCATCGCCGAACAAGAGCTCAAAGCCGCACTGTGGGAACTCATCTGGGCCGGTTCGGTCACCGGCGACACCTTCGCGCCGGTCCGCGCGATGCTCGGCGGCGGGCCGGGTAGCCGCAGACGGTCCACCCCGGCGCACCGGCCGGGCCGCGGCGCACGTCCGCCCCGGCTCAGCCGCTACAGCGTTGCGCACGCCCAGTCCCGCGCCAGCGACCCCACGGCGGCGGGGCGGTGGTCAGCGCTGCCGATGCCCGCGCCGGACTCAACGGTGCGGGCCCACCATCAGGCCGAGGTGCTGCTGAACCGCCATGGCGTGCTGACCAAAGGCGCGGTGGCAGCCGAAGGGCTACCCGGGGGCTTCGCGATGCTCTACAAGGTGTTGAGCACCTTCGAGGAAGCCGGCCGATGCCAGCGCGGCTACTTCGTCGAGTCGCTGGGCGGCGCCCAATTCGCGGTGGCATCGACGGTTGACCGGCTGCGCGGCTACCTCGACGGCATCGATCCGGAGCGACCCGAATACCGGGCGGTGGTGCTGGCTGCCGCCGACCCGGCCAACCCGTATGGCGCCGCTCTGCCCTGGCCGTCCCGTGCACCGGAGGAAGACAGCGGCGCCCGGCCGGGTCGCAAAGCCGGAGCGCTGGTGGTGCTGGTCGACGGCGAACTGGTCTGGTTTGTCGAGCGCGGCGGGCGCTCGCTGCTGAGCTTCCGCGACGATCCCGAGGCCAACCGCGCGGCGGCCGCGGCGCTGGCGGTGCTGGTGACGGCCGGGCGGGTCAGCGCGATTCTGGTTGAGCGGATCAACGGCGCTGCGGTACTGGGTCCCGACGTGTCGGCGCCGGTGGTGAGCGCGCTCTCCGATGCCGGGTTCGCCCGTACTCCACGCGGGCTGCGACTGCGGTAACGCATGCCCGAGGGTGACACGGTCTTTCACACCGCAGAGACATTGCGGCAGGCACTGGTCGGTCGCACACTGACCCGATGCGATGTGCGGGTGCCGCGCTTTGCCACTGCCGACCTGACCGGCCAGGTGGTCGATGAAGTGTGTAGCCGCGGTAAGCATTTGTTCATCCGCGTTGGGCCCGCCAGCATCCACTCACACCTGAAGATGGACGGCAGCTGGCGGGTGACGTCGCGGCCAGTGCGTAACGATCACCGAATCCGGATCATCCTGGAAGCCAACGACGTTCGCGCGGTCGGGATCGACCTTGGCGTGCTGGAAATCCTCGAACGCGCCCACGACGGCGACGCGGTCGCTCACCTGGGACCTGATCTGCTGGGTGACGATTGGGACCCAAAGGTTGCCGCGGCCAACCTGACCGCACGCCCGGATAGACCGATCGCCGAGGCGCTACTGGACCAGCGGGTGCTGGCCGGGATCGGCAATGTCTACTGCAACGAACTGTGTTTCGTCAGCGGACGCCTGCCTACCGCGCCGGTGAGCACGGTCACCGACCCGCACCGGTTGGTGTCCCGCGCCCGCGGCATACTGTGGGCCAACCGCTACCGCTGGAACCGATGCACCACCGGCGACACCCGGGCCGGCCGGCACCTGTGGGTGTACGGGCGAACGGGGCAGAGTTGCCGTCGCTGCGGCACACCCATCAACTACGACGACAGCGGTGAACGGGTAGCTTATTGGTGCCCGGTCTGCCAACGCTGAACGCCCAGAGCATGTCCGGGCGGTTAACGATCACACTCGCGGGCGCCCGACGCCGCCAAGAGTTTCGTCAGCGTGGCCATCGCATGTAATGATCGCAATGTCAGCGGCTTGGCTTGCCGTCCGCAAACACTCGCGCTTCTGCTCAGCGGAGAGGTTCAGGAATGACGACCACCCAGACTTGCTCGGTTCGCCGCGCGCGATCGGTACTGACCGGCCTCGCCGTGCTGGTTGCGCTGCTCAGCCTCGTGGCGATCACAGCCCCGACGGCGCATGCCGACGCCGTCGACGGCAACTTCGTGAACGCGCTGAACTCTCGCGGCATTACCTTCGCGAACCCCCAGGCCGCGATCATCGCCGCTCACCAGGTGTGCGATGAACTCGACTCCGGTCGAGCCTCGAGCGACGTCGCGAACGACGTGATGCAACAGAGCAGCTTGGACGGTTATCACGCCGGGTTCTTCGTCGGCGTTAGCATCGCTGCGTTCTGCCCGCGGCATGCCGGAGCCTGACAACGCTCGTACAATCGGGTGACAACTCTGACGGAGACCCAATTGGTGATCAAGAAAGTACTGCTCGGCGCGGCGATCGCGTTGAGCGCGGCGGCGGGATTAGCAACGCCGGCCGGCGCCGACCCCAGCCCGTTCGGCACCCTCGGATGCAGCTGCCAGCCACCAGTCGTGGTTCCCGATGGCAAGGCTCCTGCTACGAACCAGATGGACCAAGGAATCCAGAACGGCCTTGGTTACCTGCACGGCACACCGCCGCGCCCCGCTGACAACTGAGCTGTCGCGGGATCGCTCATCCCGCTGACGGGGGTGGGCGCATGACCGTGCCCTTCAGTTCGGCACCGATGGCAATATCTTCATACTTTTGTTGCTTGCGTTTGCGCCAGCCGCTGCCTGCCGGCGAAATCGGCGGTGGCATCAACGGCGGCAGCATGGGCATCCCGGATTCACCCGCGCCAAGCGGCGTTGCCGCGGATGCGAGCTGAACCGGCCCTTGCGAAGTCGGTAGCAGGTTCACGACGGAGGGCGGCGCGGTCAGCTTGCCGATCGATACTCCGACACCCGTCGCCGCCGACGTGGATGCTTGGCCGAGTCCGGCGGCACCCAACGCACCCGGACCCAACGAACCCAAACCTCCAAACCCCCCGCCTAACGCACCCGCTGCTCCCCCACCGAGTCCCCCTCCGAGCGCCGACTCACCCTCCGAGACCCCCTGGCCGATCTGGGCGTTCACACCCGACAAGGCTTGAGCCGACTGGTTCTGCGCCAGGTAGCTGAGCAGGTTGATGGGGAATCCGGACGAGATGAACTGGTTGGCATACGTGTTCGCCAGTCCCACGTAGCCGGTCGTGGGGTCGGCGCCGAGAGGGGCCGCCGTAACGGCGGCCGCGACGGTGGGCGACGACGACTTGGTCGCGGCGGACGTCGCAGTGGCTTGAGCGGCTTGCCCGCTCGGATTGGTCGTTGAGGCCGGCGAGGTGAACTGCGGCAGGGTTGAGGCTTGAGCGGAGACGGCCTGATAGCGAGTCATCGCCGCCGAGTTGTTTGCCCACATGGTTTGGTATTCAGATTCGGTTTCGGCGATCGCCGGAAGATTCCTGCCAAATCCGTTGGTAGCCAACAGTTGCACCAGCCGCGTCCGGTTGGCCACGACCTGGGCCGTCGGAACCACTGCGGCGCTGACCGAGTTGAACGCCGCGGCGGCGGCCATCGCCGAAGAGGCTGTCTGCTGAGCTTGCTGCGCTGTGGTTTGCAGCCAGGTCAGGTAGGGCTCGGCAGCCTGGAACATCGCCGTTGAGGACGGGCCGTGCCAGGTCTCACCGAGTGACGACAGCGCGGCGAGGTAGTTTTCGGCAGAGTCTTCCAGATTGGTGCCGAGCTGTTGCCACGCCCCGGAAGCCGCGAGGAAGGATTCGGCGCCGGGTCCGGAGTGGATCAGCGCAGAGGTGACCTCGGGAGGCAGCGTCGTGAACTCCATGACTCTAAACTTTGACCATCACGGGAAAACTTTTGGAACTTTGCGTTGACTTTAGTGAAAAAAACCCTCGAACTTTCAGATTCAACGGGCCTGAGGTCGTCATGAGATGGTGTTGATCGCGGACACCAATCGCGACTTGAGCGCGTCCGGAATGGGCACATATCCGTGGTTGGTGAGATCATTCTGGCCGGGGCCGATCGCGCTTTGCAGGAACGCCTTGACGGCCGCACCGACCTGCGAATCGTGGTACTTCGAACACACGATCTCATAGGTCGCCAGCACGATCGGGTAAGAGCCGGGCTGGTTTGGCCGGTAGAACGAGATCGTGTCCAAGGCCAGGTCGTCACCCTTGCTGATGAACCAGGCCGAGGAAATCGTCTTCCCCACCGACTCTGGGCTGATCGCAACCGGCTCCGGGCCGGCTGTCGTGATGAACTTGGCCGTGTTCAGCTGCCGGGCCTGGGCGAAGGACCATTCGACATAGGTGATCGCCCCTTCGGTGCTTCTGACGGCCGCGGCGGCGCCGTCGTTGCCGCGGACGCCCTCGCCGACACCGCCGTTGAATTTCTTTCCGGCGGGGAAACCCCACGTGCCGGCGGAAACGGTGTCGAGATACTTCTGAAAATTGTCCGTCGTCCCAGAGTCGTCGCTGCGGAACACGACGCGAATCGGCTCAGCCGGCAGCTTGACGCCTAAGTTCAGCAGCCCGATCGCGGCATCGTTCCACATCGTGATCTGGCCGTTGAAGATTTGGGCCGTAACCGGACCATTGAGGTTCAGCGAAGTCACGCCGTTGACGTTGTAGGCGACGGCGATGGGGCCGAAAACCATCGGCAGGTCCCACGCCGGTGAGCCGCACCGCTGGCTGGCCTGCGCCTCCTCGCCCCTGTTCAGCGGAGAATCCGACGCACCGAAATCGGTTTGGTTGCCAATGAATTCGCCGATCCCAGCGCCCGAACCATTGGGTGTGTAATTCACCGACTGGCCGGGGCAGGCTTGTTCAAAAGCCTTGACGAAACGGCTCATGGCGTTTTCCTGGGCCGTGGAACCGCTGGCCTTCAGAGTCTGCGTGCCGCCACAGGCCACCTTGACCGGCAATGTGCTTGACGTGCCGTTTCCACCGGTAGCGTTGTTGTTACCCCCGCACGCCGCCAAGATCAGTAGACTAGTGGTCAGAATGCTCAGCGCGGCGCCAAATTCCTTGACTTTCAATCTAATTCCTTCAGGAACGATGTGACGATCGACGCCGGCGTGGCCGCAACCCGCCAAACTGCCGTCCTCGTGGCAGCCATGAGGCATGGTAACAAGACCTGCCCTTCAGGAATTGCGCTCGGTCATCGCCGAATTCGCGATTTCAGCCGCTGTTTCCGAGCTGTTCACGGTCCTGACGTTAACGACCGTGCGCGACGAAGAATTGTCCGATGGCTTCCGACGCGTGACGCTGGCGTTCGACCGTCGGCGACGACTGGCCGCAGCTACGGGAGAGTCTCGCCGACATCGCTATCCACGCAGTTCCGCAGGCGGACTGAGAATAGGCTGAGAAGTCTCAGTTAGCGCGGGTCAAGTAACGCTTGCGATACGGCTTGCTGCTGAGCGGGCGTGAACATGCGTCGGCACGTACGGTGGGAATAGAAATTGCCGATTCACGGTTGGTCATCGCTGACTGGCCTGTGACCCCGATCACCGACACGGCAGGGTCTTCGTGCTAGTCACGGAGGAATACACCGACGAACGTCGCGGGAGTGCGACGAGCGACGTCGCCGGATAATTGAAGGGCACCAGCGTGCTAACACTGCAGAACCGCGTCAATCTCAACAATCTGACGACCATCCGCTCTCTCAGGGCCGGTACCCTGACGGCGCGCGCCTTGGGGACACTGCGTGCTGCTGTTCAGGGCGTAACGCTCAACCGCGCCATGGCGCCTATCTTCAGCGCCGGACAGGCGCCGGGAGGATCGCCGGACTTGGCGACATTGATTGACCACGACCTGCCGCTCATGCGTCGCGGCATCGAGCGCTGCTAGCGACGGGAATCCAGCCGCCGCGGGCTGACGAAGCTGCGCCGGGCTCGAGTCAGCGGGTCGTCGAACTCAATACGCTGCGCCAGCAACTGCAGCGGCGCGGAGAAGTCGTCGTCGGCTACGTGAATCACCTTGGGGTACAACGGGTCTGCGTCGATCGCTATCCCGAGCGAAGCCATGTGCACTCGCAGCTGGTGGGTGCGCCCACTGCGCGGCGTCAGCCGGTACAGCCCGTCCGGCGAAAGCAACTCCACCAGCGTCTCGGCGTTAGGCTCGCCCGGTCCTTCGACGGCTTGTAAGTGGCTGCGGCGCTTGATAATCCGGCTGCGCACCACGCGCGGCAGCGCGACGTCCGGGTTGACCGGCGCCCTCGCCACGTATGTCTTGCGGACCGCAGCCCGGGCGAACAGGGTCTGGTAGGCGCCACGCACTTCGCGGCGGGTGGTGAACAGCAGCACCCCGGCGGTCAGCCGGTCCAGCCGGTGGGCCGGGCTCAGCTCGGGTAAATCCAGTTCCCGGCGCAACCGCACCAGCGCGGTCTGGGCGATGTGGCGCCCGCGCGGCATGGTAGCTAAAAAGTGCGGCTTGTCGACGACCACGATGTCTTCGTCCCGATGCAGCACGGGGATGTCGAACGGCACCGGCACCTCGTCGCGCAGGTCGCGGTAGAGGTAGACGCTGGCGCCGGCCGGCAGCACGGTGGCGGGATCGAGAACCGCACCGTGCTGGTCGACGACCTCACCCGCGATCGCCTTGGCGGCAACGTCAGGCCCGAACCGGTTCAGCAACTCGACGCCCAGCGCTCCGCCACGCACCCGCAGTCGCGCCGGTCCCAATCCGTCGCGTGGCGGAAGCGGCGCGGGTCTCACGTCAGTGGCACCGGTTCGAGGATCTCCGCGCGGGCCTCGGGAGCGCTGGCCCGCAGCGCATCCGCCGATGCGTCGTCGGGCTGGGCCTGCGACAGCACCTCGGCCTCGACCCGCGCCGTGTAGGTCTTGACCTCACGGTCGACGTCGGCGGCGGTCCAGCCCAGGATGGGCGCGACGACGTCGGCCACCTCACGCGCGCAGTCGACCCCTCGGTGGGGATACTCGATGGCGATTCGTGTCCGCCGGGCCAGGATGTCCTCCAGATGCAAAGCCCCCTCGGCGATCGCGGCATACGCGGCTTCGACCTTCAGATAGCCCGGTGCCGTGGTGATCGGATTGAGCAAGTCGCGGCGGTCGGCAGCCAATGCCAGCACCTCGCTCATCAGCGATCCATAGCGGTCCAGCAGATGACGCACCCGGTATGAATGGAGTCCTTCCAGCGCCCCGACGTGCTCGGTCTGATTGATCAGCGCGAAGTAGCCGTCGGCGCCCAGCAGGGGCACCTTCTCGGTGATCGACTGCGCAACTCGAGCCGGAATGTATTGTGCCGCAGCGTCGATTGCATCGGCGGCCATCACCCGGTAGGTCGTGTACTTGCCGCCGGCGATGGCGACCAGACCGGGGGCCGGCACGGCCACCGCATGCTCACGCGACAACGTGGACGTCTCCTCGCTCTCGCCGGCCAACAGCGGCCTCAACCCGGCATACACCCCGTCGATATCGGCGTGGGTCAACGGGGTGGCCAGCACGGTGTTGACGGTGCCGAGGATGTAGTCGATGTCGGCCTTGGTGGCCGCCGGGTGCGCCAGATCCAATCGCCAGTCAGTGTCGGTGGTGCCGATGATCCAATGATTGCCCCACGGGATGACGAACATCACCGACTTCTCGGTGCGCAGGATGATCGCGACGTCGCTGACGACGCGGTCCCGCGGCACGACGATGTGCACTCCCTTTGAGGCACGCACCTGAAACCGTCCGCGCTGCTTGGACAAAGCCTGAATCTCGTCGGTCCACACACCGGTCGCGTTGACGACAACGTGACCGCGCACTTCGGTCACGGCGCCGTCCTCGGAGTCGCGCACCCGCACGCCGGTCACCCGGTCGCCTTCGCGCAGCAACGAAACCGCCTGAGTGGACGACCGCACCACTGCGCCGTAATGCGCCGCGGTACGCACAACCGTCATGGTGTGCCGGGCGTCGTCGACGACGGTGTCGTAGTAGCGGATACCGCCGATCAGCGCGGTGCGCTTCAGGCCCGGGCAAAGCCTCAGCGCGCCGGCCCGAGTCATATGCTTTTGCCCCGGAACGGATTTCGCGCCACCGAGCTCGTCGTAGAGCAAGAGGCCGGCAGCGACGTACGGGCGTTCCCACCACCGCTTGGTCAGCGGGTACAAAAACGGCAACGGCTTGACGAGGTGCGGCGCCAAGGTCGTCAACGACAACTCGCGCTCGAAGAGCGCTTCACGCACCAGCCCGAATTCCAGTTGCTCCAAGTAGCGCAGCCCGCCGTGAAACATCTTCGAGGACCGACTCGACGTGCCGGAGGCGAAGTCACGCGCTTCGACCAGCGCCACTTTCAGCCCGCGGGTGGCGGCATCCAGCGCGGATCCCGAACCCACCACACCGCCACCGATGACCACGACGTCGAATTGTTCGCTGCCGAGTCGCTCCCACGCCGAGGCGCGCTGCTCGGGTCCCAGAAAGGAGCCCGGCCGGGTCTGCTCGCCACCCGTTGCGAAAATCGGGTCGCTCACGGCACAGATCCCCTCCTCGGTTACTCGTCAGTAGGGCACTGGCTCCTAAGGCTACCTAACCTGCTCAGTCCAGGTCGTCGTGCGCCATCAGCCGCCTGGCTGCCTCCGTGATCGAGCCCGACAGCGACGGGTAGACGGAAAGTGTTTCGGCCAGCTGATTCACGGTGATGCGATTCTGCACGGCCATCGCGATCGGCAGAATCAACTCGGACGCGATCGGCGCGACCACCACGCCGCCGATCACCACACCGGTGGTCTGCCGGCAGAGGACCTTGACGAAACCTTGCCGCAGCCCCGACATCTTCGCCCGCGCGTTGGTCCGCAGCGGCAGCATGATGGTCCGGGCGTTCACCGATCCGTTGTCGATGGCCGATTGGGGAACACCGACCGCGGCGATCTCGGGCCGGGTGAACACCGCGGCGGCCACCGTGCGCAGCCGGATCGGGCTGACGGCCTCCCCCAGCGCGTGCCACATGGCGATCCGGCCCTGCATCGCCGCGACCGACGCCAGCAGCAGCAGACCGGTGCAGTCCCCGGCGGCGTAGATACCGGTTACCGATGTGCGCGACACCCTGTCGACGGTCAGGTAGTTGCCGCGTCCCAGCTCGATGCCCACCCGCTCCAGGCCCAGGCCGCTGGTATTCGGAACGGACCCGATCGTCATCAGCGCGTGGCTGCCCTCCACCGTGCGACCGTCGGTCATCGTGACCAACACCCCGGAATCAGTGCGGGTGACCGAGTCCGCCCGCGCATTCTTGACCAGCTGAACGCCGCGTTCGGCGAACGAATCCTCCAGCACCCGGGCGGCGTCGGCGTCTTCGTAGGGCAGGACCCGGTCGCGGCTGGCCACCACCGTGACATCAACGCCCAATTCGGTATAGGCGTTGACGAATTCGGCGCCGGTGACCCCGGAACCCACGACGATCAGGTGATCCGGCAGTGTCTCCAGGTCGTACAGCTGGCGCCAGGTCAGGATCCGCTCGCCATCAGGCTGCGCCGACGGCAACTCCCGCGGGCTGGCGCCGGTGGCGATCAAGACGACGTCGGCGTCGTAGGTAGTCGTTGTGCCGTCGGCGGCGGTCGCCCTGACGCAGTGGGTTGCCAGCCCGGGACTCGCATCGATCAGCTCACCTCTGCCGGCGACAACCTGGACGCCCGCACTCACCAGTTCGGAGTTGATGTCGGCGGACTGGTCATTGGCGAGCGTCTTGACGCGTTGGTTGATCTCCGGCAACGAGATCTTGGCGTCCTCGGCGTCGATGTCGAAGCCCAACCGAGGCGCCCGGCGCAGTTCGGTGCGCACGCCGGTGGAGGCGATGAACGTTTTCGACGGCACACAGTCGAACAGCACGGCCGCGCCGCCAATACCGTCGGAGTCGATGACGGTCACCTGGGCCTCGCGTGCGGCCGCAACGAGCGCCGCCTCGTAGCCGGCCGGCCCTCCGCCGAGGATCACAATGCGGGTCGTCACGGGTCTTAACCTAGCCCGGCGACGATGCAGCCGCGCAGCGGATGAGGAGGAGCCGGGCAGTCGAACCTAGCCCGGCGACGATGCAGCCGCGCAGCGGATGAGAAGGAGCCGGGCCATCGAACCCAGCCCGGCGACGATGCCGTCGCGCAGGATCACCGCCGCTCTGGCGGCAGGCGTTTAAGCTTTCTCCGTGCCGATCTACGCTGCCTACGGGTCGAACATGCATCCCGAGCAGATGCAGCAGCGCGCACCCCACTCACCGATGGCCGGAACCGGCTGGTTGCACGGCTGGCGACTGACGTTCGGTGGCGAGGACATCGGCTGGGAGGGCGCACTGGCCACCGTCGTCGAGGATCCCGGCTCCAAGGTATTCGTCGTGCTCTACGACATGACGCCCGCCGACGAGATGAACCTCGACCGGTGGGAAGGGTCCGAGCTGGGCATCCACAAGAAGATTCGGTGCCGGGTGGAGCGGGTGTCGTCGGACACCACCACCGACCCGGTTCTGGCGTGGCTGTATGTCGTGGACGCCTGGGAGGGTGGCCTGCCGTCGGCCCGCTACATCGGTGTGATGGCCGACGCCGCAGAAATCGCAGGCGCGCCAGACGAATACGTGCACAACCTGCGCACCCGCGCGGCGCGGAACATCGGTCCGGGAAGCTAAATCGCGGCGGACTGCTCGACGATGTTCGCCATCAACCGCACCCCGATCGCCAGCGCGCGCTCGTCGAGGTCGAACGTCGGCTGATGCAGGTCCAGCTGCCGACCTTCGCCCGACCAGACGCCCAGTCGCGCCATCGCGCCAGGTACTTCCTCTAGATACCAGGAGAAATCCTCGCCGCCGCCAGACTGCCTGGTGTCGGTCAGCACATCCGGGCCGACCGCCTCGATGGCGTGGGAGATGATGCGCGTGGAGATTTCCTCGTTGACCACCGGCGGGACACCGCGGTTGTACTGCAGGGTGTGCTCGATTCCGAGCGGCGACAGCAGAGCGGTCACCGCCTGACGCACGATGGCTTCGAGGCCTAGCCAGGTTTCCCGGCTGGCGGTGCGGATGGTGCCGGCCAGCACGCCGGTCTGCGGGATCGCGTTGGCGGCCGCGCCCGCATTGACTGCGCCCCACACCATCACGGTGCTGTTGCGGGGGTCGATGCGGCGCGACAGCACACCGGGCAGCCCGGTGATCAGCGTGCCCAGCCCGTAGACCAGGTCGGCGGTCAAGTGTGGGCGGGAGGTGTGCCCACCCGGCGAATACAGGGTGATCTCGATCATGTCGGCCGCCGACGTGATCGGCCCGGTCTTCACCGCGATCTTGCCGACCTCCAGCCGGGGATCGCAGTGCAAGGCGAAGATCCGGCTCACCCCGGCCAGCGCGCCCGCGCCGATCGCGTCGATGGCGCCGCCGGGCATCAGCTCCTCGGCGGGCTGGAAGATCAGCCGCAGCGCAATCGGCAGTTCCGGCACCCCCGCCAACGCCAACGCGGTTCCCAGCAGGATCGCGGTATGCGCGTCGTGGCCGCAGGCGTGCGCCGCGTTGGGCATGGTCGATTCATACGGGGCACCGGTCCGCTCGGCCATCGGCAACGCGTCCATGTCGGCGCGCAGCGCGATCCGAGGTTCGTGTTCGGGGCCGAAATCGCAGGTCAGCCCCGTCCCGCCGGGCAACACCTTCGGGTTGAGCCCCACGTCGGCCAACCGTTCGGCGACGAACTGTGTGGTGGCGTATTCCTGGCGGCCCAACTCCGGGTAGCGGTGGAAGTGCCGCCGCCAGGCGACCAAGTCATCGGAGTGCTCGGCCAGCCACGAATCGGCGATATCGGAGACGCTCATGACGCCACCCGCTGGTCACGGGCCGTCAGCACCCGGTCGCGTTCATCGGCTGATTCGGCGAGACGAACGATACTGCGCGCCAACATGATTGCCCCGTCGATAACCGCCCGGTCGGCGCTTTCACTCACGGCTGCAGCGGTGAATTCGGGCTGGTGCAACGACGCGCCGCCGGCATCGACAGCGACCATCGGATGGATCCCCGGTAGACGTTGCGTGATGTTGCCCATGTCGGTACTGCCCAACGGCAGCGCCGCCTCGAGTTCCTCATCCACGGGAGTGCGCCCGAGCCGCGTCATCTCGGCGCGAACGGCACCGGCCAGCCACGGGTCGGGTTTGAGCGCGTCGTACATCGGCTCGGTCTGCTCGACGCTGTACTCACAGCCGGTGGCCACCGCGCCGGCCAAGAAGCAGTCACCCACCTTCGCCTGCAGGTCGGCCAGCGACCGCACCTCGGTTGCCCGCATCGTGTACTGCATTTCGGTCCGGCTCGGGATGACATTAGCGACCTGGCCGCCCTGGGAGACAATGCCGTGCACCTGCTGCCCGGGCGCCAGCTGTTGACGCAGCAGCCCGATGGCCACCTGTGCCACGGTGGTCGCATCGGCGGCGTTGACACCCAGGAATGGTGTGGCCGACGCATGTGCCTCACGCCCGTGGTACTGCACCCGGACCGCCGAGAGGGTCAGCGAGCGGGCAGCCGCGATGTCGATTGGCCCGGGATGCATCATCACAGCCACCGCCAGGTCGTCGAAGACTCCGGCGTTGAGCAGCAACACTTTCCCACCGCCGAATTCCTCAGCCGGCGTGCCCAGCAGCGCAACCCTGAGGCCCAGTTGGTCGGCGACGTCGGCCAATGCCAGCGCGGCGCCCACGGCCGACGCGGCGATGATGTTGTGACCACAGGCGTGACCGATTTCGGGCAGCGCGTCGTACTCGGCGCACACGCCGACGGTCAACGGACCGCTGCCGAAGTCGGCGCGGAAAGCGGTGTCCAATCCACCGGCTGCCGCAGTGATCTCGAAACCCCGCTCAGCCACCAACGCTTGCGCCTTAGCGCAACTGCGGTACTCGGCGAACGCCAACTCCGGTTCGGCATGGATCGCGTGGGACAGCTCGACCAGGTCCGTGCCACGGCGCCGTACCGCGTCCTCGACGCGATCCAACACCGTGTTTGGGGCCATCCTCGCAGTATCTCATCGACGATCACCGGCGTTGTACCCGCAGGCGGGGCGCCGTCGCGACCGTCTCACATGTCGCGCGGTGACATGTCGCGCGGCGTCCGAATGTGGGCCTCGGCGCGAAGCCATGCCTGCGGCGGAACAAATCGCTCGTCATCCCAGCTCGCGGATCGGACGCGTATACGTCCGCGCCAATTTTTCATGATGGCGACGTGAACGGGCCAGCGGATGAAACGACGCAAATCCGCGTGACTGTCCCAGATGGACAGCGATCCGCCGCGCAACTCAACGTGCTTGCCCCACAGCCAAAGCCCGACCGCGCCGCGCATGATCGGCCAGCTTTCCGCCAGCTTCATGCCCAATGCGGCGATCTGTTGCCAGTTCTCTTCCGAATCTGAATGAAAGTCGGTGAAACTCACCACGACTGGGGACTGGGTGCCGTGGGACGGGCCGGGCAGCCAGTCAGTGCTGAGGATGCCGCTCCCAGGCGTCATCGGCGGTTGACCAGTCCAGGTGCCCAACGATGTTGTCGTCATGACTTCTTCGCTGCCATGCCGCTGGTCTTCGCCACGACCGGTGGTTTCCACTCTGGGGAGCGGCCGAGATAAGCGAGGATGCGATCGAGGTCGTTGGTCGGCTCCGTCGACGGGATCGCCGGGCCAAACACAGCACTGTCGGAGGTGCGAAAGCTTCCGTCGGGCACCGCGAACGCCAAAGGCAATGCCGCGGCTACAACGTCGACCGGAAGCTCAAAGGGTTGACCCAACGTGCGCGCCACATCCCAGCCGTGCACGACGTAGTCCACATAATGAAAACCGATCGCCACTGAACCCGGGAAGGTCGCGCCGGCCCCAAACTCCGGTAACGCGAAAGCCGCATCGAGCACATCGGCGCCGGCGAACGCGTCTATCACCGCGGTGGCGGCCGCAGAGTAGGTGCCGACCGGGTCGACTGCCACCGCTTCGGCGACGGTGTCGGGTTGCCATATCGCCTGGTCGGCGCCGTGACCGCGTGCGGCGGCGGCAAAGCCGCGATGCTGGACCGTCATGTGAGTGAGCAGGTCAGCGAGACTCCAGCCAACGCACGGCGTCACCTTCGACAGGTCGTCGGCGGAGACGACCGAGACCACGTCAACAGAGGCCAGTACGGCAATCCGATGCAACGGCCGAACATCCTGATTAATATGCATACGCATATGATGTGCGTATGTAGATCGTATGTCAACCTTTATCATCCAGACGTGGTGCGAAAGGCGACGCGTCCAGATCTCGCGGAGATGCTGGCGCAGCTGGCTCATCAAACCGTGGCTGCCGAGGAGCCAGTGCTGGCAGCGCACGGCCTGTCGATGTGGGGCTACGTCGTTCTCAGCGCCCTGGATCGTTCGCCGATCCGGACTCAAGCGGCACTCGCCGAGGCGATCGGCGCCGACAAAACACGCATCATTCCCACCCTCGACGAGTTGCAGGTGCACGGTTACATCGAACGAATTCCCGACCCCGACGACCGCCGCGCGCGCCTGCTCGCGATCACCGAGTCGGGCCGTTCCATCAAAGATGAAGTGCAGGTGGCCATCCAGCGTGGGGAGGAGCACTGGCTCGGGCAGCTGTCAGCCAACGACCGAGACGTGTTTCTGCGTGCGCTCCAGCAACTCAGCGGACGGTACGCCGATTAGGCTGCCGACTGTGAGTGACGGTCCGGCCGGCCCCGACGCGCTCGCGCGGCGGGCCGCGCAATTCATCGCCGAGGGCACCGGGATCGCCGAACACGATGTGGCGATCGTTCTGGGGTCGGGGTGGGCGCCGGCCGTCGCGGCGCTGGGCTCGGCGACCGCGGTGCTGCCGATGGCCGAACTGCCCGGCTTCACCCCTCCGACGGCGGTCGGCCACACCGGTCAGGTGTTGTCGGTGGGTATCGGTGCACACCGCGTGCTGGTGCTGGCCGGTCGCATCCATCCGTACGAAGGCCACGACCTGCAGCACGTCGTGCACCCGGTGCGGGCGGCGTGTGCCGCCGGCGCGCGCGTCGTCGTGATCACCAACGCGGCCGGTGCGGTACGCGAGGACTTCGAGGTGGGCCAGCCGGTGCTGATCAGCGACCACCTGAACCTGACCGGACGGTCTCCGCTGATCGGGGCCCAATTCGTCGACATGGTCGATGCTTACGCGCCGCGATTGCGGGTGCTGGCCCGTGACGCCGATCCGGCGCTCGCCGAAGGCGTGTACGCCGGGCTGCCCGGGCCGCATTATGAGACGCCCGCCGAGATCCGGATGTTGCGGACAGTGGGCGCCGATCTGGTGGGGATGTCCACCGTGCACGAGACGATCGCGGCGCGCGCGGCGGGCGCCGAGGTGCTGGGAGTGTCATTGGTGACGAACATGGCGGCCGGGATCACCGGCGAGCCGCTCAGCCACGTCGAGGTGCTCGCGGCCGGCGCAGAGGTCCTGGGCGTGTCGCTGGTGACGAATCTGGCGGCCGGGATCACCGGTGAGCCACTCAGCCACGCCGAGGTACTCGCCGCCGGCGCGGCCTCGGCGACCCGGATGGGCGCTTTGCTGGCTGACGTGGTCGCGCGGCTCTGAGGGCTGGCGTGACACCGCAGGATTGGATCTCGCACGACCCCGACCCGGTGACGGCCGCCGAGCTCGCCCGGTGCGATCACGCCGAACTGGCCGCACGGTTCGCCCGGCCGCTGACATTCGGCACCGCGGGACTGCGCGGCCCGGTCCGGGGTGGGCCGGACGCGATGAACCTCGCCGTGGTGTTGCGTGCCACCTGGGCGGTCGCAACGGTACTGAGCGGTCGAGGCCTCGGCCGTTCCACGGTGATTGTCGGGCGCGACGCTCGGCACGGCTCGGCCGCATTCGCGGTAGCAGCAGCCGAAGTACTTGCCGCCGCCGACTTTTCAGTGGTGCTGCTTCCGGACCCGGTGCCCACACCGGTGCTGGCGTTTGCCGTACGGCACACCGGCGCAGCGGCAGGCATCCAGATCACCGCATCACACAATCCGCCGACCGACAACGGCTACAAGGTGTACGTCGACGGGGGAATTCAGATCATCTCCCCCACCGACCGCGAGATCGAAACCGCCATCGCCGTCGCCCCCTTCGCTGACGAGATCGCCAGGGCGCACGTCGAACCGGCTGACGCAGATCTGGTCGAGCATTACATCCAGCGGGTCGCCCGGGTCGGGCGCGCGTCGGGCTCGCTGAGGGTGGCGCTGACACCCTTACACGGAGTAGGTGGCGCGGTGGCCGTCGAAACGCTGCGACGCGCCGGCTTCGTCGACGTGTATACCGTCGCCGGCCAGTTCAGGCCCGATCCCGACTTCCCGACCGTCCGCTTCCCCAACCCCGAAGAACCTGGCGCCACGGACGCGCTACTGGCGCTGGCCCAAGACGTCAACGCCGAGATCGCGATCGCGCTGGATCCCGACGCTGATCGCTGCGCGGTCGGGATAGCCACACCGGCGGGTTGGCGGATGCTTTCCGGTGACGAGACCGGTTGGCTGTTCGGCGATTTCATCTTGTCGAGGACCGAACCGGGCAAGCTCGCCACGAGTGTGGTGGCGAGCACCGTGGTGTCGTCGCGGATGCTGTCCGCCATCGCCGCGCACTGGGGCGCACGCCACGTGGAGACCCTGACCGGCTTTAAATGGCTGGCCCGCGCCGATGCCGACTTACCCGGCAGCACATTGATCTACGCCTACGAGGAGGCGATCGGGCACTGTGTCGACCCGGCTGCGGTTCGGGACAAGGACGGCATCAGCGCGGCAGTGCTCGCCTGCAATCTGGTGGCGACACTGAAACAGCACGGGCACTCGGTGCTCGACGCTCTGGATGACCTGGCCCGCCGATTCGGTGTGCATGTCGGCGCAGCGGTGTCACGGGCGGTGGCCGACGCGGACGAGGCGACCGCACTGATGCGCCGGTTGCGGGATTCGCCGCCGAGTCGTCTGGCCGGATTCGCCTCGACTACAACGGATCTGCTGCAGCGCCCAGGCCTGGATCG
>DATFYT010000296.1:0-16359 GCA_035314925.1 Mycobacterium sp. | reverse complement strand
AGCGGGTGGCCGGGCTTGTCGGTGTAGCCGTGCCCCAGCATGTCGATCGACCAGGTCCAGAAATGCTCGGCGTGCGCTTCCAGATTGCGGACATACGCCTCGGCGTGACCACCCGATCCGTGCAACAGGATCAGCACCGGTTGGCCCGGGTCGCCCGCACGCAGGTAGCGGGTTCGCACGCCACCGGCGTCGAGGTAGCCCTGGGCGAACGGCACACCCTGCAGATCGCTCCACACGCTCTCGTGCTCGGCCACCGGTTCCTCTCGCGCTTGCCGGGGAAATTTTGTTCTCGTTTTGCGCCAGTTCCGTGTGCTAAAATCGCACACTGATGTGCACTATGTATAGAGCATCACTCTCCTCCGGTTGTCTGTCAAGGGAAGCGCAGGTCGCGCTGGTCGACCGCGCGCGGGTGCGCTGACATGCTGGAGCTCCAGACCAGCACCGCACCCGGCTCGCAGACGCTGGCCCGCGGGCTCAATGCACTGCAACTGGTCGCCGATGCCCCGTCGGGGCTGACCGTGCAACAGGTCGCGGACGGCATCGGCGTACATCGCACGATCGCCTATCGCCTGCTCGGCACGCTTTCCCAATTTCGATTCGTCGCCAAGGGCGAGGACGGGCGCTACCGGCCGGCCGCGGGCCTGGCTGTTCTCGGTGCGTCGTTCGATCGCAATGTGCGCCAGCTGAGTCTGCCGACCCTGCGCACGCTGGCCGACGATCTCGGCACCACCGTCTCCTTGCTGGTCGCCGAGGGCGACCAGCAGGTCGCGGTCGCGGTGATCGTTCCGACCCAAGTCGCCTACCAGCTGGCCTTCCACGAGGGCAGCCGCTACCCGCTGGACCGGGGAGCCGCGGGCATCGCACTGCTGGCGAGCATGCCGCCACGCCCCGACGAACGCGACCTCGTCGTCCACGCCCGCAAGCAGGAGTGGGTGATGACCCACGGCGAGATCGAGCCGAACACTTACGGTCTGGCTGTCCCCGTGCACCGCGTGCCGCCGTCCCCGCCGACCTGCATCAACCTGATCTCGCACCGGGAAGACGTGGTGATGCGGGGCAAGGACGCGGTCATCAAGGCAGCCAAGGAATTATCGGCGCTACTCAGCTGACCTGAGCCGGAAGGAATACGAGCGTATGCGGTCTTGGGACCACGAAGTCGACGTCGTCGTACTTGGCAGCGGCGGCGCCGCACTGACCGCGGCGTTGACCGCGGCCGCCAACGGCGCTTCGGTGGCGGTCTACGAGAAAGCCGCGACTGTCGGTGGCACCACGGCGGTTTCGGGCGGGGTGGTGTGGATTCCCGCGCACAATCGGTCGCCCGACGGGGAGCTGACGGTGGATGACGCGCTGAGGTATCTCGACGCGCAGTCGTTCGGCTCGATGGATGAGGCACTGGTCGAGACGTTTGTGCGAACAGGGCCGGCGATGCTCGACTTCGTCGAAGCACACAGCGGTTTGCACTTCGAAATCGCCGCCGGTTTCCCGGATTACAAACCCGAGTTACCGGGCGGCCGGCCAGCCGGCGGGCGGTCGCTCACCGCTGTGCCTTTCGATCTCGCCCGATTGGGCGAATGGCGGGATCGGATCACCTCGTTTCCCGCGGACTGGTCCAACGTGGGTTTCGACGCGGAAACCCGGGCGAGGCTGCACGCCGCGGTCGACGAGAGCACAACAGACCTGTGCGTGGCAGGCACCGCGCTGATTGCCGGGCTGCTCAAGGGATTGCTGGACTCCGGGGTGACGCCCACGACGAATGCGCGGGCCGAGGAGCTTTACGCCGAAGGCGGCGAGATCGTCGGCGTTCGAATCAACCGCGCAGGAAAGCAGCTGGCCGTGCGCGCCCGGCACGGTGTCGTCCTGGGCTGCGGCGGGTTTGAATGGGATTCCTCGTTGGTCAACGCTTTTCTGCGCGGACCGATGCACGGTGCCGTCTCACCGCCCAACAACACCGGCGACGGATTGCGCATGGCGATGGCGCACGGAGCCGACCTGGCCAACATGGGCGAAGCGTGGTGGGTACCGATCGTGCAGATCCCGGGCGACACGATCGACGGGAAACAACGCAGCCGCAGCGTGCGTCTGGAGCGAACTCGCCCGCGGAGCATCATCGTCAACCGCGCTGGGAAGCGATTCGTCAACGAGGCCTGCGATTACAACTCGATGGCCGGCGCCTTCCACTATCTCGACCCGCGCGACGGCTACGTCAACGACCCGGCGTGGATCGTGTTCGACTCGATTCACCACAAGCACTATGGATTTCTGGGTGTCGAGCCGGATGAGCCGGTCCCGGATTGGTTCTGCGCGTCGGCCGATCTGGCCGAGTTGGGAGCCAAGACCGGTATCGACCCCGACGGGCTGTCCCGCACGATCGAAAACTGGAACCAGAATGCCCTCGCCGGATCGGATCCCGACTTCGGCCGTGGCTCAAGCGCATACGACGGCTATTGGGGCGACGACCGCGCGACGACGCTGGCCGGCAAGACGCTCGGCCCCGTCGATACCGCGCCGTACTACGCGGTCCCGGTCTCGGTCGGCGCGATGGGAACCAAAGGCGGACCGCGGACCGATCGCGACGGACGGGTCCTGCATGTCAGTGGCGCGCCGATACCGGGCCTGTTCGCCGCCGGCAACGCGATGGGCGGTGTCACCGGCCGCGCCTACGGCGGTGCCGGCGGAACCATCGGCCCGGCAATGGTTTTCGGCTTCCGTGCCGGCCATGCGGCGGCCACCGGCAAGCCGCTTGACTAGCTAGCTGAACGCCTTGGCGATGGCTGCCATGTCGAAGTAGTCACGCCACGTGGCGATCTTGTCGTCCTGCACCTCGAACACGCCCATCACCGGCAACGGAACTTCTCCGCCGTCCTTACGGCGCATCACGTCGGTGCGTTCGTTCATCACCACCGTGCCGTCGCTGACCTGTCGGTGCACCTGGAAGTCGATGCCGTCGACCACCGCGACGAATCCGGCGATGAACTGCTGGATCGCCGCGCGACCCTGCACCGGCTCCATGGGGATGTTGTGATAGACGGCGTCTTCGGTGAAATAGCCCGCCAACTCTTCGGGGTTGGGGGACGACCACAGTTTGCAGAATTCGGTTACCAGCTCATCGGCGGAACGCGTCATGGGTTCATGGAACACGTTGCAAAGCAGCAAATCAAGACCACGCCGTCAGCCGAACGTGACCACGACCTTGTCCGCGGCACCGGGCGTGGCCGCCATCCGTAGCGCCTCGGCGACGTGGTCGAAGGGCAGGGTGTGGCTGACGATGACCGCGTATTTTTCCCAGTTGGCGATGATGTCTCTGGTGACCTCGAAGATTTCCTTCGGGTAGCCCATCGACCCGACGATGGTGACTTCGTTGCTCATCACGTTGAGGAAGTCGACGGGTACCGGTTCTTTGTGGACGGCGACAACGACGACCTTGGCTCCGGTCTTCGCGGCGGCCAGGGCGGTATCGATCACCGCGGGTGCGCCTGCGGCGTCGAAGTAGATGTCGGTGCCGGCTTTGCCCGGGAAGATCGACTCGCCCGGGCCGTGGATGTCGATCAGGCGTTGCGCGACGTCTTCGTCGGCGGAGTTGATGACCGCATCGGCTCCCACTTTGAGTGCCTTGTCCAGCCGCGACTGGATCAAGTCGACCACGGTGACGTGTCGTGCCCCAGCTGATTTGAATCCAATGGTCGCGCCGAGTCCGATCGGGCCGGCACCGAAGATCACGACCTTGTCGGACGGTTTGGGCGCAACCTGGTTCACGCCGTGTCGCGCGACAGCCATCGGCTCGTTCAGCGCGGCCACCTCGAAGGGGATGTGATCGGGCACGACCTCGAGGCTCCTGCCACGCACCGCCTGCTCGATGAGCAGGTAGTCCGCGAGCGCACCGGTCGGACCACCGTTGCCGATGATGCCGCCCGGCGCGGCCATCGGGTTGATCACGACGTGATCGCCCACGGATATGCCGGTGACGTCGCGACCGACTTCGACGACCTCGCCCGCAGGCTCATGGCCGAGCGGCATCTTTCCCTGTCGCGGCGGCATGCCGCCCAACGAGATGTACAACGCATCCGAGCCGCAGATACCGCAGGCTCGCATCTTCACCAGGACATCGCTGGGACCAGCCACTGGCTTGGGTAGCTCGACGATCTGCGTCTCCCCCGGCGCTGTCACGATGGAGGCTCTCATCGCTCGGCCAGTGCTTTGGCGAGATCGATTGTCCCACTTCGGATCGCGGCGACGACTCCCCCGTCCACCAGCAGGTCGGTACCGGTGATGAACGCGGCCGACGGCCCGAGCAGGAACTCGGTGGCGGCGGCGATGTCTTCCGGCGTCCCGAGACGTCGCAGTCCAGAGTTGTCGACCATCGCCCGCATGAGCGCGCCGGACTCACTGCTCAGCTCCAATCGGCCCATCGCCGTGGAGATGACACCGGGGCTGATGCAGTTGATTCGCGCACCGCGTTCGCCCCAGGATCCAGCCGCGGCGGCTACCCGAAGTTGGTTGGCCCGCTTGGCGAATGGATACGCCATTTGACTGTTGGTAATCTTGGCGCACGCTTCGAGGCCGAGCAGCTCGTCGGTCGGCGCGGTCGCCAGCTGCCGTTCGACCGCGGGATCGAGCGCCGGCTGCATGTGGCCGGCCATGCTGGCGATCACCACCGCGGCACCGCCGGGCTCGATCACCCGACCGAACTCGTCGATCGTGAGCGCGACCCCCAGCAGGTCGACGGCCAAGACCGCCTCCGCGGATGCCTGTTGCGGCGAAAGGCCCGCGGTATGAACGACAGACGTGACACGCCCGGCCGCATCGGCCACCTCCGCGACGGCGGCCACCGAGCTGCGGGAGGTGACGTCGACTTCTCGGGTCAGCACCTGATGCCCGTCGTTGCCGAGTGCATCCGCGGCGCTCTGCAAACCGGCGGCATTCACGTCCGCCAGCACGATCGTGCGTCCCGCGCCGACGCGACGGGCGATCGACATCCCCATCCCGCCGACACCAATGATGACCAGAACCTCGTTAGGCGTCATGCGTCTTCTCCTCTGTGGCGCAATGCGGTTGCGGTGAGGGGGCCAGCAGCTGTTCGGCCGCCGTGTAGGGATCGTCGTGGCCCTCGGCCACCGACGCTGCGAGCCGATCGAGCTCCGGGTGCGTCCGCAGCCGGCTTTGCGCCAGCGAAAGGATCTGCGCCCGTGCGCGAGCGGCTCGCCGAGCGGCGCTGTCGGTGCGGTGGTGAGCGTCGATCGCCTCGATCAAGTCCGAAAGGCCGTCACCTTTCGCGGCGACGAGGCGCACGATCGGTGACTTGGTTTCGGCCCGAAGATCGCGGACGGTCTGATCGGCGCCTTCCCGGTCGGCCTTATTCACCGCCACGATGTCGGCGACCTCGAGCAGTCCCGCCTTGGCGGCCTGCACCGCGTCGCCGGCACCGGGGTTGAGGATGACCACGGTCGGGTCGGCGACCGCGGCGATCTCGATCTCGGACTGCCCCACGCCGACCGTCTCCAGCAGGATCACGTCGTAGCCCAGCGCCCCGAGCAGCCGGATCGCTGCGGGCACGGCCGCGGCGAGCCCGCCCAGATGACCCCGGGTGGCCACCGAGCGGATCAGCACATCGGGGTCGTTGATGTGGGCGGCCATCCGGATTCGGTCGCCGAGCAGCGCACCGCCGCTGAACGGCGACGACGGGTCGACCGCAAGCACCGCCACCCGCAATTCGCGTTGCCGATAGGCCCCCACCAACGCCGCGATTGTCGTCGATTTGCCGGCGCCCGGCGGGCCGGTGATCCCGATGACGAGCACCGGCGACGGACCGAGGTTCGCCAGCACTTCGTCGCGACGCTCACCTTCGACCAGGCTGAGCAACCTGCCGGCGGCCCGCGGGGAACCGCTACGCGCGGCGTCGATCAGATCAGCGATCGTCATCTGACGATCATGCAGCCCGAACACGGCTTCTCTCCAATTCGGCAAGCGGAGACCCCAGTCGCCAGCGGCGAATGAGAATAGTATTCTCTCAACTTGAGAGTACGAATTGCAAGAAGGGAAACCCCTATGCAAATCAGCGGTAGTTCCGCGGTGGTTGTCGGCGGCGCCGGCGGTCTGGGTGAGGCGACGGTTCGCCGGCTGCACGCGGCGGGAGCCAAGGTGGTGATCGCCGATCTGGCCGACGACAAAGGCAAGGAGCTGGCAGGCGAGCTCGGTGCCCGCTATGTGCCCACCGACGCCACCAACACCGACGACGTGCAGGCGGCGCTGGCTGAAGCGGAATCGCTTGCCCCGCTGCGTATCTCGGTGGATGCGCATGGCGGGCCGGCCAGCGGTGGCCGGCTGGTCGGCAAGGACGGCACACCGTTGGACCTGGACGGGTTCAAGACGACGATCGACGTCTACCTCACCGGGGTGTTCAACGTGATGCGGCTGACCGCCGCGGCGATGGCGCGCCAGGAACCGATCGACGGCGCACGCGGAGTCATCATCAACACCGCATCGATCGCCGCCTACGAAGGCCAGATCGGCCAGCTGCCGTACGCGGCCGCCAAGGGCGGCGTCGTCAGCATGACGCTGGTCGCCGCACGCGACCTGTCCCCGCTCGGAATCCGCGTGGTCACCATCGCTCCCGGCACGTTCCTGACGCCGGCCTACGGCCAGGCGGGTGACCAGCTGGAGGCGTACTGGGGTCCGCAGGTCCCCTACCCCAAGCGGATGGGCCGGCCCGCCGAGTACGGCGCCTTCGTGCAGAGCATCGTCGAAAACGACTACCTCAACGGCGAGGTCATCCGGCTGGACGGCGCGCTGCGTTTCCCGCCGAAGTAGCTCAGCAGGCCCTCGAACGTGCGGCTGGCCGCACATTCGGAAGCCAGTGTGCGGCTGGCCGCACACTCGGCGCGCGGCCTCAGTTCTTGCCGGCCGCCAACTTCGTCACGATCGAACGGAAGTCCTCAGTCTGGAAGGACTGGTTCTCGGCGGACAGGGCGTAGTCCAACGTGGCCAGCACCGCGCGCTCGAGGTGAACGTTGAGGACGCGTTTGGTGCTTTCGACGGCCTGCTGCGGCAGTTCAAGGATCTTCTTCGCGGCCGTCACCGCCTCGGCGACCGGATCGGCCACCGCGTGATTGGCGAGGCCGAGCTCGACCGCCCGTTGGGCGGAGATCCGGGCGCCGGTCAGCGCGTACTCCTTGGCCAACAGCAGGCTGATGTGCAGCGGCCAGGTCAGCGGGCCGCCGTCGGCGGCCACCAAGCCCACCTGCACATGCGGGTCGGCCAGGTAGGCGTCTTCGGCGATGTAGACGATGTCGCTCAGCGCGACCAGGCTGCAGCCCAGCCCGACGGCCGGACCGTTGACGGCGGCCACCACCGGCACGCGGCACCGGGCCATGCCCAGCACGATCTCGCGCCCGTCGGCGATGGTCTTGGCCCGCAGGTCGGCATCGCCCGCCAACTCCTTAAGGTACGTAAAGTCGCCACCCGCTGAAAAGGCCCGTCCCGCACCGGTTATCACCGCGGCCCGGGCGCTGCGGTCATCGCTCATCCGCTGCCACAGCTTGGCCAGCCCGTGATGCAGGTCGTCGTTGACCGAGTTGAGCGAATCGGGCCGGTTCAACGTGATCATTCGCAGCGGCCCGTCGGCTTGGACATCGATTTCGGTCGGCATGTCGTACACGTCAGGCTCCCAATCCCAGGATTCGTGAGGCGATGATGTTTTTCTGGATCTGCGATGTGCCGCCCATCACGCTCTGGGCGCGGCTGTAGAGGTAGGCGCTGAGCAGGCCGGGGTCGTCGATGCCGGCGACAGCCAGCGCGGCGTGGCCGACCGACTGCTCGACCCAGGTCATCAGCAACTTATCCAGCGAGCCGTCCGACGTGTGCGTCACGCCGTCGAGTTGTTCGGACAACCGCCGCCGGACATGATGGGTCAACATCTCGGTTTGCACTGCCGCCCAGGCTAATTCGGGGGACGCCGGACCGTCGGTGCGTGCGGCCAGCTCGCGAACGAGCTTGCCGTAACGTGCCGCGTAGCCCAGCGTGGAAGGTTCGCGTTCGTGGCCGACCACCGTCATGGCCAGCGGCCAACCCTCGCCCGGAGCGCCGACCATGTGGTCGGCCGGTACCGTCGCGCCGTCGAAGAACACCTGGCCGAATTCGGTCGTGACACCGTTGATCATCCGCAGCGGACGCTGTTGCACGCCAGGCTGTTTCATCGAGATGATGAATGCCGAGATACCGCGGTGGCGCTTGGCGTCCGGATCGGTGCGGGCCAACAGCAGACACCAGTCAGCGACGTCGGAGTAGCTGGTCCAGATCTTGTGGCCCTGGATGACGTAGTTGTCACCGTCGCGGGTGGCGGTGGTGGTCAGCGACGCGAGGTCCGAACCCGAGCCGGGCTCGCTGAAACCCTGGCACCATCGCTCGGTGCCGTTGATCATGCCGGGCAAGAATCGCCGGCACAGCTCTGCACTGCCGTGTCGGGTCAGGCCCGAAACCAGGTAACCCAGGCTGGGCCGGGGCGGGGCGCCGGCCTGCGCCAGCTCTTCGTCGAGGATGACGTCGTACACCGGCGGCATCTCCTGTCCGCCGTACTCACGCGGCCAGGACAACCCGAAGAAGCCGCCCTCGTACAGCGCGCGATGCCATTCGCCCTGCCGGGCCCAGTACTCGTCACCCGAGCTTGGAAATTCCTTGGCGTGCAGCGCAAGCCACGATCGCAGCCGATCACGGAAGGCGGCTTCGTCGGTCGAATCACGAAAGTCCAACGTCGATCTCCTCCAGCTTGACGGGCCACAGTTCGGTCGATGTCAGGGCACGCCGCAGATAGACGTGCGCCAGGCATTCCCAGGTATTGCCGATGCCGCCATGCACCTGGATCGCGGTCTCGCACACCGTTCGCGCGGCGCGCGCGCAGTAGATCTTCGCGACTCGAGCCGCGCGGATCGCCTCGGCCGGCGCCAGCTCGTCAACCGCCCAGGCGGCATGTCGCAGCACACTCACCGAGCCCTCGATCAGCGCCAGGCTTTCCGCGAGCAGGTGCGCGATGGCTTGATACGAGCCGATCGAATTGCCGTATTGCTCACGGATTTTCGCGTACTCGCAAGCCAGGGTGTGTGCACCTCGGGCGGTTCCGACCAGGTCCGCCGACGTGGTGGCCAGGGCAAGCGCCAGCCACCGTTCGGCGTCGTCTGAGCTGAGTTCGCCAACAGCAGACGCCGATCCGGCGGCCTCGGCGGTGGATCTGGTCAGATCCACAGCTTGCCCGGCCGCGCCCAGGTCGGCGCCCAGCACCGTCGTCCCGTCCAATGCCAACGCCCGCTGATAGCCCCGGGCGTCGATACCGCGATCACCCACGGCGATCGTGGACCCAGTGCCGTCGCGGCCGACGTGCCGGGCCAGATCGTCGGCCAGCACCGGTCCGAGAAACGGCGCGTCCACCAACCCGCGGCCGAATTCCTCGGCGACGATGGCCACTTCCACGCCGGAGGCCCCGTCGGAGCGCAGCGATCGCCAGCCCGTCATCTCGATTTGCTTGTCCAGCCGGGCAATTCGGCCGTCGTCGGCGAGGTCTTGCACGGATGCCGGGCCGAGGTCGTCGGCCATTTTGGCTGCGGCGTCGCGCAGTTGTTGTTGTTCAGCTGTCAGACGTACATCCATAGCGCTCCTTGAGAACTCGGCGTAGCACCTTTCCAGACGGCAGCCGAGGTATTTCGGGCACGAACACCACACGGCTCAAGCTTTTGTACGACGCGAGCCGCTCGCCCACCCGGGCAGTAAGTTCGGCGGCGTCGACCGGTGCCCGCGTCGCGACGGCGGCGACAACCGACTCCCCGTCGGCGCCGTCGGGGATCCCGAACACCGCGCAGTCTTCGACGGCGGGGTGAGCGTGCAGCACGGCCTCGATTTCGGCGGGTGCGACCTGGAAGCCACGGACCTTGATCATCTCCTTGGACCGGTCGGTGATCCGCAGCCAGTAGTCGGTGTCCAGATATCCGACGTCACCGGTGCGATACCAGCCGTCGCACAGGGCATCTCGTGTCGCTTCGTGGGGCAGGTAGCCGGCCATTAGCGACTCCGACCGCGCCTGGATCTCGCCGACCTCACCCGGGCCGACCGGCTCGCCGGTCTGCAGCGAGACCACCCGCACCTGCACACCGGTCACCGGCCGCCCCACCGAATCCAGCCGGGCGCCGTCGAGCGGATTGCAGGCGATGACGGGCAGCTCGGTGGTGCCGTACGCGGGAACCCAACCGATGCCGGTGCGCCGGGTGACGGTTTGAGCGACGCTCTCGCTGACCGGGGTTGCGCCCCACATGATGAACCGCAGCGACGAGAGGTCGTAGGACTCGAGGCGCGGATGCGAGGCGATGGCCAGCGCGATGGGCGCGACAGCCATCTCGACCGTGATCCGGTCGGTTTGGATGTGCTGCAGGACTCGGTCGATGTCGAAACGGCGATGAAGGCGCAGCCATACGCCGGTCTGCAATGCCGTCTCGATGTTGAGCAAGCCGAGAATGTGCGACGGCGGTGTGGCGATCTGGATGCGGTCGCGGGCGGTCAAGCCCAGCGCGTCGCGCCAATGCCGGACGGCGGCGTGCAGCGACGCGTGGGTGTGCCGGACGGCCTTGGGCAGACCGGTGGTACCCGAGCTGAACGCCAACACCGCATCGGCATCCGGCGGCGGCGACCCGGACACCGGCTCGGCCGGCGTGATCGGCTCGTCGAGATGCAGCATCGGCATCAGCTCCGACAGCACCGCGTGATCGCCGACGGCATCGGACGGATTCGTCAACGCCAGCGCGTGCTCGACTTCGTCGCGTTTCCAGGCGGGGCTGATCAGCACGATGGCAGCGGCCAGCCGCCAGATCGCGTGCAGCGCGACGACGAACTCGGGGCGGTTGGAGGCCATCAACGCCACCCGGTCGCCGGCCGTCACGCCACGCCCGCGCAGACTCGCCGCCAACCCGTCAGCCAGCGCGCTGAGCTGCGCGAAGCTGTAGTGCTGGTCCTCGAAAACGAGCGCGGTCGCCTCACGCGGCGGCGACAACCCGCACTGCGACATGGAGGACGCTGAGGACATTGAGAACATCCTATCGTTTTGAGAGAATAGTATTCTCTGAAGTGAAGAACGCAAAGTGTGGAGGGTGCAGGCATGGTGGAACGTCACGTGTTCCAGCGGGCCACGGTGACCCGGATCATCAAGGAGACGGCCGACACCCACACCTTTGTGTTCGACCCGCACGAAAAGCCGTTCAGCTATCGGGCCGGGCAGTTCTGCACATTTCATGTGACGGTCGACGGCGAGGAGCTGTATCGGTCGTACTCGATGTCGAGCGCGCCGGAAACCGACAGCGAGGTAATGACCACGGTCAAGCGGGTGGCCGGCGGCAAGGTCTCCAATTGGATGATCGACAACGTGGTCGAGGGTGACGAGCTGACCATGACCCGAGCCGCGGGAACCTTCGTCCTGAGCCCGACGTCAGTTCCGTTGCTGGCATTCGCCGGCGGTAGCGGCGTGACGCCGATCCTGTCGCTGGCCAAGAGTGCATTGGCGACCACCGACCGCGCGGTGCGAATACTGTGCGCCGACCGCGACCGGGCGTCGGTGATCTTCGAGGCGGCCATCGACGAACTCGCCGAGCGTTACCCCGGCCGGCTGTCGGTGGACCGTCATATCGACGCCGAGCAGGGGTTGTTGGATCCGGATGCCGTCACGAAGTTCGTCGGCGGCGACACGGACGCGGAATGCTATGTGTGCGGCCCGGAAGGCTTCATGGCCGTGGTGCGCTCCGCGCTACCGGACGGCGCGCGCGTCCTCGTCGAGGACTTCGACGCTTCACCGCCGGTGAAGGCGGCGACAACCGACGTGGCCGAAAAAGCCGACGGCGGCGGAGCCGGTGGCACCGTGACGATCCACCTCGAGCGCAAGAAGGTGTCGGTCCCGCAGGTCGCCGGCGAGACGCTGCTCGAAACGGCGCGGCGGGCCGGACTGTCGCCGCCGTTCAGTTGCGAGGCCGGCAACTGCGGGACGTGCATGGCCAGGCTCACCGAGGGCAGTGCCACCATGCGCACCAATGACGTGCTGGAAGAAGACGAGCTCGCCGACGGTTATATCCTGACGTGTCAGGCGGTGCCCGACACAACGTCGGTGATAGTGGTTTACGAGTAGCCCCGCACTGCAGCGGCGTCAGGAATAACCGGGCTGGAACGGAAACTCAATCATGACTGACCTTTCAGCCTTCGCTGATCTCGCCGCCGCCGACCATGGACTTGTCACGTTCACCACGTTGCGCCGCGATGGCAGTGCTCAGTCATCGGTCGTCAACGCCGGGGTGATGCAAGACCCGCTGACGAATGTGCCGGTCGTCGCTCTGGTGGCCATCGGGGGCGCTCGCAAGTTGGCCCATCTGCGCGCCGATCCACGCACCACCGTCACGGCCCGCGCCGGTTGGCAGTGGGCCACCGTCGAAGGTTCGGCGGAGCTGATCGGGCCCGACGACCCGCACCCCGACGTCGACGACGAGCGGCTCCGGGTGCTGCTGCGCGAGATCTTCACGGCGGCAGGCGGAACCCACGACGACTGGGACACCTACGACCGGGTGATGCGCGAGCAGCGTCGCACCGCTGTGCTGATCTCACCAACCCGCATCTACGCCAACCCGGCGTAACAGTGCCCCGGCACGACTCGAACGTGCGACCTGGGGATTACCAAACGGTATGACCCGACGATGCCGGTTTTTGCTTAACTTTGCTGTGCGACAACTAGATTGGAGATCTAGACGCTCCCGCGGCAACCGGTCAATTCCGGAGGACGAATGGAGTGATCTCGGCCGATCCAGCATCCCCGACAGGGTATGTCAGCAAATGCTGCGTCTCACAGAACCAGGTGTGCATGAAACCGGGATGCTCCAGGTGTTGGTGTTAGGACGAATACGAGGCCGGCCGTTCAGGTACTCCACACTTCGACACGGCCATGGGGTGACCCCAAGATCTCCGATGAGTCTGGGGTGGGTATGCGACCACGCGCAACTGCGGCTGAGCAACCACCATGCCTGCTGGCGTCAACTGATCCTGGTTGGCATCACGGAAACGGATCGTGCCATCCTCGGATGAAATCAGGGAACGGTAGAAGCGCGGCTGCTGCCCCGTCAAATTCCGCTTTGCCCCGCAGGAAGGAATCCGCGTTGACGGGATCATTTGCCCCTTCAGCGATCTGCCGCGCTCTTGAATCCTTTGGGAGGGCGGGTATGAAGACGGATTTTAATAGGTCTCTGATGTCTTTAAATGTCCCGGTGTCCGGAATGAATCCATGGTTTTCTCCTCCGCAAATTATCGACGGTTTGCCCGGCAGGTTCAAAATAGTCAAGGTTCCGTATATCAAATATTTAGGTCGCCAGAAAGCAATGCTTGGTGTAATTCCTTGAAGCTATACGCGCCATCCGGCAAAAGGTCAAAGACCCAGACCAGATCGAACCGCGCGTCGTCCCAGGTGCGCGTTTGAGGGATATTTCCGCCGGGGATGGCGGCCGCGATAGCGGGGATCAGCTCATGTTGCCAGGAAATCAGGGACGTACCGGGTTTTGTCAATGCATCCCGGCAGAGGTCGGCTTCCTGGCCTGTTAACCAATCCGCGCTAATGTTGAGCTCCAGGCGTTTGGCTAATGGGGTCAGGGTTTGTTTGGGCCTGCGGCTGTTACTGCCGGCTTTGTCTGCTTTTTCAGGGTCGGATGCGTAGAGATGCTGAGGTACTGAAAGCCCCCGGGTTTGGGCAATTTCGGCAGAGCCGAACAAGAGGCTGATCGCCCCGGCACGTTGCCAACCGCGCACCGCCAACGATTCTTCGCTTTTGACGCCGTTCATCCTAACGCCGTCGTTTTTCTCTTTGTTATCGACATAAGGCTTTTCGGCATGGCGGATGATCATTATTCTTTGGGCTTTTGGCATATTTCTCCTCCAGTCGCGCTATGATTTCGGACCTCAGGCTGAAACGCGCAGCGCCACCGAGCAGAGGGGGTCACCCCTTCCGACCGACGGTGGGACTGGGGGGCGCCGGCTTGCGACATCGATCATCGACGCTCCACACGCGAGTGTCAACGACGAGTCAGGGGCGCGCAGTGATCGACCGGGTTCGTGGCGGCCCGACGACGCCACCGCAAACACCTTGGTGTTGCAGGACGGGAGGATCCGCATCCGAACCCTCGTCTATACCGTCCAGGCAGAATATGTACACGTTCTACAGTCGTGGGAGCGGACCGGCAAGCGGCTCGGCCGCGTCCACGGTCAACTGCTTCTACCGGCGCTTCGACCAACTTTCCAGCGTGAAAATCGCCGATACTGTCGGACCGGTGATGCACAATGACATCGTTTTCGAGGCACTTGACCATCAACTGGGCGGCGGTAGTCCCATCACCTCCTGCGGCCACGACCGATTAGAAGGTAGCGCGGCGAAGCGCCGGCTTCACTTCTGGGTGCGCCCACTGCCTGCCCATCCGAGCAGCCGACGCGAATCCGGTCCGCTCAGCGGACCGCGACCTTGCTGCTTCCGCCGCTATGGAGGCGTAATGAACACGATCACGTCGGATCACTGAGTGGAAGGCGATGACATGACCGCGATCAAGGCTGACAAAGAACAGGCACTTGATTCCTTTTATGCACTTGACAATGTGGTAACGATCAATATTACGATGCCGCAAGCTGATTGGGATGCGGTGCGGACCGAGGAGCCAGCCGGTGGTAGGTGCAATTTCAACTGGAAAGGCGGCGAGCGGTACACGTGGCGTAAGGCAACTTCGGTCGAGATATCTGGAACGAGCTTTCCCGCGGCGACCACGTTCACTCAGGTGGGCGTCAAAAAGAAGTCGTTTTGCGGCTCAATCAGCAGCGAAAAGCCGTGCGTGGACATTGACTTCGGCAAATTCAGCGACGCCAATGTCCCGGTAGTCGATGACCTGATCGGGTCACATTATCTGGCGCTCAACAATTCCATCCAGGATCCGTCCTATATTCATCAAACGCTGGGCTACAAATTGTTCGGTATGGCCGGATTACCCCATTCGCGGTGCAATTTTGCCCAAGTGTTTGTGAACGGAGCGCTGATTGGCCAAGGGTCCGCCGGCGTCAACAGTCCGGGTATCTTTGTCAATGTCGAAGCGATCATGAAGCCCTATATCAAGCGCAATTTCAATGGCAATATGAACGGCAATCTGTACGAAATTGCACACACGGATGACTTCGTCAGCGCGCGCTTGCCATTCATCTCGGTAGAGAACCTCTCCAAATTTGACAACAAGGCCGATTTGAAGCTCGCCGACGATCAGATCGCCGCGCATGGGGTGGCCGGGGCGAGCCAGATGCTGGATCTGGATCAGTTCATTAAACACTATGCGATGGAGATTCTTCTGAAGAGCTGGGATGGTTATGCCAACAACACCAATAACACTTATATCTATAATGACGTGAATGCCGTCGCGGCACCCGGTGTGAACGACGTCAAATTCAAAATGATACCGTGGGGTATTGACCAGATTTTGCAGCCCATTTTGCCTGTAAATTTCAGGGTAACCCCCAGTGGGCTGATCGCGAGCCTCGTACGCAACGACGTCGCGCGCCGTGCGCAATTGATCGACCAGATTCGGAGTTATCGGGACACCGTGTTCAGCCGGGAGACCCAACAAACTGTGCTGAAACCAATGATCGATCAAATGGAGACATTACTCGTAGGGTTTGGTGTGCCCAATGCTGTATCAGAGATTGCGGGAGTGCGGCAGCAATTACAGCTGACCGGATCGGGCGCCGGCGCGGTCACGGCCGTCGCCCGCACCCCCAATCATCTGGATCTGTTCTGGGTGGGGCTGGACGGATCGGTCGGAAGCAACTGGTGGGACGCCGGCGCCAACAACGGCCGCTGGAACACCCCGTTCGAGGTCGCCCCCGCCAAAGCCGCCCAGGGCGCGGTCACGGCCGTCGCCCGCACCGCCGATCATCTGGATGTGTTCTGGGTCGGGCCGGACGGATCGGTCGGCAGCAACTGGTGGGACGCCGGCGCCAACAGCGGCCGCTGGAACGCCGCGTTCGAGATCGTCCCCGCCGGATCGGCCGCCGGCGCGGTCATGGCCGTTGCCCGTACCCCCGATCATCTGGATGTGTTCTGGGTCGGGCTGGACGGATCGGTCGGCACCAACTGGTGGGACGCCCACGCCAACAACGGCGCCTGGAACACCCCGTTCGAGAGGTTCGGGCCTTGATAGCAGATGCTCCTAATGGGCGGGTCGGACTGTTCCGACACGAAAACGCGACCTGGCAGGGGTCACTGAGATGCTCCCGATCCTGGCGCAGTCTGGCTGGTGAGCTGCTGGCAGGTGATCACTGCTTGTGATGACATGG
>DATFYT010000295.1:0-8014 GCA_035314925.1 Mycobacterium sp. | reverse complement strand
GACAAGATCCGGGTGCTAAAGGTCCGGGGATGCGCTGGTGTCCTGGCGACTATGTGTGGCCCGGCTTGCAGGCCACGGGATGGGATCTGAGCGTCTGCCACGTCTACCACGAAGAGTGTCCTCCCGGTTACTACGGCGGTTGCCCCGACTCGATTGCCGAGGGACCGGGTCCTGCTCCTGAGCCTGCTCCGACGGTATCCCGGCCGTGCCCACCTTTTGCATGGATGTGTCCGTGAATCGAGGGCTGAGCCGATCCCGCTAGATTCGCTCGGTAGCCCGTAGTCCCAGCGAAAGTAACAGCCGCACATCGGGATTGGCCAGCGACGTCGCCAGCAGCTTCTCTATCCCGCGGACCCGGTAGCGCACGGTGTTGGGATGCACGTGCAGCTGTTGCGCCGCGGCGGCGACGTCCCCGAAGCTGTCCAGATAGGCCCGCAGCGTCGCAACCAACGCCGGGTCGCGGGCTTGCAGCTCGCGCACCCGCGGATCGACCAGCCGCCCGTCGGCGGCGACCATCGTGACGATCTCGTCGAGCAGCACGGTGCTGCGCGCCTCGGCCAGCGACGTCACCTGGCCGAACGAATCCGGATGGCGCTCAGCGCTATCCAGCACCCGGTCCACCTCCGCGCGCACCGCCGGCAGGCTGGCCAGTCCGGTGACCGGCGCGGCGATGACCGCCCGCAACTGCAGTCCCAATTCACTGCGCAGCGCGCCGATGGTGCCGCGAATCCAGGACGCGAGTGACGACGGCTTCGCGGTATGCGCCAGCAGCACATAGACCCGAGAGCCGCGCGATGCTACTTGTGCATCAGCCCGAAAAGCGTTGGCGTTCAATGCCAGCACGTCGGCCAGCCGGGCGTGGTGGTCGGGAGTGCAGAAACCGATCAGCGCGGCGTTGCCGTCGGCCGCAATCCCGAGTTCTCGTGCGATGGCGTCCACATCGACCGATCCGCCGTCGGTCAAACCCAGCAGCTCCTGGGCCCGCAGCGCGTGCGTCGACGGCCTGGCCGCCAATCGCGACATGATGCGGGCGGCCAGCACGGCGGCTCCGCGCAGCACTTCCTCGGCGTCGTCCGCGAACGGCCGCGAGCCTTGTTGCACCCAAATGGTTCCGGCGAAGGCCGGCGCCCGGCGAGCATCCGGGGCCGGGTGATGAATACCAACGGCCAACCGTGGCCGCAGACCCAACTCCGGACGCTCGGCGACCCCGACCACCTCGCCGCTGGCCCGCAGCGCAGTGAAGATCCCCCACTGGTCGATCCACTTCAGATGCTCGGGCGGTCCGGCGCGGCCCAGGATCGATAGCCGGCGCAACTCGTCGGCTTCGTCGTTGGATGCCGAATACGCCAACACGTGCGACTGCTCGTCCTCGATGCTGACCATGCCATGAATGCGGTCGGCCAGCGACTGCGCCAGACCGAACAGATCCGTGCCCGAGTCGTAACGCGGATCGGCGGGTCCGTGGTGCTCAAGGACGTGATTGACCAGCCGGTACAACCGCTCCCAGCGGGCCTGCGGCTCCACCGCCACTACCGCCGTCCCGGCTGCGACGGCCCGTTCCACCATGGCGTCCGAGGGATTCTTGGCGAAGACGGCCACCGCCGCGCGATCGGCCGGGCCGGTCGCAAGCCAGCGCTGCGCTTCGCTGTCGGCGACACCCAGCAGAAAGAACACGTCGGCCGAGTCCGCGCCCCTTCCCAAGCCCAGCCGCACGTCGTCGGCGTCGATCAGTGCCGCCGACGCCACCGGCAGGTCCAGCCCGCGGGGAGCCTCGACCAGGCTCACCACGGTGGTGTCCAGCGCCAACAGCAACTGGCCCAGTCCGACACCCGCCACTCGCATGTTGTCCGATTCTACTAGCGATCAGGCTCAGCCTTGTCCAATCAGTCAAGCCCTGGCGGGTCGTCGGCGGTCATCCTGAGGGCATGGACGCGATCACCGATGTTCCCCTGCCCGCCAACGAGCCGGTCCACGATTTTGCACTGAATTCGCCCGAACGCAGCCGGCTGCAGGTCGCGCTCGGCGCGCTGGCCGATGACCCGATCGACCTGCCGCATGTGATCGGCGGTGCGCATCGCATGGGCAACGGTGAGCGGATTGACGTCGTGCAGCCACATCGGCATGCCGCGACACTGGGCACGCTGACCAACGCGGACCACGCCGATGCCACCGCCGCCGTCGAAGCGGCAATGAGCGCCCGAGCACACTGGGCGGCGACCCCGTTCGACGAACGCGCCGCGATCTTTCTGCGGGCCGCCGACCTGCTCGCCGGGCCGTGGCGCGAGACGATCGCGGCAGCGACCATGCTGGGTCAATCCAAGACCACCTACCAGGCTGAGATCGACGCTCCGTGCGAGCTAGTCGATTTCTGGCGATTCAATGTCGCCTTTGCGCGCGAGATCCTGGCGCGGCAGCCGCTGAGCGTACGCGGTGAGTGGAATCGCACCGACTACCGCCCATTGGACGGATTCGTCTACGCCATAACGCCGTTCAACTTTTCAGCGATTGCCGGGAATCTGCCCACCGCGCCGGCGCTGATGGGTAACACGGTGGTGTGGAAGCCGTCGGTGACTCAGACCTTCGCCGCATACCTGACCATGCAACTGCTGGAGGCAGCCGGGTTGCCGCCCGGTGTGATCAACCTGGTCGCCGGCGACGGCTATGCGGTTTCGGATGTGGCGCTGGCAGATCCGCGGCTGGCCGGGATCCACTTCACCGGATCGACCGCGACGTTCCAGCGACTGTGGCGCGAGGTCGGCGCCAACATCGAGCGTTACCACAGCTATCCGCGTCTGGTCGGTGAGACCGGCGGCAAAGACTTCGTGCTCGCACACGCTTCGGCGCAACCGGATGTGCTGCGCACCGCGCTGATTCGTGGTGCGTTCGACTACCAGGGCCAGAAGTGCTCGGCGGCGTCGCGGGCATTCATCGCCCACTCGGTCTGGCAGCAGATGGGCGACGACTTCCTGGCCGCCGTCGCCGAGCTACCGTTCGGCGACGTCACCGATTTCTCCAACTTCGGCGGCGCGCTGATCGATGAGCGGGCCTTCGTCAAGAACGTCGACGCGATCGAACGCGCGAAAGGTGCGGCCGGTGTCACGATTGCGGTCGGCGGCGAATATGACGACAGCAAAGGCTATTTCGTCCGCCCAACGGTGCTGTTATCCGACGACCCGACCGACGAGGCGTTCGCCACCGAGTACTTCGGACCGCTGTTGTCGGTGTACGTCTACCCCGATGCTCAGTACGAGCGGATCCTCGACGTTATCGACACCGGATCACGGTATGCGCTGACCGGTGCGGTGATCGCGGACGACCGCGACGCCGTACTGACTGCGCAGAACCGGCTGCGGTTCGCGGCGGGCAACTTCTACGTCAACGACAAGCCGACCGGCGCGGTGGTGGGCCGCCAGCCGTTCGGCGGCTCCCGCGGATCGGGCACCAACGACAAAGCCGGATCAGTGCTGAACCTGTTGCGCTGGACGTCGGCCCGTTCGATCAAGGAGACGTTCGTCCCGGCCACCGATCACAACTATCCGCACATGGCGGTGCGGTGATGGCGGGCGTGTTCGCCAAGACGCTGCGCCCGGCGATCCTCGCAGCCAGCCACTCCGACGGTTTGCGGCGCACCGCGGAACGGCTGCCGTTCACCCGCAGGGTGGTGCACCGGTTTGTACCGGGCGCTTCGCTCGATCGGGTGCTGGATAGTGTTGCGGGCCTGCGAGTTTCGGATCGGCTCGTGAGCATCGACTACCTGGGCGAGGATGTCACCGACATCGACGGCGCAAATACCACCATGCATGCCTATCTTCAGCTTCTCGCCGTACTGAGCCGGCGGCCGGATGCCTTGCATGACGGTGTGCGCCCGCTGGAGGTATCGCTGAAGCTGTCGGCGTTGGGACAGGCGCTGGACCGCGACGGTGAGAAGATCGCGTTGGAGAACGCGCACACCATCTGCGAGCGGGCCGAGCAGGCCGGCGCGTGGGTGACCGTGGACGCCGAAGACCACACCACCACGGACTCGACGATGTCGATCGCCGCCGATCTGCACACTGATTTCCCGTGGCTGGGTGTGGTTTTGCAAGCATACCTGCGGCGCACCCACGGCGATTGCGAACAGTTCGCCGCATCCGGGGTCCGGGTACGGCTGTGCAAAGGTGCCTACGACGAACCGGCATCGGTGGCCTACCGCGACGCCGGCGCGGTGACCGACTCGTATCTGCGTTGCCTTCGGGTGCTGATGGCAGGCTTGGGGTATCCGATGGTGGCCTCGCACGATCCCGTGGTCATCGAGGCGGTGTCTGCATTGGCGAGGGAATACGGACGGGGTACAGGCGATTTCGAATACCAGATGTTGTACGGCATCCGTGACGGCGAGCAGTTACGGCTGGCGTCCGCCGGCAACCGCGTTCGGGTCTATGTGCCGTTCGGTACGCAGTGGTACGGGTACTTCATGCGCCGACTGGCCGAGCGACCGGCCAACCTGACATTTTTCATGCGGGCGCTGGCCGAGCGCGGTCACTGAGATTGTCAGGACGCTTTGGCGTACCTGCGAACTAAGTCGTCCTCCCCGAAGGTGAGGGTTTGCTGCCGTCCCTGGGCGTCGCGGCCGAAAAAGGTCCACCGCTGTGGGCTTTTCTGCGGCCCGCTGATCATCTTGACCGCGTAGCGCACGTCGGTCGGGTCCAAGGTGCCGATGACGTCACCGACCCGGATTTGTGACGGATGAATCTCGGGCGCGTCTCCCCAGCTCTGTATGGCCACTCCACCCGTTCTCGCCGCAGTTGCCGCCAATACTACTCCTACCCGCGGGGACATCACCCGCCCCCGTCACTGACCGCGCCGGGGTCGTGGTCGTTCGCCGGCGAACCCCCGGACCAGGTGTGCCCGCACAAAGCCGGCGACCACATCGGGGTTGTCCATGTCCAGTGTCGATGACGGCGTGCTGAACAGCGAGAACAGTATGCGCGCGAACCATTCGCCGGCGGACTGGATGTCGAGATCCTTGCGAACTTCGCCGGTGAGCTTGGCCGCGGCCAGGTGGGGAGCGAGGAAGTCCACGCATTCGCGCAGCAAGACGGCGGCATCTTTGGTCAGCAGCAGGCTGATCGCCTCTTCGTCGAAGTACTTCTCGGAAGCGATGACTCGTCGCGCTTGGGTCACGAATACCGCTGCGCGGCTGAGCTTGTCTTCGAGCGAGCTGCCGCGATCCATCGCCGTGGACATCTGGCGATAGAACTGCTCGGAAGCGTGCTCGGCGCACGCTTCGACGATGGAGGCCTTGTCGCGGAAGTACTCGTATATCGTGCTGCGAGAGACACCCGCCATCTTGGCGATATCCACGATCGTGGCCTTCTGCAGTCCTTGCTTGCGGAAGCAGGCGTACGCGGACTCGACGATGAGTTCACGGGTATCGGTCGTGGTGGCTTGAGTCATCAGGGAACCAAAGCGCCTCGGGGCACCTGCCCGGCATTGGCTGATTCGAACGCGGCGTTGACGTCGGCCAGATGGAACGGCTTGGGCATCAGTCGGCTGAACGGGAAACTGGTGCGTTGCAGAAACGACAAGCCGATCGCCAGGGTGACCGGGTCGTAGAGCATCACACCACGCACCGATTTGTTGCCGTAGACCAGAACGCTGGGGTCGAGTTCGAAGGTGCGTCCCGTGCCGATGTTTCCGACCTCGAGCAACGTTCCGCCGTTGTTGAGAAAGCCGATACCGTCGGGGATGACGCCCGGAGCGCCGACGACTTCGAGTACCCAGTCGGAGCCGACGCCGTCGGTGCGCCGGTGGATCTGTTCGGTGATTTCCGCGGTCGAGATATCGCTGGCGTCGATGCAGTGCGTCGCACCGAAATCCGATGCGACGTCGAGTCGCTCGGTGATCTTGTCGATGACGATGACCTCCGCCGCGCCCGCGGTGTGCGCGACGGCGGCGGCGTTGATACCCAGTCCGCCAGCGCCCTGGATGACGACGGTATCGCCCAGCCGCACGTCGCGCAGCGCGAAGAGCACTTGGGACAGAGCGCAATTGAGCGGCGCGACCGCTTCGTCAGCGAGGTCCTCAGGCACCTTGTACAGCGGCTGCCTTCGGGTGGTGTAGTAGTACTCGCCGTGCGCGCCGACGAAATGTGGGGCTTGGTCGTGGGTCCGGAATTCGCCCGCCATCAGGTTCTGGCAGGCGTGCGCCCGGCCGCGTGCGCACGCGTGGCATTGCCCGCACGTCCAGAAGTAGGGGGTGACGACACGGTCACCCACCGCCAGCGGCTTGCCGGTCGCGTCGGTGGTCAGTCCCTCGCCGAGTTCGGCAATCTCGCAGACCATTTCGTGGCCCATCGCGAACGGGTAGAACAGGGGGAGCTCGCCGCGGAAGATGTGCAAGTCGGATCCGCAGATTCCGGCCATCCGCAGTTTCAGCGCGGCGGTACCCGGTGCGGGCGTGGTGAGCGGAAACTCGGCGAGTTCAATCGGTCCGCCGACTGCGGTCAGCAATGCGATCTTGGGCATGACGGTCTTCCCTAGCTATCCGGCGCGAGAATCAGACCGCTGGTGGGTACCCCGGTGCCCGACGTGACCAGTATGTGCTCGACGTTGTCGACTTGGTTGCATGAGGTTCCGCGTATTTGACGCACGCCCTCGGTGATGCCGTTCAGCCCGTGGATGTAGGCCTCGCCGAGTAGTCCGCCGTTGGTGTTGATCGGCAGTTCCCCACCCAGCGACAGCCGCTCGACAGTGGCGAAGTCCTTGGCTTCGCCGCGCCCGCAGAATCCGAGCTCCTCGAACTGGGTGAACACAAACGGCGTGAAATGGTCATAGATGAAGGCGGTTTGGATGTCTTGCGGCTTGCACCCCGAATCGCGCCACAGCCGGTTCGCGACCACGCCCATCTCCGGCAGCCCGGTGATGTCATCGCGGTAGTAGCTGGTCATCATTTCACCGTTTGCGGCTGCGCCTTGGGCGGCGGCGGTAATGATCGCGGGCGGCTGCCGCAGGCCGCGGGCGCGTTCGGCGCTGGTGACCACCAGCGCGACGCCGCCGTCGCTTTCCTGGCAGCAATCGAGCAGTCGCAGAACCGGTTCGACGATCCAACGGGAATTCTGGTGGTCTTCCAGTGTGATCGGACGCTGGTAGAACCACGCGTCGGGGTTCTTGGCCGCGTGCAGACGGTCCACGACGGCGATGCGGCCAAAGTCCTCGTTAGTGACTCCGTAAGTCGACATGTAACGCTGCGCGTGCATCGCGACCCACGCTGCGGGAGTGAGCAATCCGAACGGTGCATAGTGGGCCATGAACAGCGGGGTCTCCACACTGGTCCGTCCGCTGCCGCCGAAGCGAAAGCCGGAACGTTCGTTGAAGGCGCGCCAGCACACCACCACATCGGCGACGCCCGACGCGACGGCCATCGCCGCGTGCACGACCGTGCCGGCCGCCGCGCCGCCGCCGTGATGTACGCGTGAAAAAAAGCTCAGATCACCGATGCCCACGTTTCGGGCGATGTCGATCTCGTCACTGGAGTCCATCGTGAAGGTGACCATGCCGTCGACATCGCCGGGTGCCAAGCCGGCGTCGTCGAGCGCGGCAGTGACCGCTTCGCACGCCAACTGCAGCTCGCTGCGCCCGGATTCCTTGGAGAACTCGGTCTGACCTATGCCGACAATCGCGCAGTTGCCGGGCAGCGAACCGCTCATGCGCCGGCTCCGTCGAGCAGGCTGAGAACGGCGGTGCCGGAGACGTGATCGCCAAGGCTGTTGGACGCCTTGAAGGTCACCTCGATCAAACCTTCGCGGTCTCCCGCCCGCAAGCCTTCGCTCTTGCCGGTCACACTGCCGGTGAAGCGCAGCGGGTCGTCCGGAAAGCACGGCACGCCCAGGCGAATCGACAGCTTCGTGACCATCGCTTCGGGCCCTGCCCAGTCGGTGAGGAAACGCACGCAATATCCGTTGGAGGTCAAGATGTTCATGAACAAGTTGGGCGAGCCCTGCTTGTTGGCGTAGTCGCGGTCGTGGTGCACCGGC
>DATFYT010000294.1:0-12586 GCA_035314925.1 Mycobacterium sp. | reverse complement strand
GGAGGACGAGGCCCGCAAGATGTGGTCATCGAGCCAAAACATCGCCGGTGCCGGCTGGAGCGGGACGGCCCAGATGACGTCCTACGACACCATGGGCCAGATGAATCAGGCCTTCCGCAACATCGTCAACATGCTGCACGGAGTGCGCGACGGACTGATCCGCGACGCCAACAACTACGAACAGCAAGAGCAGGCCTCTCAGCAAATCCTGTCCAGCTAGCCCATTACAAGCGTAAACTTTCCACGTCAGGAGGACATAAATGTCGATTAGCTACCAGTTCGGTGATGTCGACGCCCACGGCGCGCTGATCCGCTCCCAGGCCGCTTCATTGGAAGCCGAGCACCAGTCCATCGTTCGTGATGTGCTGGCCGCCGGTGACTTCTGGGGTGGCTCGGGTTCGGTGGCCTGCCAGGAGTTCATCACTCAGTTGGGTCGCAACTTCCAGGTCATCTACGAACAAGCCAACTCCCACGGCCAGAAGGTGCAGACGGCGGGCAACAACATGTCGTCCACCGACAGCGCCGTCGGCGGCAGCTGGGCCTAAAAGTCAGCACTCGGCGCGGCAGCACATCCGATCCGGGTGTGCTGCCGCGTCGTGCGATAACCGAGCACACCGAGATACGAGAGTAGTGATGGATCAAACCACCCGGACCGATATCACAGTCAACGTCGAGGGTTTCTGGATGTTGCAGGCGTTGCTGGATATTCGTCACGTCGCCCCCGAATTGCGTTGCCGGCCATTCGTTTCCACCGATTCGATGGAGTGGCTGAACGAGCATCCCGGCATGGCGGTGATGCGCGAACAGGGCATCGTGGCGGGACAGACGGTGAACGAGTCGATCGCTGCGCGGATGCGGGTGTTGGCCGCGCCGGATCTCGAGCTCATCGCGCTGCTGTCCCGGGGCAAGCTGCTCTACGGCGTCAAGGAAAAAGAAGAAGGCGGCGAAGACGAGCAGGTAGGTTCCCGCGATATCCCGGACAACGAGTTTCGCGTACTCCTGGCCCGCCGTGGCTCCCACTGGGTCTCGGCGGTACGGGTCGGTGACGAGATCACTGTCGACGACGTTTCGGTCGCGGACACCGCCTCGATCGCAGCACTGGTGTTCGACGCGCTGGAATCGATCCACCACGCCGATCCCGCGGCGATCAACGCGGTGAACGTGCCGCTGGAGGAAATGCTGGAGATCACCAAAGCCTGGCAGAGCTCCGGGTTCAACGTTTTCTCCGGCGGCGATCTGCGGCGACTCGGCATCAGCGCGGCGACGGTGGCCGCACTTGGGCAGGCGCTGTCAGATCCGGCGGCTGAGGCCGCGGTCTACGCAAGGCAGTACCGGGACGACGCCAAGGCGCCCAGCGCCTCGGTGCTGTCGCTGAAGGACGGATCCGGCGGGCGCATCGCGATGTATCAGCAGGCGCGCACCGCCGGGTCGAACGAGGCCTGGCTGGCGATCTGCCCGGCCACCCCGCAATTGGTCCAGGTCGGGGTGAAGACGGTTTTGGAGACCCTTCCCTACGGCGAGTGGAAAACGCATAGCAGAGTTTAACTAAACGTTACGGAAATACCGCCCACGCCAAGGATTTTCGGTGCAGCATTCACTCATGGTGCGGATGCCGCAAAATACTCTTAGAATCTGCTCAACAATTGGGACGCGACGTCACAATTACAAATAGCGAGGCAAGACACATGGACCCAGAATTCGTCGACAGGGGAGTTGAACAATGACCGCAGTAGTCGAGGCGCCACAGCCTGGTACAGAGGCAGTCACATCGCCTCAATCAGTCGTAGTGGGCATCATCGCCGGCGAGGGCGCGCAAATCGGTGTGCTGTTAGACGCCAACGCGCCGGTCTCGGTGATGATCGACCCGTTGCTCAAGGTCATCAACGTCCGACTGCGGGAGCTGGGTCTGCCGGCACTGGAAGCCAAGCAGCGCGGCAAGTGGGCGTTGTGCCTGGTTGACGGCACGCCGCTGCGGGCCGCCCAGTCGCTGACCGAGCAGGACATCTACGACGGTGACCGGGTGTGGCTGCGGTTCGTCGAAGACACCGAACACCGGTCCCAGGTCATCGAGCACATCTCGACCGCCGTGTCGGTGAACCTGAGCAAGCGGTTCAGCTCAATCAACCCGACGGTGGCCATCCAGGTCGGCGCGGCAATGGTCGCCATCGGCGTGCTGTTGGGATCGGCGCTGCTGGGCTGGTTCCGCTGGCAGCACGAGTCATGGGTCCCGGCGCCCTACGCCGCAGTCATCGCGGTGCTGGTGATCTCGGTGGCGCTGCTGATTCTGGGACGCGCCAAGACAGTCCAGGACCGCCGCGCGGGCGACATCCTGCTGTGGAGCGGATTGGCGCCACTTGCGGTGGCGGCGGCTGCCGCGCCTCCTGGTCCGGTCGGCGCGCCGCACGCAGTGATGGGTTTTGCCGTCGCCGGCGTCGGCGCGATGATGGCGATGCGATTCACCGGCCGCCGGCTCGGTGCCGGCACTGCCATCGTCACCATCTGCCTCGCGGCGACGATCGCGAGCCTGGCCCGGATGGCGTTCGGCACCGGTGCGGTGACGCTGTTGACCTGCATCCTGCTGGCCTGCGTGTTCGGTTATCACGGCGCCCCGGCGCTGTCCCGCTGGTTGTCCGGTATCCGGCTGCCGGTGTTCCCTTCGGCCACCAGCCGATGGGTGTTCGAGGCTCGGCCCGATCTGCCGACCACCGTGGTGCACCCCGTTGGCGGCGGCCGTCCGACCTTGGAGGGACCGGCTTCCGTGCAAGACGTGGTACTGCGGGCCGAGCGGGCCCGGTCGTTCCTGACCGGACTGCTGGTTGGCCTCGGTGTGCTGACGATTGTGTCCCTGACGGGTGTATCCGACCCGCGCACGCAAGACCGCTGGCTGCCGCTGCTGCTGGCTGCCGCCACTGCCGGCTTCCTGATGCTGCGTGGTCGCTCCTACGTGGACCGTTTGCAGGCGATCATCCTGGCTGTGACCTCGGTCCTGATCGTTGCGGCGATTGTCATCCGCTACACGCTGACGTTGTCCTCAGCAGCGTCGATTTCGGCGGGAGTGGGCCTGGTGGTGCTGCTGCCTGCGGCAGGACTGGTAGCTGCGGCGACGGTACCGAACACCATCTACAGCCCGCTGTTCCGCAAGCTCGTGGAATGGGTCGAGTACCTCTGCCTGATGCCGATCTTCCCGTTGGCCTTGTGGTTGATGAATGTCTATGCAGCGATTCGTTACCGGTAGCCGTCAACTGCGGCCGCTCCGCGCGGCCGCAGTGGCTGCCACGACGCTCATCGTCGCCGCAGTAGCGCTCTCCGGGGCACCGGCGTACGCGGTCAACCCTCCGGGGATCGACCCGGCCGCGGTGCCGCCGGACAGCCCGCCCGGCCCGTCTGCAACCATGAAGCAGAGCTCGTACTGCACCGAGGTTGGGGTGTTGCCGGGCAGCGACTTTCGGGTGCAGCCGAAATACATGGACATGCTCAACCTGCCCGAAGCGTGGCGCTTCGGTCGCGGGGCCGGGGTGCGGATCGCCGTCATCGACACCGGGGTGACCCCGCATCCGAGACTGCCGCACCTGGTTCCCGGCGGGGACTATGTGATGGGCGGCGGTGACGGTCTGTCCGACTGCGACGCGCACGGCACAATCGTGGCGTCGATGATTGGCGGTGCTCCGGCCAGCGCGGAGGGCCCCGGGGTGCCGGGGCCGCGGCGACCACCGCCGGTTCCGACCCGAGAACCACCCCCTCCGGCGCCGCCTCCCCAGACGATCAGTGTGGCGCCGCCGCCTCCCCAGACGATCACGCTGGTGCCGGCCCCGCCGTCGTCGGAAGAGCCGGGAAATTCGCCACCGCCAGTCGGCGCCCCACCGGCGTCGCAGGAGCCCAAGACACCGGGCGCCGCCAACCATGGTCGCGGCAAGACCGTCCTGCCCGGCTATTCCCGTGGGGGACAAGTGGTTTCGGTCGACTACCCGCGACCGGCCGCGCCGCCGCCACAGGATCCTCCGCCGGCAGGTCCGGGTGACGCCTTCACCGGAATAGCACCCGACGCCGAGTTGATCTCGATCCGGCAGTCCAGCCAGGCGTTCAACCTCAAGGACGCATACACCGGTGACGAAGATCCGCAGACGCGGCAGAAGCGGGACAACATCTTCACGATGGCGCGAGCGATCGTGCATGCCGCCGACATGGGCGCGCGGGTGATCAACATCTCCCAGGTGATGTGCATGAGCGCGCGCAGCATCATCGACGCGCCTGACCTGGGCGCCGCGGTGCGTTACGCGGCGGTCGATAAAGATGCCGTCATCGTCGCGGCCGCGGGCGACACCAGCCAGCGCGACTGCAAAGAAAACCCGATGGTAGATCCCCTGCACCCCAATGATTCTCGGGACTGGAATGGGGTGACCACGGTGGTCACTCCGTCGTGGTTCAGCGACTACGTCCTGACCGTGGGCGCAGTGGATGCGTCGGGCACGCCGATGGACAAACTGAGCGTCGCCGGGCCATGGGTGGGAATCGGGGCACCCGGTACCGACGTCGTCGGGTTCTCACCGCGAGATGACAGCCTGGTCAACGCGATTGACGGTCCGGACAACTCGTTGCTGGTGCCGTCCGGTACCAGCTTCTCCACCGCGATCGTCTCTGGTGTGGCGGCTCTGGTGCGGGCGAAATATCCGCAACTGTCGGCGCACCAGGTCATCAACCGGTTGCAGCACACCGCCAGGGCACCCGCTCGGGGTGTGGACAATCAGATCGGCTACGGAGTCGTCGACCCGGTAGCCGCACTGACCTGGGATGTACCCGACGGGTCGGTCCTGCCTAAAGAGTCGGGGTCACCGCTGAAGATGCCTCCGGTGCCAACCCCGCGCAACATGACGCCGGTGTGGGTCGCCGCGGGTGGACTGGGTGGCGCGCTACTTATAGCCGGCATGGTCTTCGGTGGAGCGGTGCTGATGCGAAAGACAGGGAGACAGGAATGAAGGCACAACGTGAGTACGGGCTGGCCCTGTCGTGGCCCCGGGTCACCGCGGTGTTTCTCATTGACGTTGCGCTACTGGCGATTGCGAGTCATTTACCCCAGTCTTGGCAGGCCGGTCATACGGCCTTCTGGGTAGGCGTCGGTCTCGCGACGATCGTGACGATCGTCGCGCTGGTCACCAATGGGGGAGTCCCCGTCGCGTCGGCGCCGATTGCGCGGGTGCGAAATTGGTACGCCGATCCGGAGGCGCTCACGGTCGGCTGCACCCAGGCGATCGACCACCGTCGACAATTCAGCAAGGAAACGGTCGGGGTGCGCGAGTACGACGGCCAGCTGATCGGGGTGATCGCGGTCGACAGTACCGCCGAGGCCGCATCGGCGGGACGGCATCGTCACCGGGACGCATTACCGGCGAGCATGCCGCTCGAAGCGGTCATCGAGGCGCTACGCCAGTTCGATGTCCGCCTGGACAGCGTCGACATCGTCTCGGTGGGAACGCGCGAGGGCAGCAACGGCGTCAAATCGGCGGTTCAAGATGATTTCGGTGCTCGCGGCGATCGGCGCCCGCTCGAAGAGCGCAAGACCTGGCTGGTGCTGCGGATGGATCCGCTGCACAACGTCCAGGCCGTGGCGGCCCGCGATTCCGTCGCCAGCACCGTGGCAGCGGCTACCGAGCGGCTGGCTCATGATCTCGACGGGCGAAGCTGCGCGGCGCGGCCACTGACCGCCGACGAGATCATCGATGTGGACGACGCCGTGTTGGCCGGGCTCCAACCAGCTCACATCCGGCCGTTCTGGCGCTACCTGAAGACCCCCGACGGATATGTGACCAGCTTCTGGGTGTCACCTGCCGACATCACCAGCGAGACGCTCGAGGAGCTGTGGCTCACCGATGCCGACGTCACCGTGATGACGATCCGGCTCATCGCGGACGGTCGTGAAGCCGATGTGGCGGTCTGGCTGCGCTACCACAGTCACAACCGGCTGCGTAAAGAGACGTTCAGCGGGTTGAACCGGCTCACCGGCCGCCAGTTGGGCGCGGTGGCGGCGAGCCTGCCGGCGCCGACTTCGCGTAAGCCGCTGCCGATGCCGAGTCGCATACTCGACGATGGCGAGGGCATCTCGGTTCCGGTGGGTGCGGTATACCAGTAATAGTGAGTCACGCCGAAGCATCACGATGACCCGGCCGGGGGCCGGCGTAGCAGATGCCCGCAACGCGATGGTTGCGGGCCTGCTGGCGTCCGGAATTTCGGTCAACGGGCTACAACCGAGCCACAATCCGCAAGTGGCGTTGCAGATGTTCACGACGGCCACCCGGCTCGATCCGGACATGTGCGACGCCTGGCTGGCACGGGTACTCGCCGGCGGCCAGAGCATCGATGTGCTCACCGGCGCGTGGGAAGCCGTCAAGACGTTCGGCTGGGAGATGCGTCGACTGAGCCTGTCCGAGTTGGAGTTTCGCCCCGAGGTCTCCGACGGGATATTCCTGCGGCTGGCGGTCACCAGTGTGGAGTCATTGGCTGCCGCGTACGCGGCCGCCCTCACCGAAGCGAAACGATATGCGGAAGCAGCGGAGCTGCTGGATTCCACCGAGCCGCGGCATCCGTTCGATGAAGAGTTGCTCAAGTACGTGCGGGGGCTGCTGTATTTCCGTACCGGCCGGTGGCCGGATGTCCTCACCCAGTTCCCGCCCGGGATCACCTGGCGCCACCCCGAGCTGAAGGCCGCCGGTGCGGCGATGGCGACCACAGCGCTGGCCTCGTTGGGGGTGTTCGAGGAAGCGACGCGCCGTGCGCAGGAGGCGATCGAAGTCGACCGGGTGCCCGGCGCGACAAACGTCGCGATGTACACCAAGGGAATGTGTTTGCGGCACCTGGGCCGCGAAGAAGAGGCCACCGAGTGTTTACGCCAGGTGTATTCACGCGATGCAAAGTTCACGCCGGCACGTGAAGCGCTAGACAATCCCAGCTACCGGCTGGTGCTGACCGACCCGGAAACCATTGAGGCCAGGACGGATCCGTGGGACCCGGATAGCGCACCGACCCGCGAACAGGCCGAGGCCGCACGTCACTCCGAGATGGCCAAGAAGTACTTGGACGAAGGCGATGCCGAACTCAATGCGATGCTCGGCATGGAACAGGCCAAGCGGGAAATCAAGCTGATCAAATCGACGACCAAGGTGAATCTGGCCCGGGCCAAAATGGGCCTGCCGGTGCCGGTGACGTCGCGGCACACCTTGTTGTTGGGACCTCCCGGCACCGGGAAGACGTCGGTGGCGCGTGCGTTCAGCAAGCAGCTGTGCGGTTTGACTGTGCTGCGCAAACCGTTGGTTGTAGAGACCAGCCGCGCAAAATTGCTCGGCCGCTACATGGCCGATGCGGAAAAGAACACCGAGGAGATGCTCGAGGAGGCGCTGGGCGGCGCCGTCTTCTTCGACGAGATGCACAACCTGCATGAGAGTGGCTACTCCACGGGCGACGCCTACGGCAACGCGATCATCAACACTCTGCTGCTGTACATGGAGAACCATCGCGACGAGTTGGTGGTCTTCGGAGCCGGCTACGCCAAAGCGATGGACAAGATGCTGGAGGTCAACCAGGGTCTGCGGCGACGGTTTTCGACGGTGATCGAGTTCTACAGCTATAACCCGAAGGAACTGATCGCGCTGACCCAGTTGATGGGCCGCGAAAACGAGGACGTGATCACCGATGAGGCGGTCGACGTGTTGCTGCCGGCCTACACCAGGTTCTACGACGACGAGAACATCTCGCAAGACGGCGACCTGATCCGCGGTATCGACGTGCTGGGCAATGCGGGATTTGTGCGCAACGTGGTGGAAAAGGCGCGCGATCACCGCAGCTTCCGCCTCGACGACGAGGACCTCGACGCGGTGTTGTCGGCTGAGGTCGACGAGTTCAGCGAGGACCAACTGCGCCGGTTCAAGGAACTGACGCGCGAGGACCTGGCCGAGGCACTCAGCGCCGCGGTGGCGGAGAAGAAGTCCGACTAGTCGGTCGTGGGATCGGGGCGACCCCTGACAGTTCCGTCAGTTAACGCCAACGGCTTAGGAACGGCGTGGCCCGCCGCATCTGTAACGATCTCCAGCAATTTACCGATAATCCGCCGCGGGTTGCATTGACGGGTGGTGACTCCGCTGCGACGATGACTTTACATACATGTAACAGCACCTCGCTAGGTGAGGCGTCTGCACGGATATAGGCCACTGACCTCGAACGTCGAAAGACGCCCAGGGTCAGGACAGCTCTTCCCGGGTTAAGGGTTGAGCCCAAGTGGCTTCCGGCTCAGCCGGATACGCCGTGTGGTGCCAAAGCTCCGGCGAGAGGGGTGCGACCCGGCGGTTTCCGTCGGGCGTTCCACCTCTCTTGGCGGCACAGCGAGTGCCCGGGCCGGAGGAGGTGGGCCGAGACAACTTCTACCGATGGTTCTGATCAGAACCATCCACGATCGTTGGCCGTCTCGTTCCGATCCGGTCACGGCAGCGACTTCGCGAACTGAACCCGTGTGTCGAAGCCGCTTCTCCGGGTCGGACTTTTCATGAAGGAGAAGTCCATGTCATTCGTGACTACACAACCGGAGGCGCTGTCCACGGCGGCCGGTGACCTACAGGGGGTTGGTGCGGATCTGACCGCCCACAACGCGGCGGCAGCCGGCCCGACGACGGCGGTGAGCCCGGCCGCAGCCGACGAGGTGTCGGCGCTGACGGCCGCACAGTTCACCGCGCACGCCCAGCTCTACCAAGCGGTCAGCGCTCAAGCCGCGGCGATTCACGAAATGTTCGTGTCGACCCTGGGCACTAGCGCTGGGTCCTACGCGGACACCGAAGCCGCCAACGCGGTCGCTGCGGGATAAGGGGGCTGTTGCAATGGATTTCGGCGCATTACCACCAGAGGTCAACTCCGCTCGCATCTACGCCGGTCCCGGTTCGGGGCCGATACTGGCGGCCGCGTCAGCTTGGGACGTGCTGGCCACCGAGCTGGATTCAGCCGCGTCCACCTATTCCTCGGTAGTGACCAGTCTGGCCGAAGGGTCCTGGCTGGGACCGGCATCGGCATCGATGGCGGCCGCGGCCACACCGTACGTGGACTGGATGAGCACGACGGCCACCCAGGCTGAGGAAACGGGTTACCAGGCCAGGGCGGCCGCGGCTGCGTTCGAGGCCGCGTTCGCGATGACGGTGCCACCGGCGGAAGTTGCGGCCAACCGCGCACAGTTGGCGGCGTTGGTCGCGACCAACGTTGTGGGTCAGAACACTCCGGCGATCGCGGCAACCGAGGTCCTCTATGGAGAAATGTGGGCCCAGGATGCCGCGGCGATGTACGGCTATGCCGGGTCCTCGGCGGCCGCGTCGACGGTGACACCGTTCAGCACGCCGCCGGAGACCACCAACGCGGCGGGGGCGGCCAGCCAAGGCGGCACGGTTGCGCAAGCCGCCGGCACGTCGTCGAGCGCGGGCGTGCAGTCCACGCTGTCGCAGGTGGTTTCTTCACTTCCCAACGCACTCCAGAGCATGGCAGCACCGACGGCCGGCGTGAATCCGTTTGCACCAGGGTCGAATACGGCCACCACGGGGATCGCCGGGTTCTTGAATCTCCTGTCCGGACAGAGCGGGTCGGCTGTGGGGGGCCTCTTGAACTCCGCGATGGGGAATGGGTTCCTCTCGGGTAACTGGGTGAACCCGGCCAGCATCAGCCCGGCTGTAACGAGCGCGTTCGGCGATATCGGGTTCTTGGCGGTGGCCGGTCAGAGCTTTGGCGGCCTCAATCCAGCCCTGTTGAACGGGTTCACCGCGCCGTCGGCGATCGGCGCAGCGAGTCACGTCGGTTCGGTGGTCGGCGCACTCGGAGCACCGAACCTGGGCGGATCGGCGGTATCGGCCGGTGTGGGCCGCGCGACCCTGGTCGGGGCGATGTCGGTGCCGCAGAGTTGGGCTGCGGCCACGCCCGGGACCGGCTCCCCAGTCGGGGCAGCATCGGCCGGCTGGGCTTACGCCCCGGGCGGCGGGGTCGGTGGGACCGCCGGGATGCCGGGGGTACCGGGCATGCCTGCGATGCCGATGGGCGCCTCCGGTGGTCGCGGCTTCGGCTTTGCCGCTCCCCGCTACGGATTCCGTCCCACCGTGGTGGCGCATCCGCCGGCCGCCGGATAGCAGAAGGAGCAGCAACGCCGTGATTCTCAGGCCCGTCACTCTCGGTATGAGACGTCGGACTTGGCGCCGAACGCGACGTGGACGTCCACCATGTCGAGAACCAGGTCCGCACGATATCAACGTTCTGATCTACGAACAGCCGCAACAAATTTCGACCGTCGCCGGCAGCCCAGTCGGGCCGGCCGTGACCTTCGCGAAAGCGTCGTTCCACGACGCGCTATTGACAACCATTTCCGCGGGTCGAGTTGACTCCCGTCGCTCGCGGTGGAACTATTGCCTGTGCAAGCACCTCGCTAGGTGAGGCGTCTGCACGGATATAGGCCACTGACCTCGAACGTCGAAAGACGCCCACGGTCAGGACAGCTCTTCCCGGGTTAAGGGTTGAGCCCAAGTGGCTTCCGGCTCAGCCGGATACGCCGTGCAGTGCCAAAGCTCTGACGAGAGGGGTGCCGCGGCCCGGTCCATCTGGCGGGTCCACCTCATCCCGTGTGCAACGTATTGGCACCCCTGTGTGCCCTGGCCGTGAGGAGGTGAGGCGAAATGAGTCCTAGTGACAGTCCGTATCCGAGACCGATGACCATTTCGTTCGGATCCGGCCCCGGCGCCATCTCCATCTGAATCGGCTCGCGCCGCTTCGTTTAACACACGCAGACTCCGTTTTCGTATGCGCGCGTGGTCTTGTCATGCTCTGACACGGCCGCCGCCGCGGATTCACCCTGCCCTGAAAAAGGAGAATTCCGATGTCCTTCGTGACCACACAGCCGGAAATGCTTTCGTCAGCAGCCGGTCAGTTGGCCGGTATCGGCTCGGAGATGAAGGCACAGAACACCGCCGCGGCGGCGCCGACCACGGCGGTCGTGCCGGCCGCAGCCGACGAGGTATCCGCGTTGGCCGCAGCACAATTCACTTCCCACGCCAATATCTATCAGGCGATTAGCGCTCATGCCACTGCGATTCACGACCTGTTCGTCAGCGTTTTGGGTGCAAGCGCCGACTCGTACGCGACCGCTGAGGCCGCCAACGCCATCTGCGCGAGCTGAAAAAGGAGTGCCGCAATGACTGCAGTATTTGACTTCGGCGCATTTCCGCCGGAAATCAACTCCGCCAAGATGTATGCCGGCCCTGGATCGACGTCGATGCTAACCGCCGCAGCAGCCTGGAATGGCCTGGCTACCGAGTTACGTTCGCAGGCAACCAATTATAGCTCGGTCATTTCGAACCTGACTGGCGAAGGTTGGCGTGGTCCAGCGTCGACGGCCATGGCAGCTGCGGCTGCGCCATATGCAGCATGGATGAACACAACTGCTGCGCAGGCCGAACAGACCGCGAACCAGGCGGTGGCCGCCGCGTCTGCCTACGAAGTTGCGTTTGGCATGACGGTGCCGCCACCGGTGATCGCGGCAAACCGCGCTCAGTTGGCGTCGCTGGTCGCGACGAACGTGCTCGGGCAGAACACCCCGGCGATCGCGGCCACCGAGGCCCACTACGGCGAGATGTGGGCTCAAGACGCCGCCGCTATGTATGGCTATGCCGCGCAGTCGGCAGCGGCGACCAAGGTGCCGTCATTCACGGCGGCACCGCAGACCACTGCCCCCGGCGCGGTCGCCGGACAGGCCGCTGCGGCCACCCAGGCCGCCGGCACGTCGGCCAGCACCAGCACGCAGGCGACACTGTCGCAGTTGACCTCAGCGGTGCCCACCGCGCTGCAGCAACTCGCGTCGCCGACGTCGTCAACGTCGTCATCCACGTCGGGGCTTTCGGGCATCTGGAGCCTGCTGACCGGCGGGTCCTCGAGCAATTCTCAACTCAACAACTTGTGGAGCACGTGGGGACCCAACGCGAACATCTGGAACACGTTGACGTCGACCGGAGCCGTCAATCCGGCGCAAGTCGCACAGACCGTCACGAGCGCAAGCTTCTTGGCCCCCGCCGCCGGCGCCGCGGCTGGCAGCGAGGGCTTGGGCGGCCTTTCACCGTTGGGTATGGCGGCAGGCCTTGGTTCGGGCACGCACGGCTTATCGGGCGTTGGGGGCCTCGGCGGCGGCGGCTCCTCGATGTCGGCCGGGCTCGGCCAGGCAACGTCGGTCGGACCGTTGTCGGTGCCGCCCAGTTGGTCTGCGGTGGCCCCGTCGGCATCGTCCCCGGTCGCATCGGCATTGGGAAGCAACCCGTTGGCCGCGCCTCCCGAGGTCGCAGCAAGCGTGCCCGCCATGGCCCCGACGGGTTTGGGCGCCCGCGCGGGCGCCACTGCCAGCATTGCGGATAACCGATTCCTGATCCGCCCGCCGATGGTGCCCTCATGGGCGGAGGTCGGATAACGAGTTCGGCTACACGACAACGTCCACAACATATTTCGAGAGATGAGGAGATAGAGATATGCCTACGCGTTTTATGACTGACCCGCACGAGATGCGGTCAATGGCGGGCCGTTTTGATGTGCACGCCCA
>DATFYT010000293.1:0-21919 GCA_035314925.1 Mycobacterium sp. | reverse complement strand
CGAGTCAAGAGGCTCATCGCCAGCATGTAGCTTGTTGCGGCAAGCCTACGGCACTACACCGCTGGTCAGACCTGTGGTGTTGACCGCTGGTCAGACCTGTGGTGTTGGCGCCGCGATCGGGCGACGACTCGGGTTAGTTTCTGTTGCTGTCCTGCGCCTTGAGCGTGGCCAGTTGGTTCTCGATCGCGGTGGACGCACCCACGCGGTCCTTGTGGTTGTGCTCGTAGCGCAGCAGGGCGGCCACCTCGGCGGGATCGGTGAGTTGTTCCACCGCTGCCTCGACTTCGTCGATTGTGAGGGCGTCGTAGTGGTCGACCGTTAGTTCGCCTTCGGTGAGGCCGCCGGTGAGGACGCGGGTGCGATGCAGGGTGGTCGCAATGGTGCTTGCTCCATTTCGGGTGGCGATCTGCTCCGCCTGATGAAGTCCAGCGTCGCGCCCGGCGCTCAAGGAGTCGACCGCGGCTTCGGTGACGGTGGCGACGCGTGAACGGGCGCGGGCAACAGCCTCGGCGGTTGCGTTGATCCGCGCGACAGTCCAGCGGGTCGGGTAATTGGCGGCCCTGGTGAGTCGACCCACTGCCTTCTGCACCGGGGTGGGCCGCACCCCGGTGAGCTTTCCTGAGGCTTCTTGGGCGAGCACCGAGGTGATCCACTCGATGGTTTCTTGATGCGCAGCCTGCAAACGCCGCGCAAGCAGGCGAGTGTCGACGTGGTCAGCCGCGTCGGCGAGGGCCTCGAGATAGCGTGCGCGGTCGAGCAGTTGGTGTTCTAGAACGAGGTCACTGAACAGTGCTGCCGTTATCGGTTGACCCTGTTCGACTATGGCCTTGGCTAGGGCGGCAGCGCGGCCCAGCGCGGGGGTGACCACGTCGGGAACGCCGCCGAGTTCGCGCAGCGCGGCTGCGATCAGCATCGCACGTTCTTGCGCGTTGGCCGCGTTCGTCGTGAATTGTTGGCGCACAGTATCGTTGCGGGCCTGCAGACGCCGGGTCTGCGCGATCTGCACCTCGCTGTTGGTGAGGTGATGCAGGATGCGAAGTTGGCCTATGAGCTTCTCGGTTGTCGTGTGGGTCACTGTTTTTCTCCTGACGATTTCGTGCTTATCTGCTTAGGACTTCTTGGGTGTGTACCCGGCTCGGGGCGTAACGAATCGTCAGGCTCAGCGAATCGTATTGTCGTACTGATGTTTTGAGGCGTCTCAGTGCTGTTGTCGGAATTGGTGTGGCCTGCCAACCGCGGTCGGCGGCAGGCCACACCAATAGCGGTTACTTGACCGCGTCCTTGATGTTTTCGCCGATCTTCTTCACGCTCGACGTGGCTTGATCCTTCTTGCCTTCGCCTTCGGTGTGCTTGTCGCCAGTAACCTTGCCGGCCTGCTCCTTAGCTTTACCGGCGGCATCCTGAGCTGCATTTTTGGCCTTATCGACGATTCCCATGGGTGTATCCCTTCTGTGGTGGTCAGCCGCGGACTCGCGGATGACCGTGCAACGACCCCGCGTTGGGGTCGTAGCCGACTCGTATCCGGTTCAGACCGGGTGCGAGAGATCGTGTTAGCCCTTGTGTCGCCTCAAATACGGGCCTTGCGGATTTAACGTTGGCGCGGTGTGCGCCGGGTGGGTCACTGATCGAATGTGCGTTACGCGAAATAGATTGGTAGCGCCGGACTTTCGGCTTCTACCAGATTGACTGCGTTCGACGCTATCGGATCGTCGGATTCGGGTCAGACCTGAGCTCAGATTAGATTTCCGGCTTGGGCCCGTGACCGGGGCTCGTGACTGGACCACCGCGGACTGCTGACGTAACAACCAACATGAACGCTACTCGCTGGTGGGCCATTTGGCGAACTGGATGTATGTGCGCCCGCTAAAGTGCTGCGCAGCTACTTCCGGCTATGGAGACGTTTCTCAGCTCGACACAACCGTTCCGGTACCCGAAGACACCGGTCGAGCAACTCACCGACTCACAAGTACACGTCGGCTGAACGGCGCCTGCGATCGTTGCTCTGAGAGGGCATCCTGCGACCCCGTTGCTCGGTCTGGTCGGCGTGACCGACACGTCGATCTCGAATTGCCTTTACTGCACCCCTAAGCTGGCACGGGTGGCGGTTTCCAAAGTCGAACGGTTGGTGAACCTCGTCATCGCGTTACGGTCCACCCGCGGCTACATCACCGCCGAGAAAATCCGGGCCAGCGTGGCGGGCTACTCCGACACCGCAAGCGACGAAGCGTTCTCGCGAATGTTCGAGCGGGACAAAAACGAACTGCGCGATCTGGGCATTCCGCTGGAGACCGGCAAGGTGTCGTCGTTCGATCCAGTCGAGGGTTATCGCATCAACCGCGAGGCGTACGCGCTGCCGGCCGTCGAGCTGACGCCCGACGAGGCGGCGGCCGTGGCCGTCGCCACCCAGCTGTGGGAGTCGCCGGAACTGATTACCGCCACCCAGGGTGCGCTGCTCAAGCTGCGCGCCGCCGGCGTGGACGTCGACCCCGACGCGCCGGTCGCGATTGCCTCGCCGGCCGGCACCCTGGGACTACGCGGGTCGGAGGACGTTCTCGGAGCGTTGCTGTCGGCCATCGACTCCGCGCAAGCGGTGCAATTTCCGCACCGGCCATCACGCGCGGACCCGTACACCGTGCGCACGGTCGAGCCGTGGGGCGTGGTGACCGAGAAAGGCCGCTGGTATCTCGTCGGGCACGACCGGGACCGCGACGCCACCCGCACGTTCCGGCTGTCCAGGATCGGCGGCGACGTGACCCCGATTGGCTCAACGGGTGCCTTCACCCCGCCCGAGCACGTCGACCTGCGCAAGATCGTGGCGCAGGCGGTCGGAGACGCGCCGACGGGCGTGCGGGCTCAGGTCTGGGTGGCCGACGGGCGCGCGACCGCGCTGCGGCGTGCCGGGATCTCGCTGGGACCGCGGCAACTGGCCGGCCGCGACGGCGACGTCGTCGAACTCGACATCGGAACCACTGACCGGCTGGCGCGCGACATCACCGGTTACGGCGCCGACGCCGTCGTGCTGGAACCCGAGACGCTGCGCGACGAGGTGCTAGGCCGATTGCGTGCCCACGCCGGCGACGGAGAGGAGCGGGGCTCATGACTCCCGTGTCGACCCGCCTGGTGCGGCTGCTCAACATGGTGCCGTACTTCCAGGCCAACCCACGGGTCACCCGCGCCCAGGCCGCCGCTGACCTTGGTGTTTCGGTCAAGCAGCTGGGCGAGGACCTCGACCAGCTGTGGCTGTGCGGTCTGCCCGGCTACAGCCCGGGCGACCTGATCGACTTCGCGTTCGAGGGGGACACCGTCGAGGTGACGTTCTCGGCGGGCATGGACACGCCGCTGCAGCTCACCTCGCCGGAAGCCACCGGCCTGCTGGTGGCCCTGCGGGCGCTGGCGGACATCCCGGGCGTGGTCGACCCGGAGGCGGCGCGCAGTGCGATCGCCAAGATCGAAGCCGCGGCCGGGGCCGTCGGACATGCACCTGACGTCGCTGCGGTGGACGAGCCGGCTCCGGTGGAGAGTCAGGCCGCGGCGGCGGTACGGTCCGCGGTCCTCGACAATCGCGCGTTGAGCATCGACTACTACGCGGCCTCGCACGACACGCTGTCCACCCGGATCGTCGATCCCATCCGGATCGTGCTCGTCGGCGACCAGAGCTACCTGGAGGCGTGGTCACGGGAGGCCGAGGGGGTGCGGCTGTTCCGGTTCGACCGCATCGTCGACGCCATCGTGCTTGACGAGCCGTCCGCGCCGCCGGCACCCGCGCTTGCGGCGCCGCCGGACACTTCGCTGTTCGACGCCGACCCGGCGCTGCCATCGGCGACGTTGCGGCTGGCACCGGCGGCGGCGTGGATGTTCGAGTACTACCCGATGCGCCTGCTGGCCGAGCTGCCCGAGGGCTTTTGCGAGGCGGCGATGACGTACGCCTCAGAAGAGTGGATGGCGCGACAGGTGCTGGGTTTGGGGTCGGCCGTTCGTGTTCTGGCGCCCGAGTCGCTGGCGAAGCGGGTGCGCGACGCCGCGGCGGCCGCGCTGGAGTGCTATCAGGCCGCGGCGCGGTCCGGCTAGTCGCACGGCTACTGCGGTAGCATCGTAGGGACGTCTGGAGGTAGTTAAAAGTGAACGCTCTTACCCCGGGTCACCTGGCGATCATTGCGGTCCTGGTGATCGTTTTGTTCGGCGCCAAGAGGCTCCCCGACGCGGCGCGCTCGCTGGGCAAGTCGTTGCGGATCTTCAAGTCTGAGGTCCGCGAACTGCAGAACGAAAGCAAGCCAGACACATCCGTCGCGCCGCCCGCGGCCGCCCAGCCGGTGCAGTCCGAGCGGGTCGACCCGCCGGCGGCTGACGGTCGATCGGCCTAACCTGGCATCGCAGCCACGGCGCCCGAGCGCCCATTCACCGTGCCCAGCACCGGTTTATTCAGGCGGCTAGATCCGCGACGTCGTCGCAGCCGCACCAATCCCGACGGGACCATGTCGCTCGTCGACCATCTCACCGAACTGCGCGCTCGCCTGCTGATCTCGCTGGCGACGATCGCAGTCACCACGGCGTTCGGGTTCGTCTGGTATTCGCACGGATTGTTCGGTCTGCAAAGCCTGGGCGAATGGCTTCGACAGCCATATTGCTCGCTGCCGCCGTCCGCGCGAGCGCAGATCAGCGCCGACGGCCAGTGCCGGTTGCTGGCCACCGCGCCGTTTGACCAGTTCATGCTGCGGCTGAAAGTCGGGTTGACCGCCGGGGCCGTGCTGGCTTGCCCGATGTGGTTGTACCAACTCTGGGCATTCATCACGCCGGGGTTGTACAAGAAGGAGCGTCGCTTCGCGGTGGCGTTCGTGATCCCGGCGGCAATGTTGTTCGTCACCGGCGCGGTGCTCGCCTATCTGGTGCTGTCCAAGGCGCTGCACTTTTTGTTGACCGTGGGCAGCGACGTGCAGGTGACCGCGCTGTCCGGCGACCGCTATTTCGACTTCTTGATCAACCTGTTGCTGGTCTTCGGTATCAGCTTCGAGTTCCCGCTGCTGATCGTGATGCTCAACGTCGTCGGCGTGCTGAGCTACGTACGACTGCGGTCCTGGCGACGGGGCCTGATCTTCGTGATGTTCGTGTTCGCAGCGGTTTTCACGCCGGGTTCTGACCCGTTCTCGATGACGGCCCTGGGCCTGGCGCTGACGCTGTTGCTTGAATTGGCCATCCAGATCGCCCGGATGCACGACAAACGGAAAGCCAAACGTGAAGCGCTAACCGCCATCGCTGACGACGAAGCCTCGCCCGTCGACCCGCCCTCCGCGGTCGGGGCGCCGTCGAGCATTGCCGGACCCCATGACGACGTCACCTGACGGTCCCGCCGCTGCGGGCGAATTGGCCAAGTTCGCCGGGGAATTGGCGTTCGGGCTTGACGGTTTTCAGCAAAAGGCTTGTGCGGCACTGGAAAGCGGCCACGGGGTCCTGGTGTGCGCGCCGACCGGCGCCGGGAAGACCGTCGTCGGCGAGTTCGCAGTGCACTTGGCACTGGCGGCGGGCGGCAAATGCTTTTACACCACGCCGCTGAAGGCGCTGAGCAACCAGAAGCACACCGACTTCGTGGCCCGCTACGGCAAAGATCAGATCGGATTGCTCACCGGCGACCTGTCGGTCAACGCGAACGCCCCGGTTGTGGTGATGACCACCGAAGTGCTGCGCAACATGCTTTACGCTGATTCGCCTGTGCTGCAAGGACTTTCCTATGTGGTGATGGACGAGGTGCATTTTCTTGCCGACCGGATGCGTGGTGCGGTGTGGGAGGAGGTCATCCTGCATCTGCCCGACGAGGTGCGCCTGGTCAGCCTGTCCGCGACGGTGAGCAACGCCGAAGAGTTCGGCGGCTGGATCCAGACCGTGCGCGGCGACACGACGGTGGTCGTCGACGACCACCGACCGGTCCCGCTGTGGCAGCACATGCTGGTGGGCAAACGCATATTCGACCTGTTCGACTACACCGCGGACGGCGCGGGTGAGCGGCGTCAGCCGATCGTCGACCCGAATCTGTTGCGGCATATCGCCCATCGCCGCGAGGCCGATCGGCTCTCGGACTGGCGTGGCCCCCGCCGTCAGGCGGGACGAGGAGGTCCGGGACGCTCCGGCCGGCCGGGGTTCTACCGGCCGCCGCCGCGGCCCGACGTGATTGCGATGCTCGACGCCGAGGGCCTGCTGCCGGCGATCACCTTCGTGTTCTCCCGCGCCGGTTGCGACGCCGCGGTCGCGCAGTGCCTGCGGTCGTCGTTGCGGCTGACCACCGAGGAGGACCGGGCGCAGATCGCTGAGGTGATCGAACATCGCTGCGGCGACCTCCAGGACTCCGACTTGGCCGTGCTCGGCTACTACGAATGGCGGGAAGGCCTGCTGCGCGGTATCGCCGCCCACCACGCCGGAATGTTGCCGGTGTTCCGCCACACCGTCGAGGAGCTGTTCACCGCCGGGCTGATCCGGGCGGTCTTCGCCACCGAAACCTTGGCGCTCGGTATCAACATGCCGGCCCGCACGGTGGTGCTGGAACGGCTGGTGAAGTTCAACGGCGAGCAACACGTTCCGTTGACGCCGGGGGAGTACACCCAGCTCACCGGGCGGGCGGGCCGGCGCGGTATCGACGTCGAAGGCCACGCCGTGGTGCTCTGGCACCCCGGTGAAAACACCAGCGAACCGGCTGAAGTCGCCGGCCTGGCGTCCACCCGAACCTTTCCGCTGCGCAGCTCGTTCGCCCCGTCGTACAACATGACGATCAACCTGGTGAACCGGGTGGGCCCCGAGCAGGCTCATCGGCTGCTGGAGCAGTCGTTCGCCCAATACCAGGCCGACCGGTCGGTGGTGAGCCTGGTCCGCGGCGTGGAGCGCGGGCAGCGGATGCTCGACGAGGTCGCAGCCGATCTCGGGGGCAGCGACGCGCCTATCCTGGAGTACGCCCGGCTGCGGGAACAGATCACCCAACACGAGCGCGCCCAGGCCCGCTCATCGCGACTGCACCGCCGACAGGCGGCCAACGACGCGCTGGCGGCGTTGCGCCGTGGCGACATCATCACGATCACCCACGGCCGCCGGGGCGGCCTGGCGGTCGTGCTGGAACCCGCTCATGACAACGACGACCCGCGGCCGTTGGTGTTGACCGAAAACCGCTGGGCCGGAAGGATTTCGTCGGCCGACTATTCGAGCGCGTCGGCACCGATGGGCTCGATGACGTTGCCCAAACGGGTCGAACACCGACAGCCACGGGTCCGCCGTGATTTGGCTTCGGCGCTACGTTCGGCCGCTGCGGGACTGCCGATTTCGGGCGGACGCCGTGGCGGCGATCGCACTGAGAAGCGCGATCTCGACCCCGAGCTGGTGTCGCTGCGCGAGCAGATGCGTCGCCATCCCGTCCACCGCGAACCCGGTCGGGAGGCCCAAGTCCGGGTCGCCGAGCGCTTTTTGCGCATCGAACGCGACAACGAGGCGTTGCAGAAGAAGGTGGCCGGGGCCACCAACTCGCTCGCCCGCACCTTCGACCGGATCGTCGGGTTGCTCACCGAGCGCGGGTTCATCCAGGTCGCCGACGGCCACCCCACGGTGACCGACGACGGCCGGCTGCTCGCCCGGATTTACAGCGAGAGCGACCTTCTGGTGGCCGAATGCCTGCGCACCGACGCCTGGAACGGTCTGCGAGACGCCGAGTTGGCCGCCGTGATCTCGTCGGTGGTCTACGAAACACGGGGCGGGGACGGCCCTGGACCGCCGCGAAACGCTGAGGTGCCGACCGCCGCGTTGCGGCAGGCGCTGCACCGGACGCGACGGTTGTCGGCGGAGTTGCGCGGCGACGAGCAGCGGCACCGCATCACACTGAGTCGCGAGCCCGACGACGGTTTCGTCGCGGCTATCTACCGCTGGGCCAGCAACGGTGACCTGGTCGCAGCGCTGGCCGCCGCAGACACCGAGGGCAGCGGTTCGCCGCTGTTGCCGGGGGATTTCGTCCGCTGGTGCCGACAGGTGCTTGATTTGCTGGATCAGGTCCGCAACGCCGCCCCGCAACCGGAGTTGCGGGCAACGGCGAAGCGCGCGATCGACGCAATTCGGCGCGGCGTCGTAGCAGTTGACGCCGGGTAGGCTAAGCCGAAGCTACGGTGGCATGCGCGACCGACGCGAGGACTGCAATCAGGACTGAGAGGACACACGCACCATGAGCGGACCGCAGGGGCCCGACCCGACGACGCCGTGGCAGCCGCCGCAGGGTGAAGGGCAAAAAGCCGGCGAGGACCCGACCCAGCACGTGTCACCCTGGCAGCAGCCGTCCGGCGAGCAGACATGGCAGGCGCCGAGCGGGGATCAACCGACGTGGCATGCGCCCGCATATACGCCTACGGAATACGGGCAGTACCAGCAGCCGCCGGCGCAGTACTATCCGCCGTCGCAGCCGTTTCGGCAGCCGACGGGCTACCCGCAGCAAGACCAGTACGGCGGCCAGACCGCTCAATACGGCCAGCCCGGCCAGTACGCGCAGCCCGGGCAATACGGCCAGCCTGGTCAGTACGGCCAGTACGGGCAGCAGCCTGGTCAGTATGGCCAGCCCGGGCAGTACGGCCAGTATCCCGGGCCCTACGGCCAGCCGCCTGCCGGCCCGAAGCGGTCGCGTGCGGTCATCGGCACGGTGGCCGGCGTGTTCGCCGCCATCGTGGTCGCGGTGGTCTTGGTGCTGGGCTTCTGGGCGCCCGGGTTCTTCGTGACCACTCAGCTGGACGTCAACAAGGCGCAGGCTGGTGTGGCGCAGATCCTCAGCGACAACACCAACGGCTACGGGGCGAAGAACGTCAAAGACGTCAAGTGCAACAACGGCCAGAATCCGACGGTGAAAAAGGGCAGCAGCTTTGACTGCGACGTCAGCATCGACGGCACCAAGCGCCAGGTGACGGTGACCTTTCAGGACAACAAAGGCACCTACGAGGTCGGTCGGCCCAAGTAGTCCGCAGGCAGCCTCACGACGCGGGTAGTGCGTCGAGCGCCTTCTGCAGCCGCGCGATCGATGATCCGACCCCGAGCCGGGTCGCGAGTTCCGCGGTACGCGCCGGGTCGGCCGCCACCAGCGGCACGGCGTCCGTCGATGTCGACAGCACGACGGGCACGTCGGTCGCCACCCGCACCACCGGGCCGGCAACCTCGATGTAGTCGGCGGCCTTGTGCAGCTTGGCCCGAACGCCTTTGGCGAGCGACGATGTGGGGTCGTTGACGGCGGCCAGGATCGCCGCCAGCGAGCCGTGTTGCGCCAGGAGCGTCGCGGCGGTTTTCTCGCCGATACCGGGCACGCCCGGCAGACCGTCGGAGGGGTCACCGCGCAGCAGCGCCAACTCGGCGTAGCCGGCGCCGGCCCGATCGGCGGGCACGCCGTAGCGCTCGGCCACCTCGGGGGGACCCATCAGGGTCGCGTGGGTCAGACCGCGTCCCAGGTAGAGCACCCGGACGGGCACCGGATCGTCGCCGACCACCTGTAACAGGTCGCGGTCGCCACTGACGACGACGACCGGGTCGCGCTTTTCCCGAGCGGCCAGCGTGCCGATCACGTCGTCGGCTTCGAAACCCGCCGCCCCGCCGGTGCAGAAGCCGAACGCGTCGAGAATCTCCCCGATCATCTCGACCTGCGGAGACAGCTCGTCGGGCACTTCCTCGACATCGGGCAGCCCGTCGGGGTGTTCTTCCTCGACGCGATGCGCCTTGTACGACGGAATGCGGTCCACCCGAAATTGCGGGCGCCAGTCCAAGTCCAGGCACACCACCAAACGGCCGGGCCGCTGTCTGGTGATCAGCGTGGCCACGGAGTCCACGAAGCCGCGGACCGCGTTCACCGGCCGGCCGTCGGGGGATGTGATCGAAGACGGCACGCCGAAGTAGGAGCGAAACCACATGCTGGCGCCGTCAAGCAGCAGCAGCGGCGCGGACATGCCCGCCATCCTGCCAGTCGCCCGGCTAGGTCTGATTGCCGCGCTCGCCCCCTCGACGCTGCGCGGCTGGGGGTGCCCCCACCTCATCGCGCTGCGCGCTCTGCATCGTCGCCCGGCTAGCCTGACAGCCATGGGTTCTGAGCGGTTCGACGCAGAGGTTTACCGACGCCGGATGGCGGCGGCGATAGCCGCCACCGCCGACGCCGGTCTGGCCGGTCTGGTGATCACCCCGGGCTATGACTTGCGGTATCTGCTCGGCTCACGGGCGCAGACCTTCGAGCGGCTCACCGCGCTGGTGTTGCCGGTCTCCGGTGACCCGACCGTGGTAGTGCCTCGACTGGAGCTGGCCTCGCTGAAACAGTCCGCTGTCGCGGATCTGGGGCTGGCGGTGCGGGATTGGGTCGACGGCGACGATCCCTATCAACTAGTCGCTGCAGCCATGGGTGGCGCACCGGCGGCGACTGCGGTCACCGATTCGATGCCCGCGCTGCACCTGTTGCCGTTGGCCGATGTGCTCGGTGTGCTGCCGGTGCTGGCCACCGGTGTGCTGCGAGGGCTGCGGATGGTCAAGGACGGCGCCGAGATCGACGCGCTGCGCAAGGCCGGCGCGGCCATCGACCGCGTGCACTCCCGGGTGCCGGACTTCCTGGTGCCCGGTCGAACCGAAGCCGACGTCGCCGGGGACATCGCCGAAGCCATTGTCGCCGAAGGGCATTCAGAGGTGGCGTTCGTCATCGTCGGTTCAGGTCCGCACGGTGCCGACCCGCATCACAGCTACTCGGATCGCGAACTTCGGGTCGGCGACATCGTCGTCGTCGACATCGGCGGCGCCTATGAGCCCGGATACAACTCCGACTCGACGCGCACCTACAGCATCGGTGAGCCCAACGCCGAAGTGGCACAGCAGTATTCAGTGCTGCAGCGGGCGCAACGGGCGGCCGTCGGCGCAGTGCGTCCCGGCGTGACCGCCGAAGAGGTTGACGCCGCTGCCCGCGGTGTGCTGGCCGAGGCCGGACTCGCCGAATATTTCGTGCACCGCACCGGGCACGGCATCGGGTTGTCGGTGCACGAAGAGCCGTACATCGTCGCCGGCAATGATTTGCCCCTCGAAGCGGGCATGGCCTTTTCCGTCGAGCCCGGAATCTATTTCCCCGGTCGGTGGGGTGCGCGTATCGAGGACATCGTCGTGGTGGGCGAAGACGGCGCCCTGCCCGTCAACCACCGTCCGCACGAGCTGATCGTCATCCCTGTCTAAACATCGCCATGGATGCCACGCGCTGACTCTCGCCCAAGTATTACGCTCGTGCGATGACCGATCACGACCGCGCCGCCGCCCGCCGAGAGATCACCGATGCCCTGCTGACCGCGCTGGAACGTCGACACGAAGTGCTGGACCTGATCGTCGAAGCCAACGACCGGTCGTCTGCGGTCGACGGCATCGTCGCGCTGCTCGGCACCTCACGGCTGGGTGCCGAAGCGGTGATCGGCATGTCATTCGATCAACTGACCAAGGACTCGCGCAAGAAGATCGCTGCCGAGCTCGAAGACCTGAACAACATCCTGAGTTTCACGTTCAAAGACCGGCCCGCAAGCTCCGGCGACACGCTGGTGCTTCGCCCGTTCTCCGGGGCGTCCGACCGCGACATTTTCGCCGCGCGCACCGAGGAGGTGGGTGCCAAGGGCGACGGGTCGGGCGGTCCCGCCGCTGGACTTGACGACGAGATCCGCTCGGCGAAAGAGCGGTTCGATGCCGAAGAGGCCGCGTGGTTCGTCGCGGTCGACGGCGACGAGAAGGTCGGCATGGTTTTCGGCGAGCTCGCCGACCAGGAGGTTCACGTCCGGATCTGGATCCGTCCGGAGGCCCGGCACCGGGGCTACGGCACCGCGGCGCTGGCCAAATCGCGACCGGAGCTGGCGGCCTACTTCCCGGCGGTGCCGCTGGTGATTCGCGCGCCCGGCGCCACACTGGTCTAGCGAGCTACTCCGCGTTGCGGGTCAGCAGATCCGAGGATCCCAGCACCCGCTCGATCTGCACCTCGATCACCACTCGTCGCGGGTTGACCCGCGGCGTGCGGTAACGCTGGGCGTAGCGCAACTCCGCGTCGCGCACGGCGTCGACCTGGCTGTTGACGCTGGCCCGCCCCTCCAGCGACAGCCACCGGGCCCCGTCGACCTGACTGAGCACCGCGACCCCGCCGCGTTCGGCGTTGACCGCCTTCTGCGAGCCGCCGGTGGTGATCACTCGCGCGATGTGCGTCTTGGGGTCGAAGGTGAAGCCCACCGCCACCACGTGCGGGGTGTTGTCGGCGCGCAGCGTGGTCAGCATGGCGAGATGGCGCTCCGTGAGAAACGCCAGTGCGTCGTTGGTCAGCCGGGCGGTGGAGTTCGCCATCACCGCTCACGCTAGCGCAGGTGATAATCGCAGCCGTGGATGACACGGGGGCTGCGACGGTGCTGATCCTCGGCGGCCGCAGCGAGATCGGTATCGAACTCGCGCGGCGGCTGGCGCCTGGGGCGACCGTGATCCTCGCGGCACGCAGAGCCGACCAGCTCACCGAGCAGGTCGCCGCCGTGCTCGCCGCCGGCGCGACGGCCGTGCACACCAGGGAGTTCGACGCCGACGACCTGGACTCGCACGGCCCGCTCGTCGCGTCGATCCTCGCCGAACACGGCCCGATCGACACCGCGGTGCTGGCCTTCGGGATCCTCGGCGACCAGGCCCGCGCCGAGGCCGACGCCACGCACGCGCTGGCCATCGTGCACACCGACTACGTCGCGCAGGTCAGCCTGCTCACCCATCTGGCGGCGGCGATGCGGCGGGCCGGGCGGGGATCGCTGGTGGTGTTCTCGTCGGTGGCCGGGGTGCGGGTGCGCCGGGCCAACTACGTGTACGGGTCTGCGAAGGCGGGCCTGGACGGCTTCGCCAGCGGGCTGGCGGACGCTCTGCACGGCACCGGGGTGCGGTTGTTGATCGCGCGCCCGGGATTCGTCATCGGGCGTATGACGCAGGGCATGACGCCCGCTCCGTTACCCAGCACGCCTGAGCAGGTGGCCGCTGCTACCGCGCGAGCGTTGGCCAAAGGACGGCGGACGGTCTGGATTCCGTGGGCATTGCGGCCGATGTTCTTCGCGATGCGTCAGCTACCGCAGTTCATTTGGCGGCGGCTGCCGCGCTGATCACCCGCGCCGCAGACGTCAGATGATCAGGACGTCCCGGTGCGCCGGGCATAAGCCGTGCGCTTGTCGACGTCGACGTCGGTGGTGAACACAGAACTCGTACCCAAGGCGCGCCCTGTCGCCTCCGTCACCCGCTGCGGCAAAAGTCGCTGGACGGTCGCGATCCTGCCGATCGAACGAGGAACGAACACACGCGATTTCGGTTTGGCGATCACACCGGCGACTGCGCGGGCGACGTCCTCGGGTTCGGCATTCTTGACGCCCTTGCCGTGCCCGACGCCGACGATCATCTCGGTGTTAACCAGAGTCGGCAGAATCGCCGAGAAGTGGACGCCGCTCCCACGGTTCTCCAGGCGAACGGTATCGGTGTAACCGAGCACGGCATGTTTTGTGGCGCAATAGGTTGCGACGCCCTCGGCCGGCAGCACGCTGCCGAGTGACGCGATGTTGACGACGTGGCCGTGGCCGCGCGGCAACATCCGTTTAGCGGCCAGTTTGGTGCCCAAGATGACGCCGTAAATGTTGACATCGAGCACCCGCTGGGTGACGGCGTCGGCTTCGTCCACCGCGCTACCGACGGCGATGACGCCCGCGTTGTTCACCAACACGTCGACGGGCCCCAACTGATCTTCGACCTGGTCGAGAAAATCGGTGAAGGATCGCCGATCCGTCACGTCCAGGCGTCGGCCAACTTTCAGACCCAACCGGCTGCCCGCCTCCTTGACGGCCGATCTGTCGATATCGCCGATCGCGACGACGGCGCCCATATTTTGCAGAACCGTCGCAGTAGCCAGCCCGATCCCGCGAGCCCCGCCGGTGATAGCAATGACCTTCTCAGTAACAGACGCGCGTTTCATCGCTCGGCGCTCCCTTTGGTTCGGGTTAAAGCCTAGGCGTTCAACAAACCCGGCGCGCTGCGTCGGGTGCCGCTGGAAATCCAGGGCGACCTCGAAGGCCTTTAGACTGACGCGGTGGCCCCCAGCTTCGCAGACGTCGCCAAGGCGCAATACATCCTGCTGACGACTTTCACCAAAGACGGCCGACCCAAGCCGACTCCGGTCTGGGCCGCCTCCGACGGCGACCGACTGCTGGTGATCAGCGAGGCGAAAGCGTGGAAAGTCAAGCGGATCCGCAACACCTCGCGGGTCACGCTGGCCGTGTGCGATATCCGCGGCCGCGCGAAGAGCGAGCCCATTGAGGCGACCGCGACGATCCTGGACAAATCCCAGACCGGCGCCGTTTACGACGCCATCGGCCGGGAGTACGGGCTGATCGGTCGGGTGTTCAACCTCTTCAGCAAGCTGCGTGGCGGCATGCAGAACAACGTCGGCCTGGAGTTGCGGGCGGCGAGCTAGTCAGGCGCCGTTTCGCAGGTGTTCGCCGAAGAACGCGAAGACCCGCGCCCACGCATCCTCCGTCGCGGCCTGGTTATAGCCGAATCCGGCAATGCGCAGCAGCGGCTGGGCGGGAAGCTTGTTGGCAAAGCTGTGTCCCGCACCCGGATAGACCTTGACGTCGTTGGCGATGCCTTTTTCGTCGAGCACCCGTTGCAGCTTCTTGGGCGCCCCGATCCCCATCGGGTCGCGGCCGCCGAGGCTGGCCACCACCGGGCATGCCCCGTCCAATGCGTCGCCGAGCGCGCGCGGCAGGGGAGTGCCGTAGAACGGTGCTGACGCACCAAAACCCTTGGGCGACATGATTAATGCGAACCCGCCACCCATGCAGAATCCCGCGATGCCGACGCGGCCGGTGCATTCCGGCAGAGCTTTCAGGTGATCGCGGGCGGCTAGCACGTCATCGAGGGAGCGTCCGCGCTTGCTGAGCAATTCGCGCATGACCCTGGTGATGCACCGCGCCATGCCGCCCCGCGCGAACAAGTTCGGGGTTAGCGCGACGTATCCCGCCGCGGCGACATGGCTGTTGATCGACTCTTTGTCCGGTGCGTAACCCATCGCGTCGTGGATGACCACCACGCCCGGCCAGGGCCCTTGGCCCGCGGGAATATCGAGCAGCGCGTCGATCGGGCCGGCCGGGGTATCGATCTCGATTGTCGTCACGTCAGCCATCTAACCGTGCGGCAGCGGTCGGCGGAACTCCCGCGGCTGCCCCCGACGTTGCCTTCTCATGGTGTCGCGACTGTTCCTGGTCTACGTCCTCGTCGAGCTCGCCGTGCTGGTGGCGCTCGCGTCGACGATCGGGCTGGGCTGGACCCTGCTGCTGTTGCTGGCGGCCTTTGTCACCGGGTTGGCGTTGGCGGGTTCGCAACTCAAGCGCCAGCTTGGTCGGTTGCGGTCCGGGCTGACCACGCAACAGTCGCAGCTCGCCACCGACGGCGCGATGGTCGCGCTGGGGTCCGTGCTCGTGGTGGTTCCCGGCCTGGTCACCACCGCGGCCGGGCTGCTGCTTCTGTTGCCGCCGACCCGGGCCGTCGCCCGTCCGCTGCTGACGGCGATGGCGGTACGCGGCATCGGTCGACGTGCACCGCTGATCACGGTCACCACCGTCGGCGCGGATCGATACGCATCGGCGCCCCGCCCCCGGCCGGATTACATCGACGGCGAGGTCATCGACGTCACTGACGTCGCTGACTTCACGGAGGTTGATCCGCCCGCCCTGCCGGGCCGGCCCGAGTAGACCTATACAGCGTGACTCAGGTCCCCACGACGCTGTTGGTCCACGGCCGGGTCCACAGCCCGACCCACCCCGATGCCACCGCGATGGCGGTCCGCGACGGTGTGGTGGTCTGGCTGGGCAGCGACGACGTAGGTCGCGGCCAATTCCCCCACGCCGAGGTGATCGACCTCGACGGCGGCTTCGTCGCGCCGGGCTTCGTCGACAGCCACATCCATGTCACTGCCACCGGTCTGAGCCTGACCGGGCTCGATTTGCGGGCATCGACGTCGCGTCGGCATTGCCTGCAGATGATCGCCGACTACGCGGCCGCCCATCCCGGTCAGCCGGTGTGGGGTCACGGTTGGGACGAATCCTCCTGGCCGGAAAACGCGGCGCCCAGCACCGCCGACCTCGACGCGGTGCTCGGCAGCCGGCCCGCCTACCTGGCCCGCGTCGATGTGCACTCGGCGCTGGCCTCGACCGGTCTGCGCGAGCGGGTGCCCGGGCTACCATCGGCGACCGGATTCGCCGAACAGCGGCCCCTGGTTGCCGACGCCCATCACCTGGTCCGCGCCGCCGCCCGCGACCTGTTGACCGATGGCCAGCGCACCGAAGCCCGGGTGGCCGCGCTGGACGCTGCGGCCGCCAGCGGGATCGTCGCGGTGCACGAATGCGCCGGGCCCGAGATCGGCGGGCTGGACGACTGGCATGAGTTGCGGACCCTCAGCCAGGCCCACGGCGTCCAGGTGACCGGTTACTGGGGTGAGGTGGTGACCAGCCCGGCGCAGGCACGTGCGGTCATTGAGGACACCGGTGCGGCCGGGCTGGCCGGTGACCTCTTCGTCGACGGCGCCCTCGGCTCGCGCACCGCCTGGCTTCATCAGCCTTATACCGACGCCGCGGACCGGGTCGGAACCTGTTACTTGGATCCCGAGGTCATCACCGCCCACGTCAGGGCGTGTACCGAGGCCGGCGTGACGGCGGGTTTCCACGTCATCGGCGACGCTGCCGTGTCGGCTGTCGTCGCCGCCTATGAGCGCGTGGTCGAAGACCTCGGCGTGGCCGCGGTGGCCCGCTGCGGACACCGCTTGGAGCACCTCGAGATGGTCACCGCAGATCAGGCGGCCAAGCTGGGCGCGTGGGGTGTCATGGCCAGCATGCAGCCCAATTTCGACGCACTCTGGGGCGGCCATGACGGCATGTATGCCCGGCGTCTCGGTGTCGCCCGAGCAGGGGTTCTCAACCCGTTTGCGCTGTTAGCATCCCAAGGCGTGGCCCTCGCGTTCGGATCCGACGCCCCGGTGACCGGCCTCGACCCGTGGGCGACCGTCCGGGCCGCTGCCAACCACCGCACGCCCGGCAGTTCGGTTTCCGTGCGAGCGGCATTCGCCGCGGCGACTCGCGGTGGCTGGCGGGTCGGCGGCGTCGGTGACGGGCTTGCGGGCACCTTGGTCCCGGGCGCGCCCGCGTCCTACGCCGTCTGGGATGTCAGCGACCCCAACGAGCTTGAAGCCAGCGCGCCTAGTGACGCCGTCCGGCGGTGGTCGACCGATCCACGGTCGAGGGTGCCCGCATTGCCGCGGCTGGGCCCAACAGATCCGTTGCCCCGCTGTCGGCAAACTGTGCACCAGGGCGCCGTCATCCATGGCTAAGGGCGGCGGGCGGTTCGACCGCTGGAGGCGGCCCGGTGAGGACACCGAAGTCATCCCGGCGGTCAAAGACGACGACGAAGACGAAGAAGTCACCGGCGAAATCCCCGTTCAACGCGATGATGTCGACGATCGCGACGCCGACCCCGAGAGCGACCTCGAGTCCGACTTCGAGTCAGAGCACGCCGACACCGACCTCGAGCCGAAAGCCGACGAGGATCAGCTGCCGAGCTTCGGTGAGCACGCCCGTGAAAGAGCGGCGCAGCTAGGGCGGCGACTGGTCCAGCTCAGCGCTGCGTTGCTGGTCTGGCTGGGCAACGAGCTGCGGACGCGGCTACCGCAATGGGGCACAGCCCTGCGGCCGCGTCTGACACGCCTCGGCGCCACAATCCTCGCCGGTCTGCTGCTGTGCTCGAGCTATCCCCGGTTCAACTGGTGGTGGGCCGCCGTCATCGCGTTTGCCGTGCTGGCCTGGGTGCTGACCCGCCGGGCCACCACGCCAGTGGGCGGATTCGGTTACGGCTTCCTGTTCGGCCTGGCGTTCTACCTGCCGTTGATCCACTGGGTCAGCATCCTCGTCGGCGCCATCCCGTTGCTGGCGCTGGTACTGGTGTGCGCGTTGTTTCCTGCGATCTTCGGCCTGTCCGCCGTCGTGGTGCGGCAGCTGCCCGGATGGCCGATCTGGTTCGCGGTGTTGTGGGCGGCGCAGGAGTGGCTGAAATCGAGGGTGCCATTCGGCGGGTTCCCCTGGGGCGTGGTGGCGGCCGGCCAGACCGAGGGCCCATTTCTGCCGTTGGCCCGGCTGGGCGGAGTGCCACTGCTCTCGCTGGCGATCGTATTGGTCGGTTGTAGCGCCACCGCGATCACGCTGGAAATCGTGACGTGGTTGCGGGCGTCCCGTCGGCCGCATACCGGCGAGGCGGCCGACTCGCCGCCCGCGGTGCTGCTGCCGGCAATCTGCATCTGCCTGGCGTTTTTCGCCACCGCCGCCATCTGGCCGCAGGTCCGCCATTCCGGCACCGGATCGGGCAACGAACCCGTCGTCACCGCCGCGGTGGTCCAGGGCAATGTGCCGCGGCTCGGTCTGGAGTTCAACGCGCAGCGCCTCGCGGTGCTGGCCGCCGATGTCCGAGAGACTCGCCGACTGGCCGACGACGTGCACGCCGGACGCGCGCCGCAACCTGACTTTGTGGTCTGGCCCGAGGACGCGTCGGAAGTCGATCCGCTGCGCAATCCCGATGCGGCGCAGCAGATCGCGGTGGCGGTCGAGGCGATCGGCGCGCCGCTCCTGGTCGGTACGGTGCTCGATGTCGCGGGCCGACCGCGCGACGCCCCGGCGCAAACGAACACGGTGATCGTCTGGAACCCGAAGACAGGCCCCGCCGACCGCCACGACAAGCGGATCGTGCAGCCGTTCGGGGAGTACCTGCCCTGGCGCGGCTTCTTCCGGCACCTGTCCGGGCTCGCCGACCTGGCGGGCTATATCGTCCCGGGCACGGGCACCGGCGTGGTGCGTCCCGCGGGTGTTCCGGTGGGCGTCGCGACCTGCTGGGAAGTGATTTTCGACCGCGCGCTGCGAGACTCGGTCCGCAACGGCGCCGAGGTGCTCGCAGTGCCCGCCAACAATGCCAACTTCAACCAGACCATGAGCGAGCAGCAGCTGGCCTTCTCGAAGGTGCGGGCGGTGGAGCTCGACCGGTACGCCGTCGTCGCCAGCAACGTGGGGATCTCAGCTCTTGTCACGCCGGACGGCCGCGAGCTGGGCCGGACGGACTTCTTCGAGCCGGGCTACCTGGACAACCAGGTGCGTCGCAAAACGACGCTGACGCCGGCGGCTAGGTGGGGCCCGATCGTGCAGGGGAGCCTGGTCGTAATAGCTGTCGCGGTCCTGCTCGCTGCGATGCGGCACAATGGATGGTTCACAGATATGAACCGTCGTCTGTCGGAGCTGACGAAGAACTTCGGCTCAGCAAAGGACAAACCTGACGACGATCCGCTCGGTGACGACGAAGTAGCCGACGAAGACTACCTAGACGACACAGACGACCCATTTGCCGACCCCGATCTCGTCGAGGACCAGCGGCCAGAAAGAGGAGACCTATGACCACCGGCGATCCGGTGTCGCGGGTTGCGGGCGATCGCCCCACCCAGCGCACCCTGGTGATCATCCCCACCTATAACGAGTGGGAGAACCTCCCGCTGATCCTGCAACGGCTACACCAGGCTCGTCCCGACGTGCATGTGCTGGTCGTGGACGACAACAGCCCGGACGGCACCGGAAAACTCGCCGATGAGCTGGCATCGGCCGACTCCGAGCGAATCCATGTCATGCACCGGACCGCCAAGGATGGTCTGGGTGCGGCATACCTGGCCGGCTTCGCGTGGGGGCTGAACCGGCAGTACACGACGCTGGTGGAGATGGACGCCGACGGCAGTCACGCGCCAGAACAACTGCACCTCCTGCTGGAGGCCGTCGACGCCGGGGCCGACTTGGTCATCGGTTCGCGCTACGTCGACGGCGGCAATGTGCAGAACTGGCCGTGGCGTCGCTGGGCGCTGTCCTGGACCGCCAACACCTATGCCCGGTTGGCCCTTGGCATCGGCATCCACGACATCACCGCCGGTTACCGCGCCTATCGTCGGGACGTTCTGCAGAAGATCGATCTCGATCACGTCGACTCGAAGGGCTATTGCTTCCAGATCGACTTGACGTGGCGCACCATTTCCACCGGTTTCACCGTCGTCGAGGTACCGATTACCTTCACCGAGCGCGAACTTGGCGTGTCCAAGATGAGCGGATCAAATATCCGCGAAGCGCTGGTCAAGGTCGCGCAGTGGGGGATCGACGGTCGGCGCAACCGCAACCGCGCGGTCCCGGTTAACAACTGATTGAATCCTTAGATAAAGCTGATCCGATCCCGTATCCGCCGTTGGCGATGGGGGCTGGCGCGAGGGCCGATTGGCCAACGGGAGGGAAGTCATGCTCCGCATCATCACATCCGTCACTCTTGCGTCTGGAGGGGTCGCGGCGGCGGCGTCCTTCGCGATGGGCGTCGCCACAGCGGATCCCGACGCCATTACCATCTCGGTGCCCGATCCATTTGGCGTCACCTTCCCTGATGCCCCGGACATCACGTACCAGATCGGCGACGCATCGGAAAATATCGCCTACGGCAACCAGACGATCGACTTCGATTCCAGTAACTTCGGGTAGTCCGTCGACCAATTCTTCACCAGCAACGTGACGGTGAATGACCAGCCGCTCAACCTGAGCACCAATCCGCTTATCGCTAACGTGTCAACCGACATCATCGACAAGCTGCAGTCCAACGGACAAGCTGAACAACAGATTTTGCTTCCGAACATTCCCGGCACCAACATTGACAGCGGCGTGATCGGCATTCATAACTTCGGCGATGGCTACGCCTACGAATACATCGATTTGGTCGGCCCCGGTACCACCTCTCTGAACAGCAATGGCGTCGACCAGGCCATCGGTGCCTGGTTGGTCACGCCGATGGGCACCTACGACGTGTCGCAGTGGGAAGACGGCGGCGACTACGGCAATTTGGCGTACCAGGAATCCCAACTGTTCGATCTGTCCAACCCGGTGCCCGATCCGTTTGGTTCATTGACGGGTGACCCGGATATCACGTATCAAACCGGCGACGTGTTCGCTAATACCGCCTACGGCAGCCAGACGTTCGACTTCGATTCCAACGACCTGTCGCAGCCAGTACAACAGTTTTTCGCCAGCAACGTGACGACCGAGGATGGCCAGCCGCTGAACCTGAGTACCCTGCCGCCTTCCGATCTTGATGTGCAGGCCAACGTTATCGACAAGGTGAACTTCAACGGACTATTCAACGGATTCGCTGAACAACAGATTTTGCTTCCGAGCATTGCCGGCACCAATATCCAAGACGGCGTGATCGACATCCAGAACCTCGGCAACGGCTACAGCTATGACTACATCGACCTGGTCGGACCCGGCACAACCGTGAGCAATGGCGTCGACAATGCCATCGGTGCCTGGTTGGTTACGCCGGAGGGAACGTATGACGTGTCGCCGTGGGCGGGGGTGGAATCGCTACTGTTCGATGCTTCCAACTTCGACCCCGGTGCCATGTTCCCGGACGCGGCCCTCACGTCTGCACCGTTCGACTTCTTGTTTTAACCCGGTCGGGTCAGCTGCCGCGACGGCGCGTCCTGATCAGCTCGAGACGTTCCTTGAGCAGTTCGTCGAGTTCCTCAACAGAGCGGCGCTCGAGCAGCATGTCCCAGTGCGTGCGGGGCGGCTTGACCTTCTTGGGCTCCGGCAGGTCACCCTCGATCAGGGTGCCTTCCATACCGTTACGGCACAGCCAGGTGCCGGGGATCTCGGCGTCGTCAGCGAACGGCACGTCGAATTCTTCGCCGTTTTCCGTGCGATAACGCGCGATCTGGCGCGGTGCCAGGTCGTGATTGCGGTCGGTCTCGTAGCTTACGGCTCCAAGGCGACTGCCTCTTAGGACACGATCAGCCATTGGTACCCACTCCTCTTAA
>DATFYT010000292.1:0-9916 GCA_035314925.1 Mycobacterium sp. | reverse complement strand
GTCAGCGGCAAGGACATCTTCTTGCACATCGCCAACGAGTACGGCGACGCCGCGAACCTGAACCTGGAGTTCGGCGGCCCCGGGCTGGCGAGCATCCCGATGCACGATCGCCGCACCATCGCCACCCAGGGTGCCGAGGTGTCGGCCGATTTCAGCACGTTCGAGCCCGACGCGGTGCTGACGACGTTCCTCGACGAGCACGGCGTCGCCGGATATGACTCTGCGGCACCGGATCCCGATGCGACCTACCGCGAGGTGCGGCACGTGGACCTGGCCGCTCTGGAACCCTACGTGGCCCGGCCCGGCACCGTGAGCCGCAACGGTGTGCCGGTCTCGCAGTTGGGCAGGCAGAAGATCGATCAGGCTTTCATCGGCTCGTGCGCCAACGGCCAACTCGAAGATCTTGAAATCGCCGCGGACGTGTTGCGCGGCAAGACTGTTGCAGCCGGCGTTCGGCTGCTCGTGACTCCGGCGTCACAGGCGGTCTATCGCGAGGCGATGCGGCGCGGCTATCTGCAGGACCTCGCCGACGCAGGCGCGGTGATCACCAACTCCACCTGCGGCGCGTGCTTCGGCTACCACATGGGCGTGGTAGGACCCGGCGAAGTCTGCCTGACGTCGAGCACCCGGAACTTCACCGGCCGCATGGGCAGCCCCGAGGCGCAGATCTTCATGGCCTCACCGGCAACCGTTGCCGCATCAGCGATCACCGGCTACATCACCGACGCGAGGAGTGCGACCCCATGACGCTCACCATCACCGGCAAGGTCTGGGTGTTCGGCGACGACCTGAACACCGACGCCATGTACCCCGCCTTCGCCATGAAGATGGATCCCCCGGAGGCGGCCAAGCACATCTTCTACGAGGTACGCCCCGGGTGGACCGACCAGGTTTCCGCCGGCGACATCGTCGTGGCGGGCAAGAACTTCGGGCTGGGATCGTCGCGGCCGGTCGCGGCGCTGTTCACCGAGCTCGGCGTCGCCGGCCTGGTCGCCGAGGAATTCAATTCACTGTTCTTCCGCAATGCCGTCAACGCCGGGCTGCCCGCGATGACGATTCCCGACGCAACCACCATGTTCGACGAGGGCGACATCGGGGCCTTCGATATCAGCACCGGCGAATGGCGCAACGAGACGACCGGGGCGTCGGGGTCGGTACCCAAGTTGCCCGACCTCATTCTCGAGATCATCGCCAGCGGAGGCGTATTGCCACGGTTGGCGGCGCAGGGTTATCTGCCCGCCGAATTGGGCGACCTGCTGCGGTCCAGCACTGTGGCGATCCGCGGCGCCGGAAGCGGCGCCTGATGGGCACCCTCGGCAGGCTGCTGCGCAATGTCCGGGCCGGCGAGCATCGAAGCCCGCTCGTCGGTTCGGGTTACACAGCCCCCTATGACATCACCGTCGCCAGCACCGCCTTCAGCGATGGCGGCACGATGCCGGTGTCGACCGCCGGAAAGGGCGTCGGCGACAACGCGTCACCACAGCTGCACTGGACCGGGCCGCCGTCAGAGACCCGGCAGCTGGTGCTGATCATCGACGACGTCGACGTTCCGCTGCCGCGCCCGCTACTGCACACCGTCGCGGTGATCGAGCCCGGTGTGCAGGATGTCGACACCGGCGCGTTGCAGCCGGGCACCGCCGGAATGCGTTTCATCCCGGGTGGTTTTGGGCACCGGGGGTACGCGGGCCCACGTCCGATTCCCGGTCACGGGCCGCATCACTACCGATTTCATGTGTTGGCGCTTGACGAGCCGATTCCGGATCACGTCACCAACGCCAAGGCGCTGCTGAAGCAGATGGCCGGACACGTGATCGCCCGCGGAGTGTTGACGGGGACATATGAACGCCCATGACCGGATCGACATCGGAATTAGCTGAGCGTTCGGCCAAGCTGAGCTTCGAAATTGCTGGACAACGTTATCTCGAAAGGAATTGATCATGGCTACTAACGCACTCGACTTCGACAAGATCAAGCAGATATCGCAGTTACCGGAGGCCGGGGTGGGACGCAACTTCGCGACCGGCTTCCCGTCGGTTAAGGATCAGGTCAGTCCCGAGGAATGGCAGGCGCGCGTCGATCTGGCCGCCTGCTATCGGCTCGTCGACCTGTACGACATGACCTACCTGATCTACAACCACATCACCGTACGGGTGCCCGGCATCGACCAGTTCCTGATCAACCTCTACGGCCTGACGTACAAGGAGATCACCGCGTCCAGCCTGGCCAAGGTTGACCTGGACGGCAATATCGTGTGGAAGCCCGAAGGGACTGACTACGGCATTAACGGGGCGGGATATGTCATCCACAGCGCGATTCATAAGGCCCGCAACGACATTAACGCGGTGATCCATACCCACAGCGTCGCGGGTATGGCGATCTCGGCGATGCGCTGCGGCCTGCTACCGCTTACCCAGAACGCCATGCGTTTTGACGGGCACATTGGCTACCACGACTACGAAGGTCCCGCATTGAGCATGGACGAACAGGAACGGCTGGTGGCCGACCTGGGCCCGCACAACGCGATGGTCCTGCGCAACCACGGTCTATTGACGGCCGGAGCCAGCATTCCAGAGGCATTCAACCTGCTCTATCAGCTAGAAACGGCCTGCCAAGCCCAGGTTGCGGCATTATCAGCCGGGTTCGACGGGATCAGCGCACCACCGCCGGACGTCATCGACCTGACTGCCAAAGTGTTCGCTCCGACCACGTTGCGCCCCTACGGGTTGCTGGAATGGCCGGCGATGCTGCGCAAGGTCGAGGCCGAGACAAAGAACACGGGCTACCCCTACTACGCCAGCTGAACCGCGTCGAAAGCAACACCTGCCCAATCTTGAGGAGATTACGGATGAACGCGACCATCGACACTGTCCCGCGGCTGTGCCCACCACCGCATCCCCACCCGCATGTGCCCACCCGCTTTCAAGTGCCGTTGGGCGCGGTCGACACCCACGCGCACGTGGTGGGTGAAAGTTTCGTGCCCGAGCGCAGCTATACCCCTCCGCCGGCGCCGCCGCGCAACTATCTGGCGATGCTCGATGCCACCACCATGACCTACGGGGTGGTCGTTCAGGTCAGCGTGCACGGCACCGACAACAGCCTGGTGGTGCAGACGCTGAGGGCCCATCCCGACCGATTGCGCGGCATTGCCGTCGCTCCCCATGACCTGTCCGATGCGGCGCTGGCCGAGCTGAAGGACGCCGGAGTGGTCGGGCTGCGGCTCAACACCCTCTCTGGTGGTGGCATCGGTTTGGATCGTCTCGCCGACTACGAGAGCTTGTGCGCAGAGCTGGGCTGGCACCTGCAGTTCCTCACCCACGCCGACCGGCTGGCCCCAGTGGCCCCCCGACTCTCACAGTTGCGGGTGCCGTATGTAATCGACCATATGGGGCATTTCGACGTTGACGCCGGTCCTCAAGCTCCCGGCTGGAAACTCATGATGCAGCTTGTCGCCGACGGAGCCTGGGTGAAACTGTCAGGCGCCTACCGCTTGTCGAAGACGCCGCCCTACGCCGACACCATCCCGTTCGCCCGTTCCCTTATCGAGGTCGCGCCCGACCGCTGTGTGTGGGGATCGGACTGGCCGCACGTTGGGTTCTGGGGGCCCATGCCCAATGTCGGTGATTTGCTCGACGTCCTCGACGACTGGGCACCCGACCCCGCCACACGTAGGGCCATCTTGGTCACCAACCCGCAACGGCTCTACGGCTTCAACCGCTCATAACTGACCAAGATGGCATCAGGTTGTGCTGCCATCTGGTGTGCGGCGCTGGTCACCCGGCGCCATACCTGACACGGTGCGGACGCGACACGTGTCGTCGCAAAGCGGAAAGCCTCGTTGAGGTTCGCCGCCAACTAGCTCTCTGGGTATGCGGTGCGGCGAAGCGCCGTATCCATCGACCTCGGCTGAGTACGCTGATCAGATGCCGCAACGGGTGTTGCGTGAACGCCTGATCGATCTGGAAGTTCCGCGCGAGGATGTGGCAGGCGGTCGGGTGTTGCGAAAGACCGCCCCACGGCGCGCCCTCGCACAGCTGACTCCCTCTCCGCGAACGGCCACTGAGATTCTCGTCGCTCAAAATGCCAGCCGACTACCCGAACTCGTCCCACTGCGTTTTGCTCGGATGCTCACCGACCCATTTTCGTTCTACCGAGGTTCAGCAGCGGTGATGGCCGCCGACCTCGCTGCAAGCCCGTCGACTGGGATCGAAGTCATGTGCTGCGGCGACGCTCACGTCTCGAATTTCGGTTTGTACGCCGCCCCACACCGATCGATCGTTTTCGACCTGAACGACTTCGATGAAGCCGCAGTGGCACCCGCCGAGTGGGACGTCAAACGCCTGGTCACCAGCGCGATCATCGGGGGCCGCCACGCGGGTTATCCCGCCAAGGCGATCCGCCGTTGCGTCGAAGAGGCGTTGGTGGGCTACCAAACCAGCCTGCAAGCGATGCTCGAGGAGATGAGCGTTCTGGACCGCTACTACCTGCGGATGGAACCCGAGCACTACACCGGGAAGGTATCCAAGGGCCTGCAGGCTCTGATTCAGAAAACGATATCCCGGGCGCGCACGCGAACGTCGGCGCGTGTCTTCAAACAGATCACGGAGATCGGGCCCGAGGGAACGCCGCGCCTGCGCGAATCACCGCCGGTTCTCCAGCACGTCGACGAGGAGATCGAAGCCCCCCTGGTCGAGTCGGTTCAGGAGTACCTGGCCGCAGTCCCGGCTGACATCGCGCTGCTGCTGTCGCACTTCCGCGTAACCGACGTCGCGCTGCGAGTAGTCGGCGTCGGCAGCGTCGGTACCCGGTGTTACTTGGTCATCATGGTCGGCCCCAACGACACACCGATGATCATGCAGATCAAAGAGGCCACTCGATCAGTGCTCGAAGAATACGGCGGTTGGCGTCAGCCAGACACGCTGACCGAGGCCGTCGAGGCTAAGGGCCAGGGCGTGCGCGTCATTGATGGCCAGCGAATTCTGCAGGCGATGTCCGATGTGTTCCTCGGGACAACACGCAAGGACGGCCGCGACTACTACGTCCGTCAGTTCCACGACATGAAGGGCACCGTCGACACCGAAGGCATGTCCCCTTCTACATTCCGTGATTACGTCACTGCTTGTGCGGTTCTGCTGGCACGGGCGCACTCGCAGAGCGCGAATGCGTCGATACTGCGGGGATACGTCGGCAAAAGTGACACCGTGCACGGTGCGGTCGCCGCGTGGTCGTACGCCTACGCCGACAAGTCGCTCGACGACTTCCACCAACTGCGCGCAGCGGCCGCGGCTGGCGACATCGAAGTTGCCGACGATCCTGCCCGATAGCGGTCGGTGAACAACCTGCTCAAACATGCGGTCATCGCTCCACGAAGCCTGCAGCCCATGCCGAAGGCCCGGAGTAACGATCTGCAAGCCGCTGAGGTTTCGATATCCAGGCTTCGGCAATCCGCAGTCCAGTCAGCTCCGAATACCACTTAAGTGCACCGATGATGCGAACGGATGGGTGGATGGCCATGAGCGCCGTAAGGTCTGGGAAGCGGCGATGATCAGTGACACCTACGAGGCAGGTGCAGCGAGGTCTGTCGACCTGATCTATCGGTCGGCGGCAGCGGGCAGCTCGTGTTGGGCCCGCAATCATCACGGGCATTGCCGTGAGTTGCCGATGACCCGCTGGATCGGGGGACCCGAGATCACACCACAAGATCGGCTCGCCGACGAGCACGTACTCGGGCACTGCACTTCGCGCCCGACTCTGGATCTGGGATGCGGTCCTGGGCGGTTCACCGCCTCTCTGCGGCAGCGCGGATTCCCCGTACTCGGGGTCGACAGTTCGACCGCCGCGGTAGAGATGACACGTGGTCGTGGCGGGACCGCGATCCGCCGCGACCTATTCGCTGCATTGCCCGCCGAGGGCAGCTGGGAACAGATTCTGCTCACCGACGGGAATATCGGTATCGGCGGGAACCCGGTCCGGACCTTGAAGCGGGCCGCGGAACTGCTCGCGCATGGCGGCGTTGTCATCGTCGAGATCGAGTCCGCGGCAATTGCGCAGTGTCACGAACTACTACGCTGGGAAACCGAACAATACCTGGGGCATTGGTTTCCGTGGTCGCGCGTGGGAGCCGGCTCGCTCGGCGACATCGCGCGCGCTGCCGGGTTCCTTGTCACTCACGTCGTCGACGTTCACGCCCGGGTGATTGCGGTGCTGACTGGCGCCGCTCGTTCCGGAGTGGATCGGTAGCCGACGGACACACGCTCGTGCACACCCACCGAACAAGCGCCGATGCGACTGGCCCCGACCATTCGCACAGCACCGCTGCGGAGGACGGCACGACCGAAGTGGTGTACGGATTTCCGGCGCGCTTGTGGCGCGCATTGGAACGCCACAAACCACCCGGCATGGACCTGCTCCAGCGGTGGCGGAGCCCACTGCGGGGGCCATGGTTGACGTCGGTGTTCGGCTCGGTGCTGCTCGTCAGCCTGCCGGTGGTGATCCTGACCGGGCTGCTGTCCTACATCGCGTACGGCCCGCAATTCGGGCAGGCCATCCCTGGCGACGTCGGATGGCTCAAATTGCCCACGTTCGACTGGCCGACCCGGCCCTCGTGGCTCTACCGGCTGACCCAGGGTGTGCACGTCGGGTTGGGTCTGATCATCATCCCGGTGGTGCTGGCCAAACTGTGGTCGGTCATTCCCCGGCTGTTCGCATGGCCACCGCTGCGGTCGATCGCGCAGCTTCTGGAGCGGTTGTCGTTGCTGATGCTGGTGGGCGGAATCCTCTTTGAGCTCGCCACCGGGCTGCTCAACATCCAGTACGACTACATCTTCGGGTTCAGCTTCTACACGGCCCACTACTACGGCGCGTGGATATTCATCGCGGGTTTCGTTATCCACGTGGTGATCAAATTGCCCAGGATGGTCACCAGCTTGCGCTCCCAATCGTTTCGCACCGTACTGCGCACCTCACGCGCCGACACCCGACCCGAACCGCCGGACGCCGACGGGTTGGTCGCCGCCGATCCCGCCCCGCCGACGATGAGTCGCCGCGGCGCACTGGCGCTGGCCGGGGGCGGCGCACTGTTCGTCGCAGTGCTCACCGCCGGCCAGACGCTCGGAGGTTTTAGCCGTCGTGCGGCGTTCCTGTTGCCGCGCGGACGCAACCGCGGTACAGGTCCCAACGATTTCCAGGTCAACAGGACAGCTGCGGCCGCCGCAATCAAGCCGGCCGACACCGGCGCGAATTGGCGGCTCAGCGTGCGAGGTCCTTCGGGGCAGATTCGCTTGAGCCGCGCCGCCCTGGAATCGATGCCGCAGCACACCGCCGAGCTGCCGATCGCCTGCGTCGAAGGATGGTCGACCATTCAGACGTGGAGCGGAGTTCGTCTCCGCGATCTGGCGGACCTGGTCGGGCTGCCCAACCCGGCCCGAGCCACCGTGCGTTCGCTGGAGCGGGCCGGCGCGTTCAATCACGCTGTCCTGCAGGCTAATCAGGTGCGCAACCCCGACTCGTTGCTGGCGCTTCGGGTCAACGGCGTTGACCTGTCTTTTGATCACGGCTACCCCGCGCGCATCATCGTGCCCGCGCTGCCGGGCGTGCACAATACCAAATGGGTACGGTCAATCGAATTCGGACAACGTTGATATGCGCAGACTGATCACCAGCTTCACCGCCTTCTACGGCAGTAATCCGTTACATCTGTTGGGCACGGTAGCCGCATGGGCGCTGGCCGGGTATGTCGTGACGGTGCTCGGTCCGCAAGCCCTGTGGAACTCCAAGGTGTGGTGGCAGTCGATCGCGGTCTGGTTCCTCGCCGCTGTCGTCGCTCACGACTTGGTCCTGTTCCCGCTCTACGCCCTGGCCGATCGCTCCGTCTCGGCCGCCCTTGCCGCACTGAGGAATCGGTGGGCAGGGCCGTCGCCGCGGGTGTCGCCGCTGAATTATTTGCGGATCCCGACCCTGGCGGCGGGGCTGTCGCTACTGCTGTTTTTTCCCGGGATCATCCAACAGGGGCAAGCCAGTTACTCCGCGGCCACCGGGCAGAGCCAACAACCCTTCTTCGGGCGCTGGCTGCTGCTGGTCGCCGCGCTATACGGTTTCAGCGCACTGGCATACGCGGCCCGGCTGTCCGTTGCCGGACGCCGCGAGGAAACCAAATCAGAACCCTGACCATGGGCTGGCTTGCTGCCTTCTACTCCTCGGGAATCTCTCGCTCGATCTCGTCGAGCCAGGCCTGTGCCGACATGTCCGATGGGGCGCGCCAGTCGCCGCGTGGCGATAGCGCGCCGCCGTTCGACACCTTGGGCCCGTTGGGCAGCGCCGAACGCTTGAACTGGCTGAACGAATAGAACCGCTGCACGAAGACCTGCATCCAGTGCCGAATCTCCTTGAGCGAATAGGACGGTCGCTTGTTGTCCGGGAATCCCGACGGCCAGTTACCACGGTCGGAATCACTCCACGCATGCCACGCCAAAAAGGCGATCTTCGACGGCCGGAATCCGTAACGCAGGACCTGGAACAGTGCAAAGTCTTGCAGCGCAAAGGGCCCAACTTTGGCCTCGCTGCTCTGCAGCTGGTCTTCCTCGCCAGTCGGGATGAGTTCCGGGGTGATCTCGGTGTCAAGCACCGACTGCAGCACCTCGTCCACCTCTGACTCGAACTGACCGGACGCGATGACCCAGCGGATCAGGTGCTGGATCAGTGTTTTTGGCACACCGGCGTTGACGTTGTAGTGCGACATCTGGTCGCCGACACCGTAGGTCGACCAGCCCAGCCCCAATTCGGATAGATCACCGGTGCCCAACACGATGCCGCCGCGCTGGTTGGCCAGCCGGAACAGATAGTCGGTGCGCAGGCCCGCCTGAACGTTCTCGAACGTGACGTCGTAGATCTTCTCGCCATGCGCGAACGGATGATCGATCTCTTTCAGCATCAACTTCGCGGTGTCGGTGATGTCGATCTCGGAGAAGGTGACACCGAGCGCTCGGCAAAGCTCGACCGCGTTGCGTTTGGTGTGCTCGCCGGTTGCGAAGCCGGGCAATGTGAACGCCAGAATGTCGCTGCGCGGCCGACCTTCCCGGTCCATCGCGCGCGCAGCCACGATCAGCGCATGCGTCGAATCCAGCCCGCCGGAAATCCCGATGACAACCTTCGGGTATTTCAATGCGCGCAAACGTTGTTCGAGCCCGGCGACCTGAATGTTGTAGGCCTCGTAGCAGTCTCGCTGCAGCCGCTCGGGATCGGCCGGCACGAACGGAAACCGTTCGACCGTGCGCCGCAGCCCGATGTCGCCGGCCGGCGGATCCAGGCGAAACTCGATACGCCGGAACGACTCCGCAAGCACCCGGTGGTGGCGCCGGTTATCGTCGAACGTCCCCATTCGCAGCCGCTCCGCGCGAATCAGCTCGGTGTCGACGTCGGCGATGGAGCGTCGTTCCCCTTTTGGAAAGCGCTCGGATTCGGCGAGCAGTACGCCGTTCTCCCAGATCATGGTCTGGCCGTCCCAGGCCAGGTCGGTCGTCGACTCGCCCTCCCCCGCGGCTGCATACACATAGGCGGCCAGGCACCGCGACGATGCCGAGCGGGCGAGCAGGCAGCGGTCTTCGGCGCGGCCGATCGTGATCGGGCTGCCGGACAGATTGGCCAGCACCGTCGCGCCCGCCAGCGCCGCTTCAGCGCTGGGCGGAATCGGCACGAACATGTCCTCACAGATCTCCACGTGCAGCACGAAGCCGGGCAGGTCGGATGCGGCGAACAACAGGTCCGGGCCGAACGGCGCTTCCATGCCGGCCATTCGGATAGTGCCGCGCTCGTCGTCACCGGGGGCGATCTGGCGACGCTCGTAGAACTCCCGGTAGGTGGGCAGGTACGACTTGGGCACCACGCCAAGAACGACGCCGCGATGGATGACCACCGCCGTGTT
>DATFYT010000291.1:0-5305 GCA_035314925.1 Mycobacterium sp. | reverse complement strand
CCGCGATCGTGTAGACGGCGGTAGTTCCCGGTTGGCGCGATCACACCGGGTTCGGGCGTCTGCGGGCAAGCCGGGGGACGCTCACTGTGCCGAAAAACGCTTTACGCCGTGGGCTGCCGACAGGTTTGCCCGCTGGCTAATACCACACAGATCCTGTACGCAGTGCAAAATTACAGTGTTTGCCAGCTTTTTCATACATTGCGTTAAGCCGGTGCTTACACTAAAAGCTTGCAGCGGTCGGCGCTGATGACAACAGCCGCACCCGACACGGTGCGGTCGGGGAAAGGAAGACCCATGAGAAACGTTCGTGGTCTCGGTCGGCTCGGCGGGCTGGCGGTCGGGATGGGCATCGGGGCGGCGCTGGCCGCCACGCCGGGGGTCGCCTCGGCCGACCCGTCTACCGACTGGTTGTCGTCGATCGATGGTCTTCTGGGTGGGGCCGTCCCGGCGGCGCCATCAAGTCTGGATATAGCCATCTCGTTCGACGGGTTTTCGCTGTTCCAGGAAGGCAGCGCCACCGCCACCACCACCACCGGGGAATTTGGCTTGGCGATCGCCTCCGGCGCCAATAGCGACGCCACCGCCACCGGCGGCCTCTTTGACACCGCATTCGCCGACGGCACCAGCAGCGCCGCCACCGCCGACGACGGCAACCTTGACACCGCATTCGCCGACGGCGCCGGTAGCATCGCAGGCGCCACCGACGGCAACCTTGACTCCGCCACCGCCGTCGGCGCCTTTAGCGATGCCTTTGCCGGCTTCGGCGGCAGCCTTGAATCCGCGTCCGCCCTCGGCGCCAACAGCGAGGCCTTTTCCGAAGAGGGCATCTTTAACTTCGCCACCGCCGTCGACGGTGGCAACGCTGAGGCCTTCTTAGGCAACGGCGACCTCGCCTCCGCCGTCGGCACCAACAGCGCGGCCGACGCCGTCGGCGGCAGCCTTGAATCCGCGTCCGCCCTCGGCACCGACAGCAGCGCCGATTCCCAAGAGGGCATCTTTAACTTCGCCACCGCCGTCGACGGTGGCAACGCTGATGCCTTCTTAGGCAACGGCGACCTCGCCTCCGCCGTCGGCACCAACAGCGCGGCCGACGCCGGCGGCGGCAACCTTGACACCGCCGCCGCCCTCGGCACCGACAGCGGGGCCTTTGCCGAAAGCGGTAACGGCGACCTCGCCACCGCCATCGACACTGGCAGCAGTCCCGATTTGGCCCAGGCTGGCGGCATTCTGGGACTTCCCTTCCCTTTGCTCGGCAGCAATGACATCGCCTTTGTCTTGGGCACCGGCAGCACCGCCACCGCCGGCCCCGACTTCACGACTGAGACTGCCGGCAATTTCGACCTGGCCGCCGTCTTCGGCGACATGCTCCACGCGGTGGCTACCGGCAGCAACTTCTTGGTCGACATCCTGCCATCGCTATAGGGTCAGTGCCGTCCCGGCCGGGTGCGCGGTCATCGTTGCTGGGCGACCGGGTGACGCGGTAACCGCGCGCCAGCAGCGGTCGGGTCGAAGCGCGCAAGCCACCCCGAAAAATCAGTTATGCCACTTTGTAATCCACGCGGTCGCGTGGACGCTGGCAGACCTGGCCCGTCGCGGACATGAATCGGCCCGCCACAGGAGAGAGGTGGCGGGCCGATTACTTATTCAGACGTGGACTAGGACGATCCGGTTCCCTCCAACCCGTCGAGCTCGTCGGCTGCGGCCAACAGAGCTGCGGCCAGCTCCCGCGCCTGGTCACTGTTCAGCGGCAATAGACCGGTTTCCCTGCCTCCGTTCAGCACGGCGATACCCGGCGCTTCGCTGGCCCACCGTCTGGCGATGCTGCCATCCGCAAACTGGAAGGCGTGGGTTGCCTTTCGGTCGGGACCGAGTATCCAGCTCAAACATATTTCGCCCCACAGCGCTACGGATTGACCAGGCTTTAGCAGGTCAGGCACAGTGCTAGTTCGTTCCTAGTCGCGAAATACGTCGAGCGACTGCTGGGAACCGCATCAGGTCAATAGACACGATGCCCGCTCCGCCAATCGGCGAAGCGGGCATCCTGTGACTAGCTTCTTACAGCGGGATCATCCTCACAGCGGAATCCAGACTCCGAAGAAGTTGAAGCCCCACTGGTTGAACTGCTGATTCCAGAACGGGTTTTCGTTGTAGCCCCAATAATTGATCGGGCCATAGTTCCACGGTCCACCGGGCGGCGGAAGCGGCCTGTCCCATGCCGGCCGCGGTGGTGCACCCGGTCCCCAGGGTGCGGGTCCGTCTCCCCACGGGGCGCCGTGGAAGTACCCGCGCTGGTCATCCCCGTGCCATGGGCCACCCGGTCCGCCGGGGCCCCCAGGTCCGTGGAATCCGGGTCCGCCCGGTCCGCCGGGACCGTGGTCGCCGGGTCCGCCCGGACCGCCGGGACCGTGGTTGCCGAGTCCACCGGGGCCGCCGGGACCGTGGTCGCCGGGTCCGCCCGGGCCGCCGGGACCGTGGCCACCGGGACCGGGGCCACCTGGACCACCGGGTCCGCCGGGACCCGGGCCACCTGGACCACCGGGTCCGCCTGGTCCGTGGCCTCCGCCACCTGGCTCGAGGGGTGCGGGTCCCCCGTGGCTAACTGCGGGCGGCGTGCCGTGGGCGCCGCCGGCACCGGGAGCGGCGCTGGCCGCACCGGCTCCCACGCCTAATGCGGCAGCTCCAAGAGCGCCGGCGATGGTAGCCCCCGCCATCAGTTTCTTCAGATCCATTGTCCTTCACCTGCTTACTTTGTGTATTCAGCGGACGGTTGCCCCGACGTTTCGAACGCTAGATAGCTAGCCTATGAATCAGCTAGGAGAAGCCTCTGCAAAGCTTTTGCTCGTTTGCCGGCGGCACATCGCCCTGCGCCTTTGCTCCAAGTGTGTGGCCTGTGTCACAGGCATGCCGGTGGCGCCAGATGCGGGAGGCTGATGAAGCTCCCGGTCAGTGAGCGGTGGCAATAACGGCGACGACGTGGTGGTTCATACTGGATGCAACACTTGAGCGCTTCAGGTGGGTTCTTCTGACGAGGTGGCAGCGATGACGAGGTTGGACTCCGTCGAGCGGGCGGTCGCCGACATCGCGGCGGGCAAGGCTGTCGTCGTCATCGACGACGAGGACCGGGAAAACGAGGGCGATCTCATCTTCGCCGCCGAGAAGGCCACCCCGGAACTGGTGGCGTTCATGGTGCGCTACACCTCCGGATACTTGTGCGTGCCATTGGCCGGAGCGATTTGCGACCGACTGGGCCTGTTGCCGATGTACGCGATCAATCAGGACAAGCACGGCACCGCTTACACCGTGACCGTCGATGCGAAAAATGGTGTGGGAACCGGGATTTCAGCTTCAGACCGAGCCACCACGATGCGCTTGCTGTCCGACCCGGGCAGTGTCGCCGACGATTTCACCCGGCCCGGGCACGTGGTTCCGTTGCGCGCCAAGGACGGTGGCGTATTGCGGCGCCCCGGCCACACCGAAGCCGCCGTCGACCTGGCCCGGATGGCGGGATTGTCGCCCGCGGGTGCCATCTGCGAAATCGTCAGCCAAAAGGACGAGGGCGCGATGGCGCAGACCGACGAGCTGCGGGTCTTCGCCGACGAACATGGTCTGGCGCTGATCGCGATCGCCGACTTGATCGAGTATCGCCGCAAGCACGAGAAGCACATTCAGCGCATCGCCGAGGCCAGGATTCCAACCCGGCACGGCGAATTCCGCGCTGTCGGCTACAGCAGCATCTACGAGGACGTCGAACACGTGGCGCTGGTACGGGGTGAGATCGCCGGACCGAACTACGACGGCGACGACGTGCTGGTGCGGGTGCACTCGGAGTGCCTGACCGGCGACGTGTTCGGTTCACGCCGCTGCGATTGCGGGCCGCAGCTCGACGCCGCGATGGCCATGGTCGCGCGAGAAGGCCGCGGGGTGGTGCTCTACATGCGCGGCCATGAAGGCCGCGGCATCGGTCTGATGCACAAGCTGCAGGCCTACCAGCTGCAGGACGCCGGCGATGACACCGTCGACGCCAACCTGAAGCTCGGATTGCCCGCCGACGCACGGGATTACGGCACGGGCGCCCAGATCCTGGTCGACCTCGGCGTGCGTTCGATGCGGCTGCTCACCAACAATCCGGCCAAACGAGTCGGGTTGGATGGATACGGCCTGCACATCATCGAGCGAGTGCCGCTGCCTGTGCGGGCCAACGCGGAGAACATTCGATACTTGATGACCAAGCGTGACCGGATGGGCCACGATCTGGTGGGGCTGGACGATTACGACGAATCAGTCCACCTGCACGGCGAATTCGGGGGAGCGCTGTGACAAGCGATGCTGCGGGACGGCGCATATGAGCGGTGCCGGTGTACCCGACATCGCGGCACTGGACGCCTCCGCACTCAAGCTGGCAATCGTGGCAAGCACGTGGCACAAGCAGATATGCGACGCGTTGCTGGCCGGTGCCTGCAGAATCGCCGACGAATGGGGCGTCAAGAATCCGACGGTGGTAAGGGTTCGCGGCGCGATCGAGATTCCGGTCGTCGCGCAGGCCGTAGCCCGTAACCACGATGCCGTCGTCGCGCTGGGTGTGGTGATCCGTGGCGAGACACCGCATTTCGACTATGTCTGCGACGCGGTAACCCAAGGGCTGACGCGCGTCTCGCTGGACGAGTCCACGCCGGTGGCCAACGGCGTGCTGACCACCAACAACGAAGATCAGGCCCTCGACCGCGCGGGGCTACCCGAGTCTGCCGACGACAACGGCGCCCAGGCGACCGCCGCGGCGCTGAGCACCGCGCTGACCCTGCGCGATCTGCGCGGAAAGCCGTGACCGTCAAGCCGAACCAGGACAGCTGGGATGTGCAAGTTCGTCCACATTTGACGCCGTACTTCGCCTACGGGGCGGCAGTCGTGATCGTCGCGGCGCACATCGTTGTAGGACTGCTGCTCAAGATCAAGTCCAGCGGCGTGATCTTCCAGACGTCCGATCAGGTGGCGATGGCGGGGCTGGGTCTCGTGATCGCCGGGCTCGTGCTGCTGTTCGCCCGGCCACGGCTGCGGGTCGGGCCCGCGGGGCTGTCGGTGCGCAATATGCTCGGCGACCGGCTGGTGCCGTGGTCGGACGTGGTCGGTGTGTCGTTTCCGGCCGGGGCGCGGTGGGCGCGCATCGATCTGCCCGACGACGAGTACATCCCGTTGATGGCGATCCAGGCCGTCGACAAGGACCGCGCCGTAGAAGCCATGGACACCGTCCGGGCACTGCTCACGCGATACCGACCTGACCTGGGCGCGGGCTGATCCACTGTACGGGCGC
>DATFYT010000290.1:0-24593 GCA_035314925.1 Mycobacterium sp. | reverse complement strand
TGTCAGGTTGAAACGCTCCGTGGCGATCAATACGTAAGCGAGCACGAACACCGTCGTCGCGTAGACGGCATGAAAGACACTCATCGGCTGACCTGCCGTCGGGTCCGCCCTTTTGGTGCGGTCGCGTCGACCGTGCAAATCATCGTGCGCTCCTGAATAGCCCTGAATAGCAGGGAAACCCGAATAGCACGAATGAAGACGCCGACCAGGCTTCCCGGCACACCGGGGCATAATTTAGCAGGCCTAGCTGGACTACGCTGTGCGTCTCATCCAACCTTCAGGTTCGGCTACCGTTGAGGTATCTCCGCTGGTCGGCGCTGTGAGTTGGCCGTCGTGCGTACACTGGCGAAATGCTTGAACAGATCCGTGGGCCCGCCGATCTACAGCACCTTTCTCAGGCGGACTTGCGAGATCTGGCCGACGAGATTCGCGAGTTTCTCATTCACAAGGTGGCAGCCACCGGTGGGCATCTGGGACCCAATCTCGGCGTCGTAGAGCTAACGCTGGCATTGCATCGGGTGTTCGATTCGCCGCACGATCCGATCATCTTCGACACCGGCCACCAGGCCTATGTGCACAAAATGCTGACCGGCCGCGCCGCGGACTTCGAGACGTTGCGCAAAAACGGTGGCTTGTCGGGTTATCCGTCTCGGGCCGAGAGCGAACACGACTGGGTTGAGTCGAGCCACGCCAGCGCGGCGTTGTCCTACGCCGACGGGCTGGCCAAGGCGTTCGAGTTGACCGGCCACCGCAACCGGCACGTGGTAGCGGTCGTGGGCGACGGCGCCCTCACCGGCGGCATGTGTTGGGAGGCACTGAATAACATCGCCGCCGCGCACCGACCGGTGATCATCGTCGTCAACGACAACGGCCGCAGCTATGCACCGACGTTCGGCGGTTTGGCCAACCATCTGGCCGCGCTGCGGCTGCAGCCCACCTACGAGCACCTCTTGGAGCGCGGCCGTTCCGCGGTGCGCGGCATGCCGCTCGTCGGTGAATTGGCCTACCAATTCATACACAGTGTCAAAGCCGGTGTGAAGGACGCGCTTTCGCCGCAGCTGCTGTTCATCGACCTGGGATTGAAGTACGTCGGGCCGGTCGACGGCCACGACGAGCATGCCGTGGAGACCGCGCTGCGCAGCGCCCGCGGATTCCGTGGCCCGGTGCTGGTACACGTCGTCACCCACAAGGGCATGGGCTACGGCCCGGCCGAGGCCGACGAGGCCGAGCAGATGCATTCCTGTGGGGTAATCGACCCGGCGACCGGGATTGCCACCAAGGTCCCGGGACCGAGCTGGACGGCGACGTTCTCCGAATCGCTGATCGAATATGCGACCAAACGCCGTGACATCATCGCGATCACCGCTGCGATGCCGGGGCCCACCGGACTGACCGCATTCGGTGAGCGCTTCCCGGATCGGTTGTTCGACGTCGGCATCGCCGAGCAGCACGCGATGACGTCGGCGGCCGGATTGGCCATGGGTGGATTGCACCCGGTGGTGGCGATCTATTCGACCTTCCTCAACCGCGCCTTCGACCAGATCATGATGGACGTGGCGATGCATGAGCTGCCGGTCACCATGGTGCTGGACCGCGCCGGGATCACCGGCCCGGACGGTGCCAGCCATAACGGCATGTGGGATCTGTCGATGCTGGGCATCGTCCCCGGCATGCGCGTGGCGGCGCCCAGGGACGGCATCCGGCTGCGCGAAGAGCTCGGCGAGGCACTCGACATCAATGACGGTCCCACTGCGATTAGATTCCCGAAAGGCGATGTCGGCGAGGATATTCCGGCGCTTCAGCGGCGCTCCGGAGTGGACGTGCTCGCGGTGCCGGCCGCTGGTCTGAGCGCCGATGTGCTACTGGTGGCGGTTGGGGCATTCGCATCGATGGGCCTGGCGGCGGCCGAGCGGCTGCGCAACCAGGGCATTGGTGTGACGGTGATCGACCCACGATGGGTGCTGCCGGTTTCTGGTGTGGTGGGCGAATTGGCGATTGCGCACAAGCTGGTCGTCACAATGGAAGACAACGGTGTCAACGGGGGAGTTGGCTCGGCGGTGTCAGCTGCCTTGCGGCGCGCAGAGGTCGACGTGCCGTGCCGCGATGTCGGCCTGCCGCAACAATTCTTCGATCACGCGTCACGCGGCGAGGTGCTCGCCGAAGCCGGTCTGACCGAGCAGGACGTGGCACGGCAGATCACCGGCTGGGTGGCCGCACTGGGCAACGGTGGAAGCAGTATTGAGTCCGCGGCGGAGATCAGCGAGCGGCTGGACTAAACATTGGGTTCAGCGGGGTTCAGCGCTTCAGCCAGTACCGGGTCCACCAGCTCGCGCTGCCAACGGCGGGCCTGACCGGCGGCCAGGAACTCGTCGATCGCCGTCGCCGGATCCTCGGCGCCCTCCCAATCCCAGCACAGCCGTCGTACCAGATCGGGGGAGACCAGGTTCTCCGTCGGCACCGAAACCCGTTCGGAGAGTTCGCGTAGCGCGGTGCGCGCCGCATCCAGTCGCGTTGCGGCCTCTGGTCTGCGCTTGAGCCAGCGTGCCGGCGCCGGCGGCCCATTCGGCGGTTCGGCCTCCTCCGCGGCACCGAGGTTCTCCCGCGCTGATTCCAGGGCCGCCAACCACATCGCGGCGCTACGGCGCTGTCTGGGACCGCCGAATATCGGCAGGGCGATCAGGTCGTCGCGGGTCTTCGGGTCGGCGGTGGCGGCATCGATGATCGCCGAGTCGGGCAAGATGCGCCCCGGGGCGATATCGCGCCGTTGCGCGATTTCGTCTCGCACGGTCCACAATTCACGAACCGCGGCCAGGCCGCGCTGGTCGCGCACCTTATGGATACCGGATGTGCGTCGCCAGCGGTCCCGGCGGGTCGGAGGCGGTGCCTGACCCACGGCCCGCAGGTAGTCGAATTCCTCTGCGGCCCAATCTGTTTTGCCCTGCTCAGCAAGCACGCCCGCGATCGCGTCCCGTAGTTCGATGAGGACTTCGACGTCGAGGGCCGCGTAATTCAGCCAGGCCGGCGGCAGCGGACGTTTGGACCAATCAGCGGCGCCATGACCTTTGGCCAGACCCACACCGAGCAGCCGTTGTGCCTCGGCCGCCAGGTTGACCCGGTCGAAGCCGGCCAACCGCCCCGCCAGCTCGGTGTCATAGAGCGCGGGCGGCCGCATACCGACCTCGGCGAGGCACGGCAGGTCCTGATCGGCCGCGTGCAGAATCCACTCGTCCTTTGCGAGCACTTCGGCGACGGGCCGCAGCACGGTCAGCGGGTCGCCGCCGTGACTGACCGGATCGATGAGCACGGTGCCGGCGCCGGCCCGGCGGATCTGAATCAGGTAGGCGCGGTTGGAGTAACGGAAACCCGAGGCCCGCTCGGCGTCCACCGCGAACGCTCCATGTCCACCGTCCAGCAGCTCTGCGGCCGCAGCGATATCACCGGCAGTTGTCGAGAGGTCGGGCACGCCGTCGGCAGGCGTAAGCAGCGGCGTTACGTCCGGTTCCGTGCTTTCGGGCTGATCGTCTGCCGTTTGAGGCAGCTGGGGAGCCATGTCAGACGCGGGACCGTGTGCCCAAATCCGTCACCCCGACCGGTGGCAGCCCCGCAGCATGCTCGAGCACCTCGCAGAACGCCTCGACGTGTGTACCGATGTCCGGGGTGATGGCGGTCCAGGACGCGCGCAGCTCCAGCTGGTGGGCGCGCGGCGGTCCCGAGATGTCTCCGTAGCGCACCGAGCTGGTGGCAGTAACCGTGCCACCGAGCGCGGTGACATGCTCGGCGCGGGTGTCCAGCGCTTCGACCAGCCAGCTCCACGCCACTTCCGGCAGCAGGGGGTCGACGGCCTCGCTGGAGTCCAGGTCGGCCTGGATGTAGGCGACCAGCCGCATGGTGCCGTCCCAGGCGTCGGCCCCGTCGGGGTCGTAGAGCAGGATCAGCCGGCCGAACGCGTCACCGTCGGATTGCTCCGGCACGAGGTCGAGCTCGGGACGTTTGACCTCGGCGCCCAGCGCGTAGCTGTACGGCGCCAGACGCTGGGGCGGCCGGATGGGACCCAGCTCGATCTCCGAACGGACGCTGGCACCGCTCATCGCCGCAACCGCATCGCGGAACGGGACCGGTTCGGCTGTAGTCACGAGCGCCGCTCCTTCTCATCGCTGCGCTCTGCATCGTCGCTGGCGCGTGTCACGAGCGCCGCGCCTTCTCACCGCTCCGCCCTGCCTCGTCGCCCGAGCGCACAAACTCTGACGCTAGACCTATCCGGCGAGACGCGGAGAAAGGCGCGCCGTTTAGTCTGCGTTGGCCGAGAAGCGTGCGGGCCGCTTCTCGCGGTGAGCGGCCAGGCCCTCCCGGACATCAGGCCCGCCGAACCCCAGAAACTCCAGGCCAAGAGAGGTTTCGAAGGCGGGTGCGAACATCCGGTACCAGTGGTTGAGGCTGTGCTTGGTGAAGCGGATCGCCGCTTGCGCGCCCTGTGCCAGATCCGCCGCGATGCGGGTTGCGGTGCCCAGCACCTCGTCGTCATCGACGCAAATCGAGACCAGCCCGATCCGTTCCGCTTCTTCGCCGGACAGCGGCTCGCAGGTGAGCAGGTAGTACTTGGCCTTGGCCATGCCGACCAGCAACGGCCAGCAGATGGCCGCATGATCGCCCGCGGCCACACCCAGCTTGGTGTGGCCGTCGATGATCTTGGCGGTTCGCCCGGCCACGGAGACGTCGGCGAGCAGCGCCACCACCAACCCCGCGCCGACCGCCGCGCCGTGAATAGCCGAGATCACCGGCTTGTCGAAGTTGACCATGTTGAGCACCAGGTCGCGGGCCTCGCGCATGATGCGCAGCCGGTCGTTGAACTCGCCCATGGTCTCGTCGATCAGGTCGAAGCTGCCCCCGGAGGAGAAGGCTTTGCCTTCCCCCCGAACCAAGACGGCGCGAACGTCGGGGTCGCGACCGATGGCAGGCCAGATGTCGGCGAGATCGCGGTGCATCTGCGGCCCGACCGAATTGAGCCCCGGAGCGTCGAGAACCAGGTGCAGCACCCCGTGGTCGGCGCGTTCGATTCGCAGGCTTGGAAACTCGTCGTAGCTGACTTCCGGGTGACGTACTGGCATGCACGACGACGTTACGCAGGTCCACGACAGACAGGACCGACACTCCCTGGCGGAGCGGTCGAATCGCTGGTCGTGGCAGCATTGGGCGTGATGACTACGCGTCGCACGCTTCCCGAATCGCCGTATCTGGCCGCGGCCACCGGCCGCAAGCCGCACCGGGTGCCGGTGTGGTTTATGCGTCAGGCCGGCCGATCCCTGCCGGAATACCGTGCCCTGCGCACGCAGCACAGCATGATGGCGGCCTGCTTCGACGCCGAACTGATCACCGAGATCACCCTGCAGCCGATACGTCGTCATGATGTCGACGCCGCGATCTTGTTCTCCGATATCGTGGTCCCGCTTTGCGGCGCCGGTGTCGACTTGGACATTGTTGCGGATGTTGGACCGGTCATCGCAGCGCCGGTGCGCACTGCCGCCGATGTCGATGCATTGAAACCGCTTGAGCCGCAAGGCGTTCAGCCGGTGTCTGATGCGGTCTCGCTGCTCGTGCAAGCGCTGGGTGATGTTCCGCTGATCGGGTTCGCCGGGGCGCCGTTCACGCTGGCGTCCTACCTGGTCGAGGGCGGCCCGAGCCGCCACCACGCCCGCACCAAGGCGATGATGCTGGCCGAACCGGCCTGCTGGCATGCGCTGATGGAGAAGCTGACTGACCTCACCATCGAGTTCCTCCGGGTTCAGCTCGATGCCGGCGTGGATGCGATTCAGGTGTTCGACTCGTGGGCGGGCGCGCTGTCGCTCGCCGACTACCGCCGATACGTTCTGCCGCACAGTGCGCGGGTCTTCGGCACACTGGCCGACCGCGGCGTCGCGATGACGCATTTCGGGGTCGGCACCGCCGAACTGCTCGGTGCCATGGCGGAAGCGGGTGCGACGGTCATCGGCGTCGACTGGCGCACCTCGTTGGCCGATGCCACCGCTCGAGTCGAGACCGGGACGGCGTTGCAGGGCAACCTCGATCCGGCGGTGCTGCTGGCGGGCTGGCCGGCGGTGGAGCAGGCCGCCCGCGCGGTGGTCGAGGACGGGCGACGCGCCGTGGACGCCGGCGCGGCCGGGCACATTTTCAACCTCGGACACGGGGTGCTGCCGGAAACCGATCCGGGTGTTCTCACCGACCTGGTGGCACTGGTCCACTCGCTATGACCCATTCGTATTGTGTTGTCGGCGGCGGGATCTCGGGTCTGACCGCGGCCTACCGGTTACGGGCGGCCCTCGGTGATTCGGCGAGCATCACGCTGTTCGATCCAGCCGACCGGCTCGGCGGGGTGCTGCGCACCGAGCAAGTCGGCGGGGTTCCCGTCGACGTCGGCGCCGAAGCCTTCGTGGTACGTCGCCCCGAGATGCCGGCGCTGCTCGACGAACTGGGCCTGGCGAACCGGCAAGTCGGGACCACCGGAGCGCGCCCGCTGATCTACAGCAAGGATCGGCTGCATCCGTTACCGCCGGCGACACTCAACGGCATTCCGTCGTCTGCGGAGTCGATGGCCGGTCTGGTGAACGACGCGACCCTCGCGCATATCGCTGCCGAGCCGAGTCGCCCGTTTCACTGGCAGTCCGGCGGCGATCCCGCCGTCGCCGACCTGGTGGCAGACCGGTTCGGTGAGCAGGTGGTGGCCCGGTCGGTGGATCCGATGCTCGGCGGGGTGTACGCGGGATCGGCCGCGACCATCGGCCTGCGCTCGGCCGCTCCCACGCTGGCCGCTGCTCTCGACGGCGGCGCCGCGCACCTGACCGAGGCGGTCCGCCAGGGGCTGATGAGCGTCACCGCAGGCCCGGTCTTCGGCGCGGTGGGCGGCGGTTACGCGGTGCTGGTCGACGAACTCGTTCGTCGCAGCCGGCTCAATTGGGTACAGGCGGCGGTGACAGGACTCGAGGCCGCCGAAACTCCCGCGCAAGGCTGGATGCTGCGGGACGACGCCGGCGCACACTGGCACGCCGACGCGGTGATCCTGGCCGTCCCGGCCGCACGCCTTGTCGGGCTGGTCGAGGCGTTCGCGCCGCGCACTGCCGCCGCGGCGAGCCGCATCGCCAGCGCGTCGTCGGCGGTGGTGGCGCTGGCCGTGCCCCGCGGCATCAAGTTTCCGCAGAATTCCGGCGTGCTGGTAGCCAGCGGAGAACCGTTGCGCGCCAAGGCTATTACGTTGTCGTCGCGAAAGTGGGGGCGACGTACGGACGTGGAGCTACTGCGGCTGTCGTTCGGGCGCTTCGGCGAAGAGCTCGCCCGTCGCGCTTCCGATGACGAGCTGCTCGCGTGGGCGTTACGGGACCTTGGCACCGTTTTCGGGCTGACCGTCGACCCGGTGGACGTCCGGGTGCAGCGCTGGCCTGACGCGATGCCGCAATACGGGCCCGGCCATCGCGATCTGGTCGCCGAACTGCGCGCCGGCCTGCGACCGACCGTGGCGGTGGCAGGCAGTTATCTCGACGGGATCGGGGTGCCGGCGTGTATCGCCGCGGCCGGCCGGGCGGTCGCCGGCGCGATCCGGGCGGTCGAAGATCCCGTGGCACGATAGTTCTCATGGCCCGTTTGGACTACGACGCGCTCAATGCCGCGGTTCGCTACCTGATGTTCTCGGTGTTCTCGGTACGCGCTGGGGCTCTTGGTGACAATCGAGAGAGCGTCATCGACGAGACCGCGACCTTCCTCAAGCAGCGCGAAGATCGCGGCGTTGTGGTGCGCGGGCTTTACGACGTCGCCGGCCTGCGGGGCGACGCCGATTTCATGATCTGGACGCACGCCGAAACGGTTGAAGCGCTGCAGGCCACCTACGAGGATTTCCGGCGTACCACCACGCTCGGCCGGGCGTGCACGCCGGTGTGGAGCAGCGTGGCGTTGCATCGGCCGGCCGAGTTCAACAAGAGCCACATCCCGGCGTTTCTGGCGGGCGAGGAGCCGGGCGCCTACATCTGCGTCTACCCGTTCGTGCGGTCGTACGAGTGGTATCTGCTGCCCGATGAGGAGCGCCGGCGCATGCTCGCCGAGCACGGCATGGCGGCCCGTGAGTACAAGGATGTCCGGGCGAATACGGTGCCGGCGTTCGCGCTCGGCGACTACGAGTGGATCCTGGCGTTCGAGGCGCCTGAGCTGCACCGGATCGTCGACCTGATGCGCGAGCTGCGAGCCACCGATGCCCGACGGCACACCCGCGAAGAGACACCGTTTTTCACCGGGCCGCGGGTGCCGGTCGAGCAGCTCGTAGCCTCGCTACCCTGACCCGCGAGCGTTGCATCGACGATAGTTCACGTTATATCGTTAACGCCATGAACCAACCAGCGCAGACCGACCCCAGCCGCTTTGAAGAGATGTACCGCGATCAGCGGGTCTCACACGGCTTGCCGGCAGCCACACCGTGGGACATCGGCGGCCCGCAGCCGGTCGTACAGCAGCTTGTCGCGCTGGGGGCGATCAAGGGTGAGGTTCTTGACCCGGGTACCGGTCCGGGCCACCACGCCATTTACTACGCGTCACAGGGCTACTCGGCCACTGGCATCGACGCGTCACCGACCGGACTGGAGCGGGCCAAAGAGAACGCGCGTAAAGCCGGGGTGTCGGTGAACTTCCAATTGGCCGACGCGACGAAGCTGGAAGGTCTGGACAACCGGTTCGACACCGTCGTCGACAGTGCCTTCTACCACGTCTTTTCGACCGAGCCGGAGCTGCAGCGGTCGTATGCGCGGGCTCTGCACCGGGCGACCAAGCCCGGAGCGCGGCTCTACATGTTCGAATTCGGCGTCGGCAATATCAACGGCTTCCAGATGCCACGGTCGTTGTCCGAGGATGACTTCCGTCAGGTGTTCCCCGACGCAGGTTGGGAGATAACACATTTGGGGCCGACCACGTACCTGATCAACATGAGTGTGGAATCCCTTGAGCTGATGCTTGCGCGGAACCCCGAGATGGCCGACCAAATGAAGCCGCTCGTCGAACGATTCCGGATCATCGAACCGTGGCTCACCAACGGTCGGGCCCACGCCCCATTCTGGGAGATGCACGCCACCCGAATGGACTGATCGGCCGCGAGATTGCGGTTATGGCCGACGCTTAGGCGGGCACCAAACGCAGGCAGATCGAGTTGATGCAGTAACGCTGATCCGTCGGGGTCGGGTAGTCCTCGCCTTCAAAGACGTGGCCCAGATGGCTGTGGCAGTTGGCGCACAGCACTTCGACGCGGGTCTGACCCAGCGAGTGATCGCGGCGCAGGATCACCGCGTCGGAGTTGGCCGGATCGAAGAATGACGGCCAGCCGCAATGGGACTCGAACTTCTCGGAGCTGCGGAACAGTTCGGCACCACAGGCCCGGCACTCGTAGACGCCGGTGGTCTTGGTGTCGGTGTACTCACCGGTGAAAGGACGCTCGGTGCCGGCGCGACGCAAGACGTCGAATTCCTGCGGGTTGAGCTTCTTGCGCCACTCGTCATCGCTGAGTTGGACGCGCGGCTGTTGGGACTGAGAAGTCATGCATCCACGCTAGCGCGCTCACGCTCGGGCGTCAGCCACGCCGGGTCGATGCCATCGTCCAATCTGTTTTCGGCCTTGGCATCCAGATAGCGGAAGTACAGCACGGTGAACACCACGATCAGCAACAGCGACCAGCCGTACGTGATCTTCAAGTACTCCAGCGGCCGCCCGATGTACATCCAGTTGAACAGCAGCCAGCGGTCCATCGTCAGGAACCCGTAGATACCCAGCCACGCCGGCCAGTTGCGAATCACCGAGTTGGGCAGCACGACCGTCATCAGGAACGGGAACAACATCATCGAGTAGTAGCCCTGGGCCAACGACAGCACCAGCCACGACCACAGCAACAGCACGCCCGACGATGTGGTGAACCAGAACAGCGGGTCCCGGGTGCGGTAGTAGCGGTACAACAGCCACAAGCTGCCAATCGCCAACAGGGTGAACAGGATTCGCAACAGCAGGATGAGCCAGGTCGGCAGTCCGAAGTAGACGCCGTTGCCTTCGATCGAACTGTTGAAATAGTCACGAACGCCCAGGATGTAGGGCAGCGTGCGGGTGACGAAGTCCATCGGCTGACGGACGAGCGGAAATGCGGCCGCGTTGATGACCAGCGGGACCGCGAAGGCCGGCACCAACGCCCGCCACTGGCGGCTCAGCAGGGGCAGCAACAGCAGCGGTCCGAGCAAGGGTTTCAGCGTCAGCGTCAGCCCGATCGCGACACCTGCCCACCATTCATGACTTTCCTTGCCGTCCAGCAGCCAGCGCAGGAACAACACCTCCGCCAGCAGGACGCAGCCGTTGATGTTGGTGAAAACCAGTGTGTTAGTGACGGATTCGGTGCAGAACATCGCCAAAAGCAGCGCGGGCGCGGCCACCGAAGTCGCGCTGAACTTGAACATCCGCAGCAGCACGTATGCCGCCAGGACGATGGCGGCGCTGTTGATCGCGATGAACAGGTAGCGCGACTCCGCGAACGGCAGATAGCCGAACGGCGCCATAATCAGTGTGCCGCCGGGCGGATACAGGTAGTGGGGGTCGACGTAGTCGAAGTGTTCGTTGTAGATGTCCCAGCCGTGCCGGAAGTTCAGCACTGCGCGGTAGACCGGCTTGAAATCGTCGGTGATGTTGCCGTTGGTGGTCACCACGATGGTGCGGTGGATTACCGCGAGGATGGCGACCGGCCACAGCACCGAACGCAGCACGGTCGCAGTGCTCGGCGCGGCGATGCGGGGACCAAATGTGTCCTGCGCCCAGTCGCGCAGACCGCCACGAGGTGAATCAACTGCCGTCACGAGCGCACCGTACACGGGCGATCGCCGCCGGGATCAGGCGGGACAGTAGGTGTCGGTGGCGGGCAATTGGCCGCTGTCGAGGTAGCCGACCAGCGGAGGGACCGCGCATGAGGAATAGATGCTGGCGCCGTGACCGATCCCTTGCCACATCACCCGCTTGCTGGCCGCGGTGGCGTTGATGATGGTAGCGGCGGTGGCCGAGACGCCTTCCACCCCGACAATCGGGTCGCTCTGCACGCCCATGAGAAGCACGTTGACTTTGAGAACCTTTGGCGGCTGCGGCGGCGCCGCGCTCGGCCAGGACACGCATTTGACCAGATTGAGCGCACCGATTGTGCCGAACTGCGGGTAGAGCTTGCCCCACGCGACCACGAGTTGACGAATCCGGTCGGGTGTGGGGCGGTTGACCGCGTCGCTGCACGAATTGACGAACTGCCCGTCGGTGCCGGTGATGCCCTGCGCCCGATTGATCAGGCTGTTCAGCAAGTTGGTGTCACCCGTGCGGGCGTTTGCGAGTGCGGTGGCCAGGTCGTTAGTGGTGCTGACGCGGTCACCGGCGGGATAGCCCAGCGCGATGTTGATGGCGCTCGCAAGGGTCGCCACTGACACACCCGCCGGGCCGTGATTGGCGCGGGTGTCGGCCAGCAACGAGGCGACGGCGGCTTTGGGGTCGGGCCCCAGCGGGCAGTTCACCGCAGCGCACTGGGCGGCGAAAGCGTCCAATGCTGTCTGCTGGCCTTTGACTTTTTGCTCGGCGGCAGCTTCGGCGCCCACGCCCAGCGCGACCGGGGAGTCGAGGACCAGCCTGGAGACCTTGTCCGGATGCGAGCTTGCGTAAGACAGCGCCACTTGGGCGCCGTTGCCGATGCCGATCAGCGCCAGCGCGGGCACATCCCAGGTGCTGCGCAGCCGTTCGATGTCGGTAGCAGCGTGGGCGTCGTCGTAGGCCGAGTCGCCGGGAGCGATGGTGTCGGTGCAGCTGGTGGTGGCGTTCTGCATGATGTCGGCGAGGTTGGCGACCGGGTCGTTGCCGGCTTCGAACTGCGACTGGTCGCGGATCTCCTGTCGGTCGAATTGGTCGAGGCAGTCCACCGGGCTCGACAGGCCCATGCCGCGGCGGTCGATGGCGACGATCGGGTGGCTGCGCAGCACGTCGGCGCCGGCACGCGCCAGCCACACCGGCAGTTGCAGCGACGACGGCAGGTCCGATCCGGTGGTGAAGACCAGCGGGCCGGCGTCATGAGGAGTCTGCACCGAGCGCGCGCGCACGACACCGATGCTCAGCGTCCCGGCCGCACCGTTGACCGGGTCGAGGTCGGCGTCGTAGCTTGCGCAATCCAGTTTGACGCCGGGTGCCGCGGGCACCGCGGCGTCGCTGAATTCCTTCGACGTGCAGTCATGCCAGGACAAGTCGTTCTTGGGTGCGGCGATCGGCGGCGGACCGTTGGACGGCTTCGTCGTCGCGGCGTGTCCTTGTGGCCGCGCGCCCGCGTTGGTGGCGAAGCGCGGGTTGGCGGCCAACCCGGGCGCGCAGCCGGCCAGCAACCCGGTCACCACGATCAACGACGTGGCGATTGCGGCGTGCCGGCTCATGCCGACCACAGTAGCCATTCCCGCGCTCACGCCATGCGCGGCGCCTCCTCAGCCCGTTCCGGCCCGCATCGTTGCCGCGCGCTCAGGATTTGACGTAGCGCGTGTACAGGTAGCCGTCGTCGTCGGTGAGGATGTGCGCGCAGCGCATCGTGGTCAGCACCTGCCCGGGGCCAGCGGCGATGCGGCCGCCCTGACCGCCCACCAGGCTCGGCGCGATCGTCAGGCACAGTTCGTCGAGCATGCCGCGCTCGACGAACGAGCCGAACAGCGTCGGACCGCCCTCGGTCAATACCCGGCACAGACCGCGGTCGGCCAGCGCCACCAGCACCGACGCCTCGTCGACCCGGGCCGGGTCGTCGTCCGAGCATTCGACCACGTCAGCGAGGCCCGCGAGGCCGCGCCGGGTCTGATCGGCCACCGCCGCGCATGTGCACACCAGCGGCAGCACCTCGGTGCGGGTGAACACCGGCATATCCCGGTCCAGGCGGCCGGATTTGGTGACGATGGCCAGCTGCGGGATTTCGCATTGTCCGCGGGCCTGCCGATCCTGGCGCTCGGCGATGCTCAAGCGTGCGCCGGAATAGTCCTCAGCCCGAACCGTTCCCGCGCCGACGAGAATCACGTCGGCGAGTTCGCGCAGCAGGTTGAAGAGCACCCGATCGCCGGGCCCGCCCATCCGGCCGGTGGTGCCGCCGACGGTGGCGCCACCGTCGAGGCTGGCGATGAAGTTTGCCCGCAGCCAAACTCTGTTCAGCTCTGTCGGGTAACCGTAGAGCTCGGGCAGCTCGTCACCGTCGAGATCGCGGACCGAGTCGAGCAGTCTCAGCTGCACCCCGCCGGCGTGGTCAGACATGGGCACGATTGCACCACGTCGGTAGGGTGCCTGCATGCCCGGCCCCGTCGCTCATCTGGTCGATCGGCAGCCCACGGTGTCCCCCGAACGGCTGATCGCCCAGCTGACGCCGCCGCCGACCTTCGCCGAGGTGAGCTTCGCGAGCTATCACCCCGACCCGGCCGAGCCGACGCAGTCCGTCGCCGTCGCGGCTTGCCAGCAGTTCTGCCGGCAGGCCGTCGAGCGCCGCGCCGGCCGCAAGAAGCTTTTCGGGCGGCGAGAGGTGGTGCCCGGCACCGGGTTGTATCTCGACGGTGGGTTCGGTGTCGGCAAGACGCATCTGCTGGCCGCTGCCTACCGCCAGCTGCCCGATGATGCCTTCCATCCCAAGGCGTTCGCGACGTTCATGGAGCTGACTCAGCTCGCCGGGGTGTTCGGCTTCGTCGAATGCATCGAGCTGCTGGGGCATTACACGCTGCTGTGCATCGACGAGTTCGAGCTCGACGACCCCGGAAACACCACGCTGGTGTCACGCCTGCTCTCCCAACTTGTCGAGCGCGGAGTTTCGGTCGCCGCCACGTCCAACACGCTGCCCGAGCAGCTGGGGGAGGGGCGGTTTGCCGCGCAGGATTTCCTGCGCGAAATCAACACGCTGGCAGCGATTTTCACCGTCGTCCGGATTGACGGGCCCGACTACCGGCACCGTAACCTGCCGCCTGCACCTCAGCCGCCGACTGACGAACAAGTCGCCACGCGCGCCGCGACGATCCCGGGCGCGACCCTCGACCAGTTCGACGCGCTCTGTGCCCACCTGGCCACCATGCATCCGTCGCGCTATTCGACGTTGATCGAAGGTGTGGCGGCGGTGTTTCTGACCGGCGTGCACGCGATCGACGACCAGAACGTGGCGCTGCGGCTGGTGGCGTTGAGCGACCGGCTTTACGACGCCGGCATCCCGGTGCTGGCCTCGGGGGAGAAGCTTGACCGCATCTTCAGCGACGAGATGCTGGCCGGCGGCTTCCGGAAGAAGTACCTGCGGGCCACATCGAGGCTGCTGGCGCTGACCGCAGCTGTCAACGCTTAGTCCGCGCCAAACGCTCGGACCATGACGTAGTCACTTTCGGTACCGCCGCCTAATTGAAATGTTCTGGTGCCGTTGATGGTAAAGCCGCACTTTGTGTAAAACCGTTGCGCGCGAAGGTTTCCCTGGTTGACGCCCAGCCAGACGCACGCGACGCCCCAGTCGACCGCAGCGGCGAGCGCGGCGTCCATCAGTGCGGTCGACACACCCGAGCCGTGATGATCCGGCAGCACATACATCTTCGACAGCTCCGCAGTCGGCCGAACGGGCACGGCACGCTGAACTGCGGGGTCGTCGCCGACACCGCGAATCAGCATGGCGTAACCGACAATTCGATCATTGTGGCCGGCGGTGAGGATCAGCCGTCCCGGATCGGACAGATACTCGGCGAAGCGTACGTCGGAGAGGTTGGCCGCGACGAACGCCGCGATGTTCGCGCGGGTGACCGATGGTGGACACGCCAGCGGAAAGGTGCTTGCGGCGACGCTGGCCAACTCGGCGATGTCGATGGAATCCGCCGTGGCGACGCGGACAGTCAAAAGTGACTCCGCAGCTATAGGTTCCACTGAGCCAGGTGATAGCCCGTCTTCTTGTCCAGCAGCACGACGGTGGACACCGGATCGCGGTAGGCCTCCCAATACACGCCGCCGCGAACGATCGAGCCTGCTGGCGCGTTCGCCAGCGCGGCATCCAGGGCGTCTGGCGCGTCCGACGGGCGGGACTTGTAGGCATCGCCGAACGGGGTGACGCCGTCGAACGTGAAATCGGTGAGCATTTGGTACGGGTTCGGCACCCGCACCGCGTGGATCGCCACATCCGCCCGCACCACAGCACTGTTCGGGAAACTCTTCACCGGGATGCCGACGCGGTTGTAGCCGAACCCCGGCGGCGGGTCGACCGGTTGCACGCTGCTGACCGTGATGTCGGCGATCATCTTTCCGGTGTCGACCCGCACCGTGTCACCGAGGTGGCCGATCGGCGCGTCACCGGCCGACGCGCGCGGGACCCCGATCAGGGTGGCGGCGAAGACGGTGGCCAACACGACTAGGCAGCGGCGCATCTCGTCTCCTCCCGGCCGGCCTCTTTCGACTCTCGCATGATTCCACACCGCGGACCCGGTGGTCAGTCCTTCTGCCGGGCCACCAGAGATTCCAGCGCGGCCGTCAGATCGGTCTCGACGCGGTCCTTGCCGATGCCCACCCGGTGCAGCGGTCCGCTGCCGTCTTCCAGTTCGAGCAGCGCCAGCAACAAATGTTCGGTGCCGATGTAGTTGTGGCCCAAGCGAAGTGCTTCACGGAAGGTCAGCTCGAGCGCTTTGCGGGCCGGACCGCTGAAGGGCGTCAGCTGCGGTGGATTCTCGACAGCCGCGGGCAGGGTGATCGCCGCACGAACAGACTCGGGGTCGACCTGCTGCGCGGTGAGCAGCTTGGCGGCCAGCGCGTCCGCGTCGCCCAACAGACCCAGCAATAGGTGGTCGGGGGTGATCTCGCCGTTGTGCGCCTCATGCGCGGCGTTTTGAGCGGCGACGACGACGTTGCGCGCGCGGGGGGTGAAGCGTTCGAAGCCTTGGTTGGGGTCGAGCGTCGTGGCCTCGGCCCGCAATACGAATCGCTTTTGTGCTGCTTGCTTCGTGACGCCCATGCTCTTGCCGATGTCGGTCCAGGACGCCCCTGAGCGGCGTGCCTGATCGACAAAGTGTCCGATCAGGTGGTCGGCAACCTCGCCGAGGTGCTCGGCTGCCAAGACGGCGTCGCTGAGCTGGTCCAGCACGTCGGGATGTACCTGCTTAATGGCGTTGACCAGCTCGTCGAGCCTGATCGGTGCAGTGACGTGTGTCGGGCGAGGGGAGTCTGTCATGGCGTCAACGTTAGGTTGACGAGGACGATTCGTCAACCGCAGGTTGACGCCCAGGGTGTGAGAGCGGTGCTCACTCAGCCTTTCGAGTAGCCGCGGCGCACGGTGCGATCCAAGATGCCCAACGTGGCCCGCAATGCGAGTTCGGAAATCACCGGGAAAATGTTGGCTTCACGCCACTGATCGCCGATCTCGGACCAGTCGTAGAACGATGTGACGAGCGTGCCGTCCCCGTCGGGTTCGAGGCGGTAGCCGTACACGTGGCCGATCTGCGGTCGGATCTGCCCGAGAACCGTCCACGAGATCAGCTGGTCGGGCTCGAAGTCGCGAATGCTGACAGTGACGTCGTACTTGCCCAGTTCGGGAAAGTCGTTGAGCGAGTCGCGGTCCATATGGACGACGAAGCTGTCGCCCGCGGCGGCGACGGACGCGCCTTCGGCGTCCTGCAACATTCCGGATGAGTCGATGGCGACATGACCCTGCGGGTCGCAGAGCACAGCGAAGATATCGGCTGGGGAAGCGGCGATTCTGCGTTGGACTTCGATTTTCTCGGCCACGGTCTGATCTTGGCAGGACGACTGGGGCTACGTCGCATTTCGCCGGCTACTGGCCACTGGCCACTGGCGCTGGTGAGACCTGGTAGGACAACGTCGCCGAACTGAGCGATGATGTGGCGATGAGACGTCTATTGGTGACGCTGGGCATCGCCGCGTCACTGAGCTCGGGAGCGCCGGCCCACGCCGACCCGGGCGCCGCTGATCCGAACCTTGATGCGCGTTTTCTCGATGCGCTCACCAAGGCGGGCCTCACCGTCATAAGTCGGCCGGGCGCCGTCAAGGACGGTAAGGCGGCATGCGGGATGATGGCGCAGGGGCAGCCGGAACTTGACGTCATCCGGCACGTGTCCAAGCAGAATCCGGGCTTGGATACGACCAAGGCGGCAAAGTTCACCGCGATAGCGGCCAGCGCCTACTGCCCGCAATACCTGCAGCTCGCCAGCGATGCCGGCAATAGCAATCGGCCGCCAGCGGGCTGAGTAGGAATTTCCGGCGAGTAGCGGCTGTGCGGTCGATTCCGGGGCCCGCACGGCTGCTTTCACAGTGGCACGGCGTGCCATCATGGACGAATGCGACGTCTCCTGGCGCTGGTCGGCATCGCCGCCACGCTGGGTTTCGGTGTGCCGGCGCAGGCCGACCCGGGCGTCGATGCGAGCTTCCTGGACGCGCTCACCAAAGCGGGGATCACCTTTAACAACGGGCCTAACGCCGTCAACGCCGGCAAGACCGCGTGCGGGCTGATGGACCAGGGTCAGCCGGAGCTCGACGTCATCCAGAACGTGACTGCGCAGAACCCCGGAATCACCACCACCAGCGCGGCCAAGTTCACTGCGATCGCGGCCAGCGCCTACTGCCCGCAGCACCTGCAACGCGCCAGCGACAACGGCGGCGAGGGGACGGAGCCGCCGCCGAACCGAGTCGGCATCTCGGGCGGGCATCGCGAGTAGCGATGGCGGACGGTCGTGCGAGACTTCACAGATGGCATTCACGGTTGTGATCAGCACTGGCCATTTCGTCGACTACGGCGATAAGGACACCTACGTCGTCAACGAAAACGGTGTCCTCACCGTCAACATCGGCGCGAACAACAGGGTCAACCGGCAGATCTACTCTCCGAACGGCTGGCTCGAGGTAGTCGAAACCACCGACGGCACCGAAGTACACGCAACGCGCATGGTCATCGGCCACCGGCCGAGCTAGTGGCCGCTCGCTCCGGAAACGGAGTCAACAAACTGCTTGCAGCACTTCACCCGACGTTGGCGTGGTAAGGGGTCATGCCGTGCAGCAGGTTTGGTCCGCGTTGGATCCGAAAGTGTCGGAGTCGGCTAGGACGGTGTAGACCTCCCAGCGTTCGCCGCAGGGGCCGGTGACCCAGACTTTGTCTTGGGCGGCGAAGCAGCAAGTGGTGTTGATCTCTTCCTGGGTGAACAAGCCTTCGTCAGTGAGCCGGGCGATTTCGGCGTGGACGGTGTCGCTGGTGGTGACTTCGACGCCGAGGTGGTTGATGGTGCCACCATGGCCGGGGTTTTCTAGTAGCACAAGCTTGAGGGGTGGTTCGGTGACCGCAAAGTTGGCGTAGCCGGGCTTCACTTTGACCGGCTCGGTGTTGAACAGCTTGGAGTAGAACGTGATTGCCTCGTCGAGGTTGTCGACGTTGAGGGCTAACTGCACACGCGACATGGCGATGTTCCTTTCGGTGAGTTACGGGTTGGTGGAGTCGGGTAGGAGTTCGGTGATCAGTGCGCGTACCAGGTCGGCGATGTCTTCGCGGATGTCGCGCACGGTGGCCAGGGGTTGGCCGGCTGGGTCGGCCAGTTTCCAGTCGCGATAGGACACGCCGGGGAAGTACGGGCAGGCGTCACCGCAGCCCATAGTGATCACGACGTCGCTGGATTGCACCGCGTCGGCGGTGAGGATCTTCGGGGCGGCGGCGGTGATGTCGACGCCGAGTTCGGCCATGGCCGCGACAGCGACGGGGTTGATCTGATCGGCGGGTTCGCTTCCCGCGGAGCGCACTTCGATGCGATCTCCGGCCAGGTGCGTCAGCAAGGCGGCGGCCATCTGAGATCGGCCTGCGTTATGCACGCACACCAACAAGACGCTTGGTTTGTCAGGCATCAGCAGGCGCTCCTCGAATCCAGATGGATTCGGTCGGGAACAATTGAGTGCGCAGCGCCAGAGACACGTAGACCAGCCCAACCAGCACGGGCACCTCGATCAGCGGCCCGACGACACCGGCGAGAGCTTCGCCGGAGATTGCGCCGTAGGTGGCGATCGCCACCGCGATGGCCAGCTCGAAGTTGTTGCCGGCGGCGGTGAACGCCAGCGTGGCGGTACGGGCATAACCGAGGCGTAGAAGCAGTCCGAGGGCGTATCCGCCGGCCCACATGATCGCGAAATACGCGAGCAGCGGCACCGCAATGCGGGCGACATCCCAAGGCCGTGAGGTGATCTGGTGGCCTTGTAACGCAAACAGGATAACGATGGTGAACAACAATCCATACAGGGCCCACGGACCTATGCGAGGCACGAGCCGCGTCTCGTACCAGTAGCGCCCCATGGCCCTTTCACCGAGGCGCCGGGTCAGGAAGCCGGCCAGCAGCGGGATGCCCAGGAAGATGAGCACGGATTTGGCGATCTGCCACGCGGAGACATCGATGCCGGTTTGGGGCAGACCCAGCCAGCCGGGCAAAACCGACAGGTAGAACCAACCCAGCACCGCGAACATGACGACCTGAAAGATCGAGTTGAGTGCGACGAGGACTGCCGCGGCTTCGCGGTCCCCGCACGCGAGGTCATTCCAGATGATGACCATGGCGATGCAGCGGGCCAGCCCGACGATGATCAGCCCGGTCCGGTACTCCGGCAGATCCGCCAGCAGCAGCCACGCCAGCGCGAACATCACGGCCGGCCCGACCAGCCAGTTCAGCGCCAGTGAGGACACCATCAGCTTGCGGTCACCGGTGACCTCGCCGAGCTGGTCGTAGCGGACCTTGGCCAGCACCGGATACATCATCACCAGCAGACCGATCGCGATGGGCAGTGAGATGCCGTCCACCTCAACGGCACTCAAGGCCGATCCGAGGCCGGGAACGAGTCGGCCCATCAGTAGGCCGGCGGCCATCGCCACCCCGATCCAGACGGGAAGCATCCGATCCAGGGTTGAAAGCCGGGCGGTCCCTGTGTCTATGGCGCCGCCCTGGATCTGAGTCACTCGCAGCACTCCGCCCTGGACACGATCGGTTCTTCAATTCGAAGTACCGACGAAAGCTGCTGCAGCGCAGCAGGAATGACCCAGTAGTAAACCCAAGTTCCGCGTCGCTCGCAGTCCAGTAAGCCGGCCGAGCGCAACAGTTTGAGGTGATGGGAGATTGTCGGCTGGGATACATCGAAAGTTCCCGAGATTTCGCAGACGCAGGCTTGGCCGCCCGGGTGGCTGGCGATGAGGCTCAACAGTCGAAGGCGCACCGGATCGCCCAAGGCTTTGAACATGGCCGCCAACTCAACGGCTTGCGGCTCGCCCAGTGCGGCCGCCCCCAGCGCCTGGCAACAAGCTTGATTCGGCATTCTTCTATATAAACACTTATCGAATCAAGACGCTAGTGACTGCCCTGGGTTGTCCGAGCTGCGCACCCGCGCGTTCTACCGTTGGGACCTATGCCACCAAAGGTTTCGCATGTTCGCGGATTAAGCGATGAGGAAGTAATTGCAGAGCGCGATGCGAAGTGGGACAGCTACTAGCTGCGGAAATACATCGAGAAGTTTGTGAAGCTGGTATTTCTGTGCAGTTTTGGGATGCCCTGCGGTGTCAGCCATTCGACGCGCTCCTCGACTGATCGCGGCAGAACGGCGCTCCCGGTGATGTCGGGGAAAGGGCTGTTGGCCGCGTTGTCGCGCTGCGAGTACTCGCGTTGGTAGTCGCGCAGCGCGCGATCGAACCTGAACGTTAGGGTGGCGCCGTCTGTGCTCATGCATTCGCTCGACGCCGTCTGCTTCTCCCCGCTGTAGCTCACTTGTGCTCGGACGTTGATGGCCGCGGCATCGCCGCGTTTGCGCAGCAAGTATCTTCCCGGCTGCAGCGGATCCCAATCGCCTTCCCAGAAGACATCGTGCGGCTCTGTTTCGCGGACTTCTCCCCGAGCCGCGATGTCGTTGGCGTTTCTGGCCAACTTGCTGGCCTCGTCCGCGATGTCGTTGGCTTCTACGGATTCGCGGTGAGCTCTGTGCGCGTAGATCAGGGCGATCACCGCGGCTAGAGCGCCGACCGCACCGGCTATCAAGCCGGCGAGGGCGATTGCGTGGTCGCTCATGCCAGCGAAGGCTAGTGGCGCACCACATTGGCGGCTAGGCAATTCGCCGAAATGGTCAAACGGCTGGCGGGTAGTCGCCGAATGTGCCGCGCTCGTCGGCGGCGAGCACCCATGCGTGCTGCTGATCGGCCCGGCCGGCGATCGCCTTTCGCGCATTCTCTCGGTCGTCGACGCGGCGCGCTGCGTAGAACGCCAACCACAGCAGCAGCCCGAACAACACCGCGGCGCCGAACGCGACGGCGATCCACACCCAGAACTTCGCGACCGCGCCGACGAAGATCAGCAGCACGAAAGCCGCGCCTAAACCGCCGCCGCTGCGCTCGCTGCTCATGGCCGCGGAATGTACTGCTGGCAGGGTTGAAGGTCGGCGCCGGGCGGGCACATCAGCGGCAGCGTCGTCCAGCCGCCATACGTGCCTGGCACATCCCAGGTGTTCAACCCGGGCCCGTTGTACTGCGGTGGCCCGTAGCAGTTCCAGTCACCCTGGAACAAGCACGGTCCCTCGGCGTTGGCGGTCGGCGCCCAGGCGAAACAACCCAGCGCGAGTGCCACCGCCGCGGCGGTCAAGAGCGTGCGTTTCACTCGGGTGCAGAGCGTGGCAGTAGTGGTCATGGCGCTGCTTCCTCTCGATCGGGAAGTCCACCCTGGCACGCAGCACCGACAGCAGCTATGTGGTGCGTATGTGGTGCAAGCCCAGAATTGCGGCCCCAAAACAGCCGTTGAGCTGCACAAACTGTGGTGCGCCGTACTGGGATTGAACCCCTGAGCCGACACGTTGTCGGTTGAGAGGGTTGCGCGTTGTCTTGGTGGCGGCGACCGCTCTTTGCCAACTTGAGGCGATGTTCCGAACGTCTCCGACACGCGCGGTCGCGGCGGCCTCGCAGCGTCCGCAGCCGCATTCTGGTGGGTGAGTGAGTAGGTCATCGACCACACGCCTAACCAGCGCCGTGGTCACCGGCTCGCCCGTCGCCTGGGCGGCGTTGAACACGTCGACGGCGACCAGATCGTCGGCGTCGGCCATGCGCATGGTGGTCAGTGTGCCAGCGCGACTACGGCCCGGCGGTGCGCAACACCTGCCAACACGCTGGCAGTTTGATGTATTGGCGTTCTCTACAGCACCCGCAGGCCTTAATTTGGCCGGCGCGGATGAGTTCGCGCCGAAGCGTAAGACGCGAGAGCAATTCCGGTCAGCTGTGCGCGAGCCTCGCGGCATCGCCACCAACGGCACCCACAACAGCCGCCCACGCCACCGGTGGGAACGATCGGCAGGCCCCTCCGTCTGAGCCTCAGACGACCACGCTAACTCGGCCGGTTGTGTCAGTCCGACATCAGGAACGATCGTGGTCGGCGGTTCCGAATACCGTTCGGCCGCAACTGACCGGGACAAGCAGCAGTGGTGTTTATCTCGCCGTCCATGCCGGTCGGCTGCTCGTCATCGTTGTCAGTCATTAGCGGTTCCTGACTTGCTCGGGGGTCGCTGCGGCCAGCTGCTCGGGCGTCGGCCCGGGCCGGTCATAGGCGCCCCTTCTGGCCTGGTCGGGGTTGGGATTGAACCAGTCCAACCGGTTTGCTAGCTTTGCGTAATTCAACGCCGGCATTCCGTTCGGCAGCTAAGGTTTGGCGGCGGCGAGACGAGAGGTGCCCCTTCTGGCCTGGTCGGGGTACTTCTCGCGCCGTCAATAGGTGGACCGGCCCCGGGTTTTCGCTCAATCCATTGGGAGCCTTTCGCTCGGGATCGGTTCACCACCCGCGCTCAGGTCTCCAGCGCGGAGGCGATCTTCCGCAGTAGTTGGGCGAGAGTTTCTGAGGCCCCATTTGGCTCTACGGTTTCGATGCGGCCCGCTACGTCCCTGAGCCTCCCCGCTGTCGGAAATTCCTTGATCAGCGTTTGGGTTACGTGGGTTACGGCGCTGCCTGGGTGTGGCGGGGATTCGCTCTCTGCCAACCGACCTGAAGTGATCGTCTGGATAGTGTCCGCGCTCCACGGTGTCTCTAATTCGCGCTCGACCTCCGCGCGGCTGCCAATCACAACCGTATTTCCCGAACTAAGGCCATGGAGGGACCAGAGCCCGTCGCTAACGCGGAGCCACGCAGTCTCGCTCATGGCTCATTAAACCGCTGTACGTATCCACTCGTCGAGCGACCGGGGATGCCGATCCGCCACCAAAGCATCCGCAGTGATAGGCGCAACGGAGTTTTGTGGCGCCGCAGTGAAATGGGTCACCATCACCCCAGATAGGGCAGCCTTTCCATCGCTCATGCGTTGCCACCAGCAGTTACTAAATATCACGGTGACCCGGATTCGCGGGGAGGTTGACGTGTTGCAGACGACGATCATCAAGACATCATCAAGACCTCTACTGCATGCCGGCTGGGCGGCGAACCATCAAAAGCGTGAACCGTTCGCTGCGAAAGTCCGTGTTTCGTACCCATTCGTGGGGTATCTGTTCCTGCTTCTCGCGTTCGCCCTGCTCGGGCTGTTCATAGTGGCTTTGGCCTACCGAAGTGGTTGGGCCGCAGTCGCCGGTGTGGCCCTGGGCTGCTCTCTTGTCGCAGCCGTGGTGGGTTTCCGCGAGGGGGCCGTGAAGCTGGCCCAGTCACGCAGGGAAGGCGATCCCCGCCACAACGTGAGGATCTTGTCCGAACCCCTCCGTCAAGAGGAACTCGATCAGTACTACGTGAATTATCGCGGCGGTCGGCGGCGTGCCCGGTTGGCAGTGGCACTGCGCGCATCGCGGCCCAACCAAAGTGAATCACCAGAGGCTGTCGTGCCGAGTCGGCTGTCGGCATGATCCCGCGCCCAGTGGGCGGGCAACCGCGTCACGGTCAGGCGGGGAAGTCCGGTCAGCTCGCGGTGTTCATCACGGTCAGCCGCAAAATGCGCAGCGCGGTGGTGATCAGGATGACCGCCAGCGGCAGTTCGACGAGCGTCGCCGTCAGCGCGGATACCCACAGGTCGTGGGGGCCGACCGTCATCACGTCGAACAACGCATCGCTGATCAGCAACACACCGGTCGTGAATGCGGTCAGCAGCACCAACTGCCGACGAAGGAAAACGAGCAAAGCGGTTGTGACCATGAATGCGACAAGCAAGACATCGAATCCCAGCGCGACGTAGTTCGCCGGCAGGGTGCTCACCAAGAACACGATCCACGGGATCACCCCGATCGCCCCGCCTACCATCAGCGCCAAGCGCAGTCGTCGCATTCGCGCCACCACCGGCGCCGGGACCAACTCCTCGAGCGGCCTTTCCAACCGATGTGTAGTGAGCTCGTCAAAGGGCGATGGTGCGGTGTACATGCTGGGTTCGCTCCTTGCTAGATTGTAAACGGTTGCGTTCACTATTTGTAGGAGCATACTCTGCTCGGCGAAGGAACGCCAGCGGCTACTAAGGATCGTCTGAAGGCATGTGGCTCTCCCACCACTGGCCCGGCTCGCATGCGGTGCGAGAATGAGGGATGCCGAATAAGGGCACGCCCCCACGCCCCGAGGGTGCGCAAACCAACGCGGAGG
>DATFYT010000289.1:0-2061 GCA_035314925.1 Mycobacterium sp. | reverse complement strand
AGCAGGTGCTCAAGGATGCCGAGACCAACGAGGTCTTGGGCAAGATGAAGGTTTCCGCGTTGCTGGAGGCGTTGCCGAAGGTGGGCAAGGTCAAGGCGCAGGAAATCATGACCGAGCTGGAGATCGCCCCGACGCGCCGTCTGCGCGGCCTCGGCGACCGTCAGCGCAAGGCTCTGCTGGAAAAGTTCGACTTCGCCTAAGTCCGGCGACGATGCAGGCCGAAGGGCCTGAGGGAGAGCCGGGCGATAACCCCGGCATCTTCCAGGAGAGTCGTTGAACACCGACGGGGGACCGGACGGCAGTCGTGTGGTCGCTACAGGACGCGTCGTCGTGCTGTCCGGTCCATCCGCGGTGGGTAAGTCGACGCTGGTCCGCTGCTTGCGTGAGCGAGTCCCGGATCTGCATTTCAGTGTCTCGGCGACCACCAGAGCGCCCCGGCCCGGCGAAGTCGACGGGGTCGACTACTACTTCGTGACGCCCAGTCGCTTTCAGCAACTGATCGACGACGGCGCCCTGCTGGAATGGGCGGAAATTCACGGCGGCCTGCACCGATCGGGCACCGTGGCCGGACCGGTCCGCGACGCCGTCACCGCCGGGCACCCGGTACTCATCGAGGTCGACCTGGCCGGCGCCCGCGCCGTCAAACACGCGATGCCAGAGGCGCTCACGGTGTTTCTGGCCCCGCCGAATTGGGCGGCGTTGGAAGCCCGCCTGGTCGGTCGCGGGACCGAGACACCCGAGGTGATCGAGCGCCGGCTGGCCACCGCACGCACGGAATTAGCGGCTCAGGATGACTTCGACGAGGTCGTGGTGAACCGTCAATTGGAAACTGCGTGCTCAGAATTGGTATCCTTGCTGGTGGGAACTACACCGAACACAGCGTGACCCGCATCCAGACTCGATTCAGCTTTATTCGCACACCGCTTTCAGCTGCCAGGAGAATATTTAGTGAGTAATTCACAAACCGACGCTTCGCTAGCCGCCGTCCCCGAACAGTTCGACGCGTCGTCGGGTGGTATCGGTGCTTACGACACGCCGCTGGGCATCACCAACCCGCCCATCGACGAGTTGCTCGCGCGGGTGTCCAGCAAATACGCCCTGGTGATCTACGCGGCCAAGCGGGCCCGTCAGATCAATGACTACTACAACCAGCTCGGCGAGGGCATCCTCGAATACGTCGGCCCGCTGGTCGAGCCGGGGTTACAGGAAAAGCCGCTGTCGATCGCGATGCGCGAGATCCACGGCGACCTGCTTGAGCACACCGAAGGCGAGTAGCGGAATCGAGGCGGGCTTGCTGTGACCGGCTCCCGGAGCCAGGCGGACGATTCGCGGACGGACCGTAAGCGGATCGTCGTCGGCGTCGCCGGGGGTATCGCCGCGTACAAGGCCGCCACAGTCGTTCGTCAACTCACCGAGGCCGGCCACTCCGTCCGCGTCATCCCCACCGAATCCGCGCTGCGATTCGTCGGGGCAGCCACCTTCGAGGCACTGTCCGGCGAACCGGTCCAGACCGGGGTATTCGAGGACGTTCCGCGGGTGCCACACGTCGCCATCGGGCAGGCTGCCGACCTGGTCGTCGTTGCGCCCGCGACCGCCGACCTGTTGGCGCGTGCCGCACACGGCCGCGCCGACGACCTGCTGACCGCGACGCTGCTCACTGCCCGATGTCCGCTGCTGTTCGCTCCGGCGATGCACACCGAGATGTGGCAGCACCCTGCGACCGTCGAGAACGTGGAGACGCTGCGCCGCCGCGGTGCTGTGGTGCTCGAGCCGGCATCTGGACGGCTCACTGGGGAGGACAGCGGCGCAGGCCGGCTGCCGGAGGCCGAGGAGATCACCACCTTCGCCCAGCTGCTCCTGGAACGCCACGACGCGATGCCCTACGACCTGGCCGGCGTCAAGATGCTGGTGACCGCGGGTGGCACCCGCGAGCCGCTCGACCCGGTCCGTTTCATCGGCAACCGCAGCTCGGGCAAGCAGGGCTACGCGCTGGCGCGGGTCGCCGCCCAGCGCGGCGCCGAGGTCACGCTGATCGCCGGGCACACCGCCGGCCTGATCGAC
>DATFYT010000288.1:0-15534 GCA_035314925.1 Mycobacterium sp. | reverse complement strand
GCCGGCGGTACGACTCCCGGTCCGACAGCGGGCAGTTGCGGCGCGCCAGGAGGTGACGGAAAGTGCTCGGGGCCCAGCGTGGTGGCGCCGTCGGGCGTGCGGACCATGACGTCGGGTCCGGGCGCCAGCGGGACGGCCGGGGCACCGTTGCCCGGCAAGATCCGCGTCGGCACCTCGACCGCCGGCGCTGGAGGCGGTACCGACTTTTCGTCAGGCAGCTTGGTGTTGAGCGGCGGCGGCTGAACACCCTGGGCGGGCTTGGGGGTGCCGACGACCATCCAGTTCCCTGTCGGATCCTGGATCAAATGCGCGGTGTCCTTCGTCGGGATCATCCCCAGGCCGCGGGCGGCCTCGGCTAAAGCTGGTGCGGACTCCGCTTCCAACACGTCGCGCTCGAGCGCTTCCTTCTGCTCCTGCAACAGCCGGTTGGTTTGGCGGGCGCTGCTCAGCTGGTAGGAACGCTCGGCGGAGGCGGTAGAAAGCCACAACGTGAGGCCTAAACCGGTGCCCAAGGACCCGATGACCAGCACCACGAACGGCACCTTGGCCGCCAATGTGCGCGGCCGTACGTCGATCGAAGCCAGTCGGTTGAGTATACGGTCTCGTAACGGAGGCCGAACAACCTTGGGCGCCTTGGCTTTCCGCGCCTTCGCTCGCGCCTTGGCCTGGCTGGCGCTCTTCGGTCGGGCCGGCCGATCGACCGGCCGCGAAATCGGGGTGGTCTGCGGCGCCGATCGCGATGTTCGCGGCTCACGAGCCGGCGCTGACGCTTTCCCTGGGCGCGGGCGAGTGCGACGCGCAGGCGCCGGGTCGGCCGGTCGGCGCCCGGTGCTCCGGGTAGCGCTGCTCTGCCCGCGTCGGCGATCGCCGCCGCGCGGTGGTGGCGTTTCGCGCTTGGCTTTCATCGGCGTCCCCTCCTCGCTGCCTCATTGCCCGGTTGAACGCGCTGCAGAGCACGTAGTCGCACCGCGGTGCTCCGCGGGTTCTCCCGGACCTCGTCGTCGCCGGCGCGTTCGGCGCCGCGCGTCAACGAGGTGAATTGCGGCCCGTGCCCGGGAAGTTCGACCGGCAGACCTTGCGGTGTGCTGGAAGTCGCCGCCTCGGTGAATACCCGCTTGACGATGCGGTCCTCCAGCGACTGATACGCCAGCACCACGATGCGTCCGTCGACGGCCAGCGCATCCAGCGCGGCGGGCAGAGCGTCGCGCAACGCGTCCAGTTCTGCGTTGACCGCGATGCGCAGCGCCTGGAATGTTCGCTTAGCTGGGTGTCCGCCAGTACGCCTTGCCGGCGCCGGAACCGCTTGGTAGACAAGCTCTACCAGCTCGCCGGTTGAGGTGAACGGCGTGCGCGCACGGCGACGGATGATGTGTGCGGCGATGCGGCGGGCGAAGCGTTCCTCGCCGTACCGGCGCAGGATGTCGGTCAACGCGGGCTCGTCGTAGCTGTTGACGATTTCGGCGGCGGTCAGCGCCGATGTGGGGTCCATCCGCATGTCCAACGGCGCGTCCCGGGCATAGGAGAAGCCTCGCTCAGCTCGGTCGAGCTGCATGGACGAGACGCCGAGATCGAAAAGTATCCCCTCTATGGATTCCGTTGCGGCAGAGCCTGATTCGTCGATAGCAGCGGCGATCCCGTCATACCGGGTTTGGACCAAGGTGAGTCGGTCAGCGAAACGCGCCAGCCGGGTGCGGACAATGTCGAGTGCGGTCGGGTCGCGGTCGATGCCGATCAACCGGAGCCCGGGCAGGTCGGTCAGGAACCGTTCGGCGTGCCCGCCGGCACCGATGGTCGCGTCAATCAGCACAGCCCCTGATCCGTCTAAATGGTGACGGGTCAGCGCGGGGGTGAGCAGTGCGACGCAGCGGTCGAGCAGGACAGGCACATGACCGAAATCGCCTGTGGTATCAGCCACGACAACACCTTCCCGACGAAGGTCACTGCGGGCGACCCGCTGCGCCCGACTGCGTCGCGCTTGCGATCGCCCGGTGATCCGGGGGGCCACCGCTGCATCGAGGTCCCTGTCCGACAACACGAACCTGGCGTTGGGGAAGTACGTCAGGGCCGGTTCGGACAGAGGCCACGTTGCACGGGCACGCGCCTCAGATAATGTCGCCGAGTGCTTCATCGCTGGCTGCGGAGAAGTTCTCTTCGTGGGTCTCTTGGTATTCCTGCCAGGCTTGTGCATCCCAAATCTCTAGGTAGTCAACCGATCCGATAACCACGCAGTCCTTGGAGAGGTTGGCGTAGCGACGGTGGTCGGCCGACAACGTGATTCGGCCTTGCGCGTCGGGATGCTGTTCGTCGGTGGCGGCGGCCAGGTTGCGCAGGAACGCTCTCGCCTCCGGGTTGCTTCGGGATGCCTTGCTGGCCCGGCGGGCGAGTTGCTCGAATTCCGCGCGGGGGTAGACAGCCAGGCTGTGGTCTTGACTTTTGGTGACCATCAACCCTCCTGCCAGCGCGTCGCGGAACTTGGCGGGCAGCGTTAGCCGCCCTTTGTCGTCGAGCTTTGGCGTGTAGGTGCCGAGAAACATCTGGCCACCTCCACGCCTTTCGACTTCCGCCACCATACCCCACAATCCCCCACTGCATCCCATTTAACGGCAAGAAGATCACTAATTGGTGTCGTTTCAGCAGGTTCTCGGCCACCCAAGCGGCTAGACCATGCCTGGCGTGGCGTCGACAAGCGACCGCCTAAACCGCCTATGAGCTGCGGTTTATCGGCTAGGTGGGGCGCAGTGGGTCAAGGTGACGCTTGGCGCGTCGTCACGACCACAGGTCGCCGCGTGGCACGCGAAGCGGGCTGATCCAGCGCACATGAAAAAGGGCAGCCCAGGGGCTGCCCTTTTGTTCTTGGTGGCGTTATTCCTCGAAACGACGCCGGAACCGATCCTCCATGCGGCTGGTGAACGAACCGCCGGCCCCCTTGCTTCGGCGCTGGCGTGCGCCTGCTGAGGGCCCGGGGCGCTCGCCCCGACCGGACAGCCGCGGGCCCGTGACGGCCAAAATGACGCCGCCGAACATCACGATGAAGCCGAGGACAGACAGGATCGGAAACGGTCCGGCCCAGACTGCTTTAAATGGGATGCCACAGACCAACATCGCCAGACCGAGGATAAACAGCGCCACGCCCTGCAGCCGTCGCCGTGCGGTTGGCGCACGCAACCCCCCGCCACGAACACTCGAGGCGAATTTGGGGTCTTCGGCATAGAGAGCGCTCTCGATCTGGTCGAGCATCCGCTGCTCATGATCGGAGAGTGGCATTCGTCCCTCCTTGCCGAAAGCTGTACGTAATACCGCTAGCACTGTGGATGCCCGCTGTGGGCAACTCTAATGAGAATGATACGAGGTCAATCAGCGTCATACCACTGCTTCGGTTGCTGATTGTAACCGCCCCCGCATGGTGATCCGCGCACCGCCGCCTCGTCTGATAATGGGATGGGAGCACAGCACTGGACGACCGACGAGGAGACCCGCGAATTGGCGACATTCCTCATCAACCTGCCGCCGCAAGACATGCAACGGCGTCTGGGAGAGGCCTTGGGCGTTTACGTCGACGCCATGCGTTATCCCCGGGGCACCGAGAATCAGCGCGCCGCCATGTGGCTCGAACACACCCGGCGACGCGGTTGGCAGGCTGTGGCCGCCGTGGAAGTCGACACTGCGGCCGAAGCCACGCCCTCGTCTGCCGAGCTGAGCGACGCACCCCTGCTCGGGGTGGCCTACGGCTACTGCGGGGCACCCGATCAGTGGTGGCAACAGCAGGTCGTGCTCGGACTGCAACGCGGCGGCTTCCCCGGCCCCGAGATCGCGATGCTGATGGCCAGCTACTTCGAGCTGACCGAATTGCACATTGCGCCCGCGGCACAGGGCCGGGGCCTCGGAGAAGCGTTGGCGCGGCGGCTGCTTGCCGACCGCAACGAAGCCAACGTGCTGCTGTCGACCCCGGAGACCAACGGCGAAGCCAATCGCGCCTGGCGGTTGTACCGTCGGCTCGGATTTACCGACATCATTCGCGGCTACCACTTCACCGGCGATCCGCGAGCATTCGCGATCCTAGGACGCAAGCTCCCGCTGTAGCCGCACACCAGGCCGACGGGGTCTGGCACGATGACCTGGTGCGTGCCCGCAGCATCCACCTGATAACCCGGTCGTTCACCGCGCGTCGTCGTCTCCGCCTGGCGGCGTGGGCGATGCTGGTCCTGGTGATACCGGTGCTCGCCGGCTGCGTGCGGATCAAGGCGTCGATCACCATCTCCCCCGACGACCTGGTGTCCGGCGACATCATCGCGGCGGCCAAACAACGCAACGACAAAGACGCTGGACCGCAACTGGATCCGAATCTGCCCTTCAGTCAGAAAGTGGCGATCTCAAAGTACGACCGCGACGGCTACGTGGGGTCACAAGCGGTGTTCTCCGACCTGACCTTTGCCGAGCTGCCGGAGCTGGCCAACATGAACTCCGACGCCCAGGGCGTGAACCTGTCCCTGCGCCGAGCCGGCGACCTGGTGATCCTGGAGGGTAGGGCAGACTTGACTTCGCTGACCGATGCCGATGCGGACGTCGAGCTGACCGTCGCCTTCCCCGGTGCAGTGACGTCAACCAACGGCGAGCGCGTGGACCCGGAGACGGTGCAGTGGAAGTTGAAGCCGGGCATCGTGAGCATGATGAATGCCCAGGCCCGCTACACCGATCCGAGCACCCGCTCGTTCCGCGGCGCGGCGCTGTGGCTGGGTCTTTCGTCGCTCGTGGTCGCGGGCTTGGTGGCGCTGTTGGCGTGGTACGGCCGCGACCGCTCGCCCCGCTTCGCCGAGCCGAGCGACCCGCAGTCCGACTGACCCGCCGTTCGAAAAGCGGCTCTCAGCTCGACGGCGACCAGTAGTCGAGCAGCTCGGCGAACGTCTCGAATGCGGGCGCCGAATTGCCGTAAGTGGCTTCGAGATGAACGCTCAGCGGATAGCCCTGGTCGACGACACCGTCGATGACCCGCTTGTACAAATCGACCATCAGCTTGCGCTTCTGGGCAGGTTCGGTGCTGGCCAACGTCTTGACGAACGCCTGCTCATCGGCCACCGCGGCGTTGCCCGGATCCTGGATGAGCCAGTTGACGAAGCCGACCCGGCTCTCCAACTTCGGTACGAAGCCGAACGACAGCAGGATCTCCGGCCGATGGTCCGTGTGCTTGGCGAACTCGGTCAGGCAGCCCACGATGGCGTCGGAGTACAACAGCTGGGTCTGAGCGAACGTCGCACCCTGGTCGCACTTGAAGTTGAACCGGCCCTGTTCACCCTCCCGGGTGGGAATCAGAATCACTCCCCGGTTGTCCACCAGCTCGCGGTAGATCGACAGGGCGTCGGTCGGCGCGACACCGGAGCCCTCGCCGTCAGCCATGGTGCGGGGTACGCCGACGAACACGATCCCGTCGATGCCGGCGCCGACCAGATCACCGAGCCGCTGACCCAGGGTCTGCTCATCCATGAAAGCGGTGACCTGGCTGCACAATCCACGCACCCCGGGCAACTCCGGTTTGATGATCGACCAAAACTCCAGCACGTCCAGCTTCGGCTTCATCTCGATGGGCCGGTCATCCTCCTCCTCGATCAACCCAGGCATCATCAGGTGCCCGATCCGCCCGTCGAGGCCGAACTCCGCGGACAGCTGCACCACTTTGTGGGCGTCTTCGATTGCCCCTTCAGTGCCACGGTCCACGTTCGTCGGCACCAGCTCGACCGCGATGGTGTTCAAGGTCAACGGGTTGCTCCTCATCAAACGGATGCTGGCCGGCTGGGCGCGGACCACACGACAGCATAGGCGTGGGGCCCCTCCCGCTTGCGGGGGATTAGTGAGGCTGTCGAAGCAACTGCCCGGCCGCACCGACGCCCGGGGACGCCCGAGTCAGGCAAAAGCCGCTGGACAGCCCGGCGCCGAATAGACTTGGCGGGCCATGATTGACGCCGACCAGGAAGGGGTGTCGCGCTGAGCGTAGAAGCAGCGGCAACCGTCGAGTTGGCTGACGCCGTCACCGACCAGTTGCGGAGATACTTGCAGGACCGCCGCGGTGCGGCCGCCTACATCGGAAGGGACTATGACCGCCTGACGGCCGGCCTGGAAGAGTTCGTCCTGAGCGGCGGGAAGCGGCTGCGCCCGGCCTTCGCCTACTGGGGTTGGCGTTCGGTGTCGGGCAAAGACGCCGACGACCAAGCGCTGCTGCTGTTCTCCGCACTGGAATTGCTGCACGCCTCGGCGCTGGTGCACGACGACGTGATCGACAGCTCGGCGACCCGCCGGGGGCGGCCGACCACGCACGTGCAGTTCGCTGCGTTGCACCGCGAGCGGCAGTGGCGAGGGCCGGCCGAACAATTCGGCATTTCGGCGGCCATCCTGCTCGGCGATCTGGCGCTGGCGTGGGCCGACGACATCGTCGCGGGTATCGATCTGCCGCCCGATGCGCAACGCCGGGTGCGGCGAGTCTGGGTCGACATCCGCACCGAGCTACTCGGCGGCCAATACCTCGACATCGTCGCCGAAGCGAGCGCCGCTGAGTCGATCGCCTCGGCGATGAACGTGAACACCTACAAGACCGCCTCCTACACGGTGTCGCGTCCGCTGCAATTGGGCGTGGCCGCCGCCGCCGATCGACCCGACGTGCACGCCCTTTTCCATCAGGTCGGCACCGACCTTGGCATCGCATTCCAGCTGCGTGACGACGTGTTAGGGGTGTTCGGCGATCCGGCGGTCACGGGCAAGCCTTCCGGCGACGATCTTCGGTCCGGCAAGCGCACTGTGCTGGTGGCGACGGCGGTGGAGTTGGCGGACAAGTCAGATGCGGCCGCCGCCAAGCTATTACGCGCTTCGATCGGCACCGACTTGAGCGACGCCCAGGTGGGCGAACTGTGCGGGGCCATCGAGCGGGTCGGCGCGCTGGCTGCGGTCGAGGAGCAGATCGACACGCTGACCCGGCGGGCGCTGGCCACCCTGGCCGATGCGCCCATCCGCGCGGTCGCCAAGACCGGGCTGTCCGAGATGGCCAGACTGGCCGCTAACCGGTCAGCATGACGCGCATGTCCACGCGTACATCCGCACCGACTGCCGGCCCGGCTAGCGGTCAGACGCAACACTTTTCACGGCTCCGGGAATTCACCGCCACGGACGAGGGCCGACCGGCACTACTGGGCTGCCTGGGTGCAGTGCTGATCACCCTTGGGGGACTCGGCGCGGGCAGCACGAAACAGCATGACCCACTGCTGGAGTCGCTGCACCTGTCCTGGCTGCGCTATGGCCACGGGCTGGTGCTGTCCTCGGTGGTGCTGTGGGTCGGTGTCGCGTTGATGCTGATCGCGTGGTTCTGGCTGGGCCGACGCGCGCTCGCCGGCAATGCCAGCGACTACACCATGGTGGCCACCACCGGCTTCTGGCTGGCACCGCTGCTGCTGTCGGTGCCGGTCTTCAGCCGCGACACCTACTCGTATCTGGCCCAGGGTGCACTGCTGCGCGACGGCCTGGACCCATACGCGGTCGGGCCAATTGAGAATCCTAATCCGTTGCTGGACAACGTGAGTCCCATCTGGACCATCACCACGGCGCCATACGGCCCGGCATTCATCATGATCGCCCGGCTCGTCACGATGCTGGTCGGCAATCATGTGATCGCCGGGACCATGTTGCTGCGCCTGTGCATGCTGCCCGGACTGGCGTTGCTGATCTGGGCGACACCCCGGCTGGCACGCCACCTCGGCGCCAATGCACCCATCGCGCTGTGGATTTGCGTCCTCAACCCGTTGGTGATCATCCATCTGATGGGCGGGGTTCACAACGAGATGTTGATGGTGGGCCTGATGACCGCCGGCATCACACTGACCTTCGAGCGCCGTCATGTTGCGGGTATCACGCTGATCGCGATCGGGGTTGCCGTCAAGGCGACGGCCGGGATCGCGCTGCCGTTCATGGTCTGGGTGTGGATGCGCCATCTGCGGGACCGACGCGGATACCGGCCGCTGACGGCCTTTGCGGCGGCCGGTGCAGCGTCCGTGCTGATCCTCGTCGCCGTGTTCGCCGTGCTGTCCGGCTTGGCCGGGGTGGGGTTGGGCTGGCTGACCGCGCTGGCCGGTTCGGTGAAGATCATCAACTGGCTGACGGTCCCGACGGCGATGGCCAATCTGATCCACGCTGTCGGCGGACTGTTCTTTCCGGTGAGTTTCTACGCCGTACTGCAGGTCACCCGACTCATCGGCATCGGGATCATCGCAGTGTCGCTACCGCTGCTGTGGTGGCGATACCGGCACGACGACCGCACCGTGTTGACCGGGATCGCCTGGGCGATGCTCGTCGTCGTGTTATTCGTACCCGGCGCGCTGCCGTGGTACTACACCTGGCCGCTGGCCGTCGTGGCCCCGCTTGCCCAGTCCCGGCCGGCGGTCGCGGCGATCGCCGGATTCTCCACCTGGATCATGGTCATCTTCAAACCCGATGGCGCCCATGGCATGTACTCGTGGATCCATGTCTTGATAGCGACGGCCTGCGCCGCGATCGCCTGGTACACGCTGTCCCGAACACCGGAAACGGAGCCGGCCGTCGCAGCTGATTGATTCAGTACGCCATGGCCTGCGCCCGGCGCAGCACTTCGCGCGCCTGGTGAGCGTGTAGCGCGTCGACCGGGCGGGCGTTGTTGATCGCATCCCGCGTTCCGTCCCGAGTCACGGTCAGCGACGGATCGTGGGTGAACAGCCAACGCACGATTTCGGTCTCGTGGTAGCCGCCGTCGTGCAACACCATCAGCAACCCGGGCAGGCTCTTGACCACCTCGCCGGAATCGGTGAAGAAGACCCGCGGCACCAACACGTCACCGGCACGCCGTACTGCCACCAGATGGCCTTGCCGCAGGTGCTGCTGCACCTTGGTGACGGGGATGCCGAGCAAGTCGGCGACGCCGGGAAGATCGTAGGTGGGTTCGTCGGGGTCCAGAACGTCGTCGCCGGCCGGAATCCTGCTCACCGGCTCAGTGTAGGCCCGGGATACTGCTTATTCCGGCGTAAGCAACGGACACGGTGGCGCCACCTACGATGAACCCCGTGGCTGCAGCGGCGACGGACGATCCCCTGGAAGGGACGCTGCTGGACGGGCGGTATCGCGTCGCGACCAAGATCGCCACCGGCGGCACCTCGACGGTGTACCGCGGCCTCGACACCCGTCTGGACCGGCCGGTCGCGCTGAAAGTGATGGATTCCCGCTACGCCGGCGACCAACAGTTCCTCACCCGTTTCCAGCTCGAGGCGCGCACGGTCGCCCGCCTCAAGGACCCCGGCCTCGTCGCGGTTTACGACCAGGGCCTCGACGCCCGACACCCATTCCTGGTGATGGAACTCATCGAGGGCGGCACACTGCGCGAGCTGCTGACCGAGCGCGGCCCGATGCCACCGCATGCCGTCGCCGCTGTTCTGCGGCCAGTGCTGGGCGGGCTGGCCGCCGCGCACCGCGCCGGCCTGGTCCACCGCGATGTCAAACCGGAAAACGTGTTGATCTCCGACGAGGGCGACGTCAAAATCGTCGACTTCGGATTGGTTCGGGCCGTCGCGGCGGCCGGAATCACTTCTACCAGCGTCATTCTCGGTACTGCCGCCTACCTGTCCCCCGAACAAGTCCGGGACGGAAACGCCAGTCCGCGCAGCGATGTCTATGCCGCGGGAATCGTCGCCTACGAACTGCTGACCGGGCAGACGCCGTTTTCCGGCGACTCGCCACTGTCGGTCGCATACCAACGTTTGGACACCGATGTGCCGGCACCCGGCACGGTGATCGACGGCGTGCCCGAGCAATTCGACGAGCTGGTGAGACGAGCGACAGCGCGCGACCCCGCCGACCGTTACGCTGACGCACAAGAAATGGGCGCCGAGTTGGACGCCATCGTCGACGAGTTGGCGCTTCCGGAATTTCGGGTGCCCGCGCCGCGCAACTCCGCTCAGCACCGCTCCGCCGTGCTGCACCGCAGCCAGATCGACCAAAGCCAGACGGCCGACCAAGACCGGCCTGTCGCCCAGCGGCCGCCGGTGCATCACCCCACCCGTCAGCTCACCCGGGGACCCGACGACTGGCCCGCGCAACCCGATGCGCAGGCTGACCGCGAAAACCAGGGGTTATCAGGCCAATTCGCCGGGATCGACTTGGTGGAGTTCGCGTTCGAACGCCAGCACGCCCGACGCATGCTGTTGATCTGGATCGCGGTCGTGTTGTCGATCACCGGGATGGTGGCCGCCGCGGCATGGACCATCGGCAGCAACCTGAGCGGGTTGCTCTAGTCGCGCAGCATCTCAGCGACCAGGAACGCCAGCTCCAATGACTGCTGGGTGTTCAGCCTGGGATCGCATGCGGTTTCGTAGCGGCCACTGAGGTCGGTGTCCGAAATGTCTTGCGCGCCACCAAGGCATTCGGTGACGTTCTCTCCGGTGATCTCGACGTGGATACCACCGGGGTAGGTGCCCAGCGCCCGGTGGACCTCGAAGAAACCCTGTACCTCGTCGACAATGCGGTCGAAATGCCGTGTCTTGTACCCGGTGGACGACTCGTGGGTGTTGCCGTGCATGGGATCGCACTGCCAGATCACCCGATGACCGGAGGCTTGCACCTTTTCGATGATCGGCGGCAACAGGTCACGCACCTTGTTGTTGCCCAGCCGGCTCACCAAGGTCAACCGGCCCGGCTTGTTGTGTGGGTCGAGGCGCTCGACGTATTCGACGGCTTGGTCTGGTGTGGTGGTCGGCCCGATCTTGACGCCGATCGGGTTGGCGATCACCTCGGCCAGCGCGATGTGTGCGCCGTTCAGTTGCCGGGTCCGGTCGCCGATCCAGAGGTAGTGCGCCGACAGGTCATACAGTTGCGGCTCGCCGTCCTCCTCGTCGGACAGCCGTAGCATGGCCCGCTCGTAGTCGAGCACCAAAGCCTCATGGCTGGCGTAGATTTCGGCGGTCTGCAGGTTACGGTCGGCCACCCCGCAGGCGCTCATGAATTTCAGGCCCCGGTCGATCTCGGAGGCTAGCGCCTCATACCGCGCGCCAGCCGGCGAGGTGCGGACGAACTCCCGGTTCCAGTCGTGCACCAGATGCAGCGACGCCAGCCCCGACGATGTCAACGCGCGCACCAGGTTCATCGCCGCACCGGCATTGGCGTAGGCGCGTACCAGCCGCGACGGATCGTGCTCACGCGCGGCGGCGTCCGGGGCGAATCCGTTGACCATGTCGCCGCGGTAGGAGCGCAGCCCGAGCGCGTCGAGTTCGGCCGAGCGCGGCTTGGCGTACTGCCCGGCGATGCGGGCCAACTTGACCACCGGGACGCTGGCCCCGTAGGTCAGTACCACCGCCATCTGCAGCAAGGTGCGGATATTGCCCCTGATGTGCGGTTCGGTGTTGTCGACGAACGTCTCGGCGCAGTCGCCGCCTTGCAGCAGAAACGCCTCACCCCTGGCGACCTGGGCCAGCATTTCCTGTAGCCGGACGACCTCCGACGGTACCGTCACCGGCGGCACACTCTCCAGGACCGTTCGCATCGGCTCGACCTGCTCGGGTGTCCAACTGGGCTGCTGCGCAGCCGGCTTGGCCAGCGCGGCGTCCAGCCGGGCCCGCAGACCCGCCGGCAGCGGCGGCAGCGACGGCAGCTGCTCGATCGGTACGTCAACGGTCCAGTTCACCCGTCCATGGTAACTGGGCACCGGAGCGCGTTAATCAGGGCGAACGCGACCAGGCCGGGCTAGCCCTGGTCCCCGTCAGCCGTGATCAACCGGTATCGCCGCAGCTGGTCTCGCGCGTCGACCAGCGCGTCGTGCACGTCGGGCGGTCGGCGCGGCAATCGCGGGCGCCCTCGGTCCTCCCATAACTGGCGCAGCTCACGGGTGAATCGCGGCATCGCCGGCGGCAGATGAGTCATCGGGCCCCACAGCTGGCACAGCACCACGTGGTCGTACGCGCCGACCCAGGCCCACAGCTCGATCGGCTCGGCGCGGTCGATATCGAAGAACGCCTCCAGGTCCGAACGGATCCGGGCACGCGGGCGCCATAGCTGCGAAGCCGGCGGCGGCAGTTTCGGCAGCACATGGGTGCGCACCCAGCTGCCGGCTCGGTCGGGGTCGAATTCGGTCGACACTGCGTAATATTCGCGGCCGTCCTCGGCAACCACCCCGATCGAGATCAACTCAATAGTGCGGCCGTCGTCGATGAATTCCGTGTCGTAGAAGTACCGCACCGTCAGCCGGTCACCTGATGCCGACGCCGCCGGCCAGGGCGCGCTCCGGCGGTTGCGGCGGCGGCGGCGCCGGGTGGACCTCGCGATCCAATAGCGCGTCGACCATGCGATGGTCGGGCCGGCGCGGCGTGCCGGCGATCGTGTACTGCACCCACAGCTTGGCCCGCACGACGGGGCGGCGCAGGGTTCGTTCCCGCTGCAGCGCACGCGCCATCTTGTCCAGCCGACTCATGTAAAGCCAGCGGGCCCACGGGGCTTGCGGGCGCGACAGCCGGATCGCCCCGATGACCAGCAGCGGGACGAAGAACATGCCGATCAGCCCGGTCCACACCTTGCCCTTGAGCACGACCAGCACCGCCAGTGGCAACGTCAGCACCATCGCGAAGACTACGCCGGCGCGCAGCGGCACCGAGTGGGTGGTGTCGTGCCACAGGCTGATGAAGAACAAGAACGGGTGCAGGCCCAGGACCAGCAGTCCGCCCACCGCCACTGCGGCGAAGACCGCGTCGACCGAAGTCCGCCCGTCTTCCTCCCAGTAAACGTCGGACAGATGCAGGATCAGCGCGTACTCGTCGAGCACCAACGCGGCTCCGATGCCGAAGACGATGGCGCTAGCGGTGTATTCGAGTTCGTTGCCGGTGACTGACAAGGCCACCAACGTCACGCCGGAGATCATCACCAGCAGAACTCCGACCACCACATGGTGGATGTGCATCTTCCCGATGTGAATGTTTCGTGGCTCCCACCACTTTGGCGGCACGCCAGGGTCGGCGCGGTGGCGGATGTAGCGCACGAAGGTGCGCGTCACGAAAAAGGTGAGGATGAAGGCGACCAGACAGCACACCAGCGGCAGTCGGCCGCGGCCGAGAATGTCGTCTTCGAACCAGCGGAGCACCTTAAGAAACCTACGCCCACTTCGCACCGGCGGCCCTCCGCGACACCGGCTAAGGCGCCACCACCGATAGGCTGTTCAGCGACATGAGTACACGGCAGTCGCCCGACGTGGGCAGTTGGCGCGGGCGGGTAGCCACGGCGCAGCCAGGCATCTGGCGAAATGCCTGGTGGGCGTTGCTCCAGCTCATGGGCCTGGCCGCATTGGGCTACGCCACATGGCGTCTCGTTGGCCACACCCCGTACCGCATCGACATCGACGTCTACCGGATGGGTGGCCAGGCGTGGCTGGATGGCCGTCCGCTGTACGACGACGGTGTGGAATTTCACACGCCGATCGGCCTGAATCTCCCGTTCACCTATCCCCCGCTGGCCGCCATCGTGTTTTGCCCTTTCGCCTGGTTGGGCCTGCCGGTGGCCAGCGTGACGATCACGCTGATCACGTTGGCGCTGCTGCTCGTCTCCACGATGATCCTGCTCACCCGACTCGACGTGTGCAGCAACGCACGGGTGGTGCCCGGGCCGACCTGGCTGCGCCGATGGTTGTTGACGACGCTGATCGTCGCGGCGGCCGCGATCTGGCTGGAGCCGATCAAGTCGAACTTCGCCTTCGGGCAGATCAACGTGGTGCTGATGACGCTGGTGATCGCCGACTGCGTGCCGCGGCGCACCGCATGGCCACGTGGCCTGCTGCTGGGACTGGGCATCGCGCTCAAGCTCACTCCGGCGGTGTTCCTGCTGTATTTCCTGCTGAACCGCGACAGACGCGCCGCATTGACGTCACTGGCGTCCTTCCTGGCAGCGACGCTGGCCGGGTTTGCCCTGGCCTGGCACGACTCTTGGAAGTACTGGACGAGCACGATCCACAACACCGATCGGATCGGCGCGGCGACTTTGAACACCAACCAGAACATCGCGGGCGCGCTGGCGCGGCTGGGCCTCAGCGAGCATGCACGGTTTCTGCCGTGGGTGGCCGCGTGCCTGCTCGTGCTGGCGCTGACGGTGTGGGCGACGCGGCGGGTGCTGCGCGCCGGCGAGTCGACTATGGCGGTGATCTGTATCGCGCTGTTCGGCTTGGTGGTTTCGCCGGTGTCGTGGTCGCACCACTGGGTGTGGATGTTGCCGACGGTATTGGTGGCCGCGGTGCTGGGCTGGCGGCGGCGCAACGCGGCGCTGGCCGGGGTCAGCGCCGCCGGCGTTGCGCTGATGGTGTGGACGCCGATCGACCTGCTTCCCAAGCATCACGAGCTGGGCGCCGTGTGGTGGCGTCAGTTCGCGGGTGTCTCCTACCTGTGGTGGGCGCTCGCGGCGATCGTGACCGCGGGTGCCACGGTCGCCGTCAGCACCGCCACCGCTGCGGCACCCCGGGCGTCGACCGCGCCGGAGCCGGTTTCAGCCGTCGGCTAACCCGCGGCCGTCTCCGGTATCCGCGACGACGATTGCCTCGCCGGTCCGGACCCATTGCCATTACTGCCGTTCTTGAGGGTGGCGGCGTAGATGTCGACGTACTCCTGACCGGAAAGTCCCATCAGCTCGTAGATCACCTCGTCGATGATGGCTCGTTCGATGAAACGGTTGCCCGCCAGCCCGTCGAATCGAGAGAATTCCATCGGTTTGCCGAACCGGACGGTGACGCGGCCAAACCGCCACATCTTGCGGCCGGGCGGATTGACGACGTTCGTGCCGATCATCGCCACCGGGATCACCGGAACTCCGGTTTCCAGCGCCAGCCGGGCCAACCCGGTCTTGCCCTTGTACAGCCTGCCGTCGGGTGAGCGGGTGCCCTCGGGATACATGCCGAGCAACTTGCCCTGGCCTAGCAACCGTTCGGCGGTATTCAACGCGGCCTGCGCCGCGTCGGCATCGGTGCGGTCGATGGGCACCTGACCGGTGCTGCCGTAAAACCAGCGGTTGAACCAACCTTTCAGCCCGGTGCCGGTGAAGTATTCAGACTTCGCCAGGAACGTGATCCGGCGCCGCACAACCAGCGGCAAATAGAAACTGTCGGCGACCGCCAGATGGTTACTGGCCAGTATCGCCGGGCCAGATTGCGGGATATGTTCCAGCCCTTCGACTTTCGGTCGGCCGAGGACAGCGAGCAACGGGCCCATGAAGATGTACTTCAGAAGCCAGTACCACATGGACCCTCCTATTTGCCCGCGATCGATAGTGTTCTGCGCCAAGAGTACCGATCCAGTGTGGACGGGACCACATCAGCGCGCGTGACCTGCCGAGACTTCGGCGATGAGCCGGCTGCCGTTAACCGAACCGCGGGCTAGTCCTCGACGGTGACGATGATGGGCTGATAGCGGCTCGGGGTGCCGGCATCGGCTGCGCTGTCGGCCTGCGCACCACCGGCCGGCGGACCGTCAGGGGGCGGGGTCGATCCGTCGATTTGGTCGACGATCGCCCGGA
>DATFYT010000287.1:0-13665 GCA_035314925.1 Mycobacterium sp. | reverse complement strand
CCTCTAGAAACCGCACTCAACACCGTGATCGACCAGATCGCAACTTTCGCCGCAGAGTAAGACCACCCGATCAGGCACAGCCACAAGGGTGATCGGTTACGCTGTGCAACGCGGTGACCGGTTCGCCACTGTGGCGGGGTCCCTAGCAGCGCACATCGGCGGCGTGGTCGCCGAATCGCTGTCGAATCCGATTGCACACTCCCGCGAGGTGCCCACGATGGCGAAGGTGATCGGTGGTCTGTGCTTGGTCGGTGAATTCGCGACACGCCGTGGTTTCGTTTGGTGCCGGTTGGTGTTATATCGCCAGTTCAGAACAATTTTCGGTACCACCACCGGGAGGGCTTGGAGGCTCTCCTAAAGCCGGTGTCGCAGGTTCGAATCCTGCCGGGGGCACTCTCGTGAAATGATGCGCGATGTGTTCGCGCGCGCAATTCTCGTCGCTGCAGCTATTGCCGCGATCGGCTCGGCTGCGTCTTACCAGCCGGCCTGGGCCGCACCGACTGGTCACAGCCCGTCGTATCAGAACGGCTATGACACCGAGCACCAGTACTACTCGACGCCGCAGAACCACACGTTCCTGAAGGGCGAGATGCAGCGGGGCTATAACACCGCGACGGTCTGCCGGCTCGAGTTGGATGGCGGTGCGCCACCTCCTGACGCGACCGACTGGATGCGCGGCTGCATGGACGCCCTGCACGATCTGGGATTCGCGCCGTGAGAGTGACGTGGTAGACGCACGCGCGCAAATCCTGATCACCGCCGCGGCGTTGGACGATCTCATTCGCGCGGAGCGCCCCGTCACGATTCTCGATGTGCGCTGGCGACTCGATCAGCCCGATGGGCGCGCGACGTACTTGCAAGGCCACATCCCGGGCGCGGTGTACGCGTCGCTGGAAGACGACCTGAGCGACCACGCCGTCACCGGCCGTGGACGACACCCGCTGCCGTCAGGGCGCAGCGTCGAGGCGTCCGCGCGCCGCTGGGGCATCCGCGCCGGCGTGCCCACCGTCGTCTACGACGACTGGAATCGGGCGGGGTCGGCGCGCGCGTGGTGGGTGTTGACGGCGGCTGGACTGACCGACGTGCGCATCCTGGACGGCGGTCTGGCGGCGTGGCGGTCGGCGGGAGGCAGCTTGGCCACCGGCCCGGTGACGCCGCCACCGGGCAATGCGGCCGTGCTGCACGATGATCTGTACGCCGGAGCGCTACCGACGTTGACGGCGGAGCAGACGCTCGCCGCTGACCTGACGCTGCTCGACGCGCGCGCACCGGAACGCTTCCGCGGTGACGTTGAGCCGGTCGATCGGGTTGCCGGTCACATCCCCGGCGCGAAGAACCTGCCCAGCGGAAAGGCGCTCGCCGACAACGGCACGTTTCTCAGTTCGGACGAGCTGAACCAGTTGCTGACCGGCCACGGCATCGCGCGCGATAGCCGACTCGGTGCCTACTGCGGCTCGGGTGTCACCGCCGCCATCACGCTGGCCGCGCTCGCCACGCTAGGACACCAGGCGGCGTTGTTCCCGGGGTCGTGGTCGGAGTGGAGTTCGGATCCGTCGCGTGCCGTGGCGCGTGGATCCGAGTAGCCGTCTTCGACTACAAGGTTTGTCAATCGCCGCCGACGGTAATGCGGCTATGCAGGCGGGCTCGTTGGTCGACCTGCGTGTCCGCTCAGGTCTCGTCGGTTCAGCCGAGAGCCGACGAGACCGAACCCTTCCTTCAGGCACTTGAAGATCCAGGTGTTGGGCGGCAGCGTCCGGGAAACCGGACATGGTGTCACTCTTTTAGTTGTAGTAACGTGCGGCTATGGACACCGACGTCTGGATTCTTGGCGGCTACCAAAGCGATTTCGCCCGCAACTTCACCAAAGAAGGCCTCGATTTCGGGGATCTGACCCGCGAGGTCGTGGACGCCGGGCTCGCCGCGGCCAAGGTCGACGCCGCCGACATAGCTTCCACAGGCGTCATTCACGTCGCGAACGCGTTCGGCGAGATGTTCGCCGAACAGGGCCACCTTGGCGCGATGCCGGCGACCGTGTGTGACGGGCTGTGGGACACCCCGGCGTCGCGGCACGAGGCCGCCTGCGCGTCCGGCAGTGTGGCGACCCTGGCGGCGATGGCCGACCTGCGATCGGGCAACTACGAGACCGCGTTGGTCGTCGGGGTCGAACTGGAGAAGACCGTGCCCGGCGACACCGCGGCGCGTCATCTCGGCGCCGCGGCGTGGACGGGCCACGAAGGGGCCGACGCGAAGTTTCTCTGGCCGTCGATGTTCGCTCAGGTCGCCGACGAATACGACCGCCGCTACGGCCTGGACGACACCCATCTGCGGGCCATCGCGCAAGTCAACTTCGGCAACGCGCGCCGCAACCCCAACGCGCAAACCCGGGAATGGACGGTGCCCGATCCGATCAGCGACGACGACGCAACCAACCCGGGCATCGAAGGCCGGCTGCGCCGGTTCGACTGCAGCCAGATGACCGACGGCGGCGCGGCCGTCGTGCTGGTCACCGATCGATATCTGCGCGATCATCCCGGCGCGCGCCCGATCGCCCGGATCACCGGCTGGGGGCATCGCACCGTCGGCCTGGGCCTGCGGCAGAAACTGGACCGCGCGGCCGACGACCCTTACGTGCTGCCGCATGTGCGCGCGGCAGTGCTCGACGCGTTGCGCCGCGCGCAGGTGACGCTCGATGACGTCGACGGGATCGAAGTCCACGACTGCTTCACGCCCAGCGAGTATCTGGCGATCGACCACATCGGGCTGACTGGACCGGGCGAATCGTGGAAGGCCATCGAAAACGGTGAGATCGAAATCGGCGGGCGGTTGCCGATCAACCCCAGCGGCGGGCTGATCGGCGGCGGGCACCCGGTCGGCGCGTCCGGGGTGCGCATGCTGGTCGACGCGGCCAAGCAGGTCAGCGGAGCGGCCGGCGACTACCAAGTGGAGAACGCGAAAACCTTTGGGACACTGAACTTCGGCGGTAGCACCGCGACCACGGTCAGCTTCGTCGTCACCGGGGCGCAGGGCTGACCCGTGGATGTCGAGATCGTCGGTAAATTCCTGTCGACGCTGCCGGAAGACGACGACCACCCGTACCGGACCGGTCCGTGGCGACCGCAGACTACCGAGTGGGACGCCGACGACCTCACCGCCGTCGAGGGCGAAATCCCCCACGACCTGGACGGCGTCTACCTGCGCAACACCGAAAACCCGTTACACCCGGCCATGAAGACCTATCACCCGTTCGACGGCGACGGGATGGTGCACGTGGTCGGCTTTCGCGACGGAAAAGCCTTTTACCGCAACCGCTTTATCCGCACCGACGGTTTCCTGGCCGAGAACGAAGCGGGCGAGCCATTGTGGCCGGGGTTGGCCGAACCGGTCCAATTGACCAAGCGCGAACAGGGCTGGGGCGCTCGTACCCGGATGAAGGACGCATCCAGCACCGACGTCATCGTGCACCGGGGTATCGCGCTGACCAGCTTCTACCAGTGCGGTGATCTGTACCGGGTCGACCCCTACTCGGCCGATACGCTCGGCAAGGAGACGTGGGCGGGAGACTTCCCGGTCGAGTGGGGTGTGTCCGCACATCCGAAGGTCGACTCCAACACCGGCGAACTGCTGTTCTTCAACTACAGCAAGCAGGCCCCGTACATGCACTACGGCGTCGTCGACGAAAGCAATCAGTTGGCGCACTACGTCGACATTCCGCTGCCCGGGCCGCGGCTGCCGCACGACATGGCCTTCACCGAAAACTACGTGATACTCAACGACTTTCCGTTGTTCTGGGATCCGAGGCTGCTCGAACACGATGTGCACCTGCCGCGGTTCTATCCCGACATTCCGTCCCGCTTCGCCGTGCTCCCGCGTCGCGGCGGACCCGGAGACATCCAGTGGTTCGAGGCGGACCCGACATTCGTGCTGCACTTCGTCAACGCCTACGAAGACGGTGACGATATCGTACTCGACGGGTTTTTCGAGGGAGCTCCCCAGCCTCTGGACGAGGGTGGCACGCTTGGCGCCCTAGGAACCAAGTGGGACAAGCTTTTTCGCTTCCTGGCGCTGGATCGCCTGCAGGCCCGGCTGCACCGGTGGCGGTTCAACCTGGTCACGGGCGCGGTGGCCGAAGAGCAATTGTCGGAATCGATCACCGAATTCGGCACGATCAACCCCGATTACGCGACCGCTAAGTATCGCTACACCTACGCCGCCACCGGCAAGCCGGGCTGGTTCCTGTTCGACGGGCTGATCAAACACGACCTACACACCGGCGGTGAAGAGCACTACCGGTTCGCCGACGGCGTCTACGGAAGTGAAGCGGCGATGGCGGCACGGGTGGGCGCCACCGACGAGGACGACGGCTACCTGCTGACGTTGACCACCGATATGAATGCGGACGCGTCCTACTGCCTGATTTTCGATGCCGCGCGGGTCGGCGACGGTCCGGTATGCAAACTTGCGCTGCCCGAACGGATTTCCAGCGGTACACACGCCACGTGGGCACCGGGCGCACAGTTGCGGCGCTGGCACACCGCCGACTCCCCCACCGGCGCGATCGGGCTGTAGATGACCTCGGCCTCCGACGCGGTGACGCCGACGACGCTGGGCCCCGGTGGCACGAACGCCGTCGGGCGAATCCTCGGGCTGCTCGGCGACGAGTGGACGCTGCTGATCGTCCAGCAGGCGCTGCTGGGGGCAACCCGGTACGGCGAGTTCATGCAGCGCCTGCCGATCTCAAACTCGGTGCTCACCAACCGGTTACGCACGCTGACCCAGGACGGATTGCTGGTTCGCACGACGTACCGAACCCGGCCCGTTCGCGCCGAGTATCTGATCAGCCAGCGCGGACGGGCCCTTTGGCCGGTGCTGTTGTCGATCTGGGAGTGGGAACGACGCTGGGTGCCCGAGCATGTGCACCGGCTTCCGGGGATGCATCACACGTTGTGCGGCAGCGACTTCGCGCCGATGCTGACCTGCCGATCGTGCACCGAAGTGGTGACCGAGAAACAGGTCGCCGCCCGCTGGGGTCCAAGCGGCTCGTGGCCGCGCTCAGTGCCCGAGGCGGTCACCCGTCGCCGGGCGAGCGCCGACGGCACACGCCATCAAGCGGGGTTATTTCCCGAGACCATGAGCGTCTTCGGAAATCGTTGGGCTGCAGCGTTATTGGTGTGCACTTTTCTGGGAACCAGCCGCTTCACCGATTTCCAAACGCAGCTTGGGGCGCCGCCGACATTGCTGGCCGGGCGGCTGCAGACGTTCTGCGCCAACGGTGTGCTTTCCGCGTCGCGACAAGCCGGGCAGGCACACGCTCGTTATCAACTCACCGAAAAGGGGCGGGCGTTCTTTCCGGTGATCGTCACCGCCCTGCAATGCGGCCAGCAATGGTTCCACGCGCCGGAGGGTCCGGCCGTGATGATCACCCATCTCGGCTGCGGCGAGCCGTTCACCGGCGAATTGACCTGCGACCAATGCGCTCAACCGCTGAAAGGCACGCAGGTCAGCGTGGGCTAGTGGGATCGACCGGCACGTAGCGACGATGCCAACGCCCACAGCGAGCACAGCACCGCGGCGGCCGCGGCCACACCACCGACGTAAAGCCCGTAGGCGGCCGACACCGGCGGCTTGACGTTGACGTCGTAGTACCACGCCGTCAGCGCGACGACCAGCAGCGAGATCATTAGCGCGGCAACCGATGCCGACCTCACCGACAACCCCCTGCCGACCATCGCGCCCGCCACCAGCAGCGTCGAGGACAGCAGCACGATGAGCTGGCCCGGCCCGAAGCCGGACGGAAGATGCAGGCTGCCGATGCTGCCACCGATGGCGTTGGCCCAGCCGCCACCGTTGCTACCCGTCGTCAACCACGGCAGCCACACGCTCACCGACACCGTCGCGGCGAACAGCGCAACCAACCAACCGGGGCGTAGACGGCTCATGCTCAGGCCGGCGCGAATACCGTGACGAACTTGTTCAAGGACTCGCGGATATCGCTGCGCAATGCGGCGGCGACGATCATGCCGATCGGTCCGAACAGCGCCGGACCCCCGAGATGCACGTCGAGGCTGACGACCGAGTCATGGTTGTCAGGGCCCTTCGGCGTGACTTTCGCGATCAACTTGACTTTGACGCCGCCGACGCCGACACCGTTGAGCGTCATGGCCTCCGGCGGCTTGTAATGCACGATCGTCCATTGGATTCGGTTGGGCATGCCCTTGACTTCGACGATCGACTCGATGACGGTGCCCTTTTCCAACTGCTCGGGCAGCTTGCTCCGCCACACCCGGTGGATGGTCAGCCACTCCTTGAAGCGGGACAGATCGGACGCGTTCTCCCAGGCCTTTTCGCGCGGCAGCGGTACGTCGATGGATACGGAGAGCTTGGCCATGAGTTAACTCTGCTGCTCGCCCTTCTCGCCGTCGTTCAAGGCATTCTTCGCCGCTTCCTGCACCTTGCTGACGGTGTCTTTGTACTTGCCCTCGGTCTTGGAGTCGACGAATTCGCCGGCCTTGTCGATGGCGGCGTCGACCTTGTCAATGTTGTTTTCAACGGTCTGCGCCAACAAGTCCTTGGCCTTGTCCAGGAATGCCATGTTGCTCCTTCCGCTGCAGCCTTCCGCTGCAGCCTGCTTGTCTATCGTTCGCGAATCACGAGTTGTCCGCCAGTCGCCACCATGGATTCAAATCCGCGGTCGCGGTGGGATCTACCCGCTCACCCGGCTTTGGCACGGCCACCTTGATTTGGGCTTCTTCGGCGGCGGCCAGCAGCCGCTCGATCGGTTCGGCCCATGGATGCGGCGCCAGCCGGAACGTGCACCAGTGGATCGGAACCAGAAGCCCGCCGTCGATGTCCAGGTGCCCCTGGACCGCCTCCTCGGGATTCATGTGAATATCCGGCCACGACTTGCTGTACGCACCGATCGGCATCAGCGTCACGTCGAAGGGTCCGTGGTCGGCGCCGATGTCGGCAAAACTCTTGGTGTAGCCGGTGTCTCCGCCGAAGTACGCCCGGTGTGCAGGACCGATGATCGCCCATGACGCCCACAGCGTGCAGTTGCGGTTCAGGAAGCGACCGGAGAAGTGCCGGGCGGGCGTGCAGATCAGGGTGAGTTCGTCGATGTGGGCGCGCTCGTTCCAGTCGAGTTCGATGATGCGGTCGTCAGGGATGCCCCAATCACGCAGGTGCGCACCGACGCCGAGCGGAACGACGAACGGGGCCCGCTGGCTGCGCGCCAACGCGATGATGGTGTCGATGTCGAGGTGGTCGTAGTGGTCGTGGCTGATGACGATCGCATCCAAGGCGGGTAGTGCTTCCAGCGGCACCGGCGGCGGATGCATCCGCTCCGGGCCGACGACGTCCGAGGGCGAGCAACGATCACTCCACACCGGGTCGGTCAGAACGCGATACCCGTCGATCTCCAGCAGCGCCGTCGAGTGGCCGAACCAGTTGACCGCGATCTGGCCCGCCGGGGCTTGGAAGGCTCGGGGCTGTGGTGTGACCAACGGGATTTCCGCCCGGGGTCGGGTGGCGGCGCGCGCACCGATCACCTCCCACAGGATGTTGCGCTGTTCCTCGCGGTCGATGCTGAACTGGGAAGCCGGTTCCAGGTTGACGAAGACGCCGTCGTGAAAATTCGGTGACCGCTCGGCCACACCGCGGATGTTGGACGGTTGAGCGCCGAGCGCGGCCGGCGCGCCATGCAACGCGCGCAACACCCACCCGCCCGTCGCGAGCGATACCGTGCCCACCGCCAGTCGCAGCGCCCCACGCAGCATGCGATCAGGCCCCCTGGAAGTTCGGCGGCCGCTTCTCCACCCGGGCCACCTGCGCTTCGATCACATCTTGACTGGCCCAGGCCCTGTCGAAAAGCTCCTTTTGAACCGGCGACGGCTCTTCGATGGAGCCGTCGTCGTTCAGCACCCGCTTGGCGTGCGCAAGGGCCAGCGGCGCCAGGCCGGCGATCTCGGCGGCCCAGGCCTGCGCGTCGGCCAGCGTGCCGATCCGGTTGGCCATCCCGGTCTGCAGGGCTGTTTCGGCGGTCAGCTTCTCCGCGGAGAGCAACATCGCCCGGGCACGGCCATGTCCAACCAGTTTCGCGAGCCGGTGGATACTCCAGTTATCCAGTGCCAAACCGTATTTCGACGTCGGAAACTGAAAAAACGCATCCGGTGCGACGACCCGCAGGTCGCATTGCATCGCCAGCTGCAGACCCGCACCGATGGCGGGTCCGTTGATCGCGCCGATCACCGGGATCGGCGCGGCGTCCAACACCTTGTGCAATTCGATCAGCCGGTCGGGATAGTCGGCGGCGAACGCGTCGCCGCTCAGGTCGGCGCCTGCGCAGAACACGGTGCCCTGCCCCGTCAGCACGACGGCGCGGACGTCCTCGCCGGCCGCCTTCTCTATCGCCTCGCGCAGCCCCTCGACGAGCTCGGAGTTCAGCGCGTTGCGCCGTTCCGGACGCTGTAACTCAATGGTCAGGACGTCTTCGACGCGGGTGACACCGATCATGCCGCCAAGCCTATTAGTGTCGGCCGGGCGGTATCGAATCGACGGTAGCCGGAACGTTCCCATCGGCCGAAACACCTGACAGGATGCTTGACCGTGACAAGGCCCAACTTCTTGGTGGTAGTGGCGGACGACCTCGGGTTCTCCGATATCGGCGCCTTCGGTGGCGAGATCAGCACCCCGAACCTGGACCGACTGGCCAACGCGGGGATCCGGTTCACCGATTTCCATTCGGCGCCGGCCTGCTCACCGACCCGGTCGATGCTGCTCACTGGAACCGATCATCACATTGCCGGCATCGGCACGATGGGCGAGGTTCTGCCGCCGACATTCAAGGCCGCGCCCGGCTATGAGGGCTATCTCAACGACCGGGTCGTGGCGTTGCCCGAGTTATTGCGCGATGCCGGCTACCTGACGCTGATGTCGGGTAAATGGCACCTGGGCAACACTATTGACAGGTCGCCGTGGGCCCGTGGGTTCGAGCGCTCGTTTGCGCTGCTGCCGGGCGGCGCTAGCCATTACGGCGGTTCGCGGGCCGTCGTTTCGCTGCCCGGCCCCACGCTCTATACCGAAGACGACCAGTTCGTCACGGTTGGCGACGACTTCTATTCGTCGGACTCCTACACCGACACCTTGCTGCGCTACTTCCGCGAACGCCCCGAAGGCGACGAAAGACCCTTCTTCGCGTATCTGCCCTTCCAGGCGCCGCACTGGCCGCTGCAAGCACCGGCGGAATTGATTGCACGCTATCGCGGCCGCTATGACGCCGGCCCGGACACACTACGCGAAGAGCGGTTGGCCACGTTGAAGCGGCTAGGCCTGTGCCCCCACGACGTCGTGCCGCATCCCGTTGTAGCCGACGGCGCCCCCGAGTGGGACGACATGACGGACGAGGAACGCGCGATCTCGGCCCGAAGCATGGAGGTCTACGCCGCCATGGTGGACCGGATGGATCAGAACATCGGCCGGGTGATCGACTACCTCACCGAGACCGGCGAGCTCGACAACACCGTGGTGATCTTCATGTCCGACAACGGTGCGGAGGGAGCAATCGTCGAGGCGATGCCGATCCTGGGTGACCTGATCGCGGCGCAAATCGAGCAGAATTGCGATCACAGCCTGGACAACCTGGGCGCGCCCAACACATTCATCTGGTACGGCCCGCGCTGGGCGCAGGCCGCTACCGCGCCGTCGCGGCTGTACAAGGCGTTCACCACCGAGGGCGGCATCCGCGTGGTCGGGTTCGCCACCTGGCCGGGATTTGCCCGGCAGGCCCAGATCGGCACCGCGTTCGCAACCGTCATGGACATCGCTCCGACGCTGCTGGAACTCGCCGGCGTCGCACATCCCGGCACCGAATACCAGGGCCGCGAAGTCGCAGCCATGCGCGGCGGGTCGCTGGTGCCGTACTTGTCCGGCGCCGCCGAGGCGGTACACGACGACGTCACCGACACCGGATGGGAGTTGTTCGGCCGTCGCGCCATCCGGCGAGGCGACTGGAAGGCGCTCTATCTGCCCCAGCCGTACGGACCGGGCGCCTGGCAGCTCTACGATCTCTCGGCGGACCCGGGCGAGATCGACGACCTGGCCGCGTCGCGTCCGGACAAGCTGGCCGAGCTTCTCGCGCTGTGGGATCGCTATGTTGAGGACACCGGCGTAATCCTCGATCCCTTTTCGCTTTTCGGCCCCTAACCGATATGTAGCCTCAGCCGAGTGAGCCGGATCGGGACCGATGAGCTGCGCGACGCGGTGCTCGACGAGGAGACGTTCATCAGCTGGGACACCACCCCGCTGGTGGTGCCGACGAACGCGGCCTACGCTCGCGAGCTTGCCGACGCCCGGGCCGCCAGTGGCCGTGACGAATCGGTGCTGACCGGCGAGGGCCGGGTATTCGGGCGACGGGTTGCGGTGGTGGTCTGCGAGTTCGAATTCCTCGGCGGCTCGATCGGCGTCGCGGCGGCCGAACGGATCACCGCGGCCGTGCAGCGCGCCACCGCCGAGCGGCTGCCGCTCCTGGCGTCGCCGTGCTCGGGAGGCACCCGGATGCAGGAGGGCACCGTCGCGTTCCTGCAGATGGTGAAGATCGCGGCGGCCGTCACGCTGCATAAACAGGCACATCTGCCGTATCTGGTGTACCTGCGCCACCCGAGCACCGGCGGGGTGTTCGCGTCGTGGGGTTCGCTGGGCCACGTCACCTTCGCCCAGCCGGGCGCGCTGGTCGGCTTCCTGGGGCCACGGGTCTACGAGCAGCTCTACGGCGAACCCTTCCCCGCCGGCATCCAGACGGCCGAGAACCTGCACCGGCACGGGGTCATCGACGCCGTCGTGCCGCTCGCGGAGCTGCGCGGCATCGTCGACCTCGCGCTCACAGTGGTCGCCGACGACGCGGGGCCGGCGCCGGATCCGCCGCCGGCCGAACCGCTGCCCGACGTCGGAGCCTGGGACTCCGTGGTGGCATCGCGACGGCCGGACCGGCCTGGGGTCAGGCAGCTGTTGCGACACGGCTGCACCGATCAGGTGCTGCTGTCTGGTACCGAGCGGGGTGAAGCCGCGACCACGCTGCTGGCGCTGGCCCGGTTCGCCGGTCAGCCCGCAGTGGTCCTCGGCCAGCAGCGCATCGTCGGCGGGCTGGTCGGGCCCGCCGCGTTGCGCGAGGCCCGTCGCGGCATGACGCTGGCCGCCGGTCTGCGGCTACCGCTGGTGCTTGTCATCGATACCGCCGGCCCGGCGCTGTCGGCGGAGGCGGAAGAAGGCGGGCTGGCCGGCGAGATCGCCCGCTGTCTGGCCGAGCTGGTCACGCTGGACACCGCGACGGTGTCGGTGCTGCTCGGCCAGGGCAGCGGCGGCCCGGCCCTGGCGATGGTGCCGGCCGACCGGGTGCTGGCCGCGCTGCACGGCTGGCTCGCCCCGCTGCCGCCCGAGGGTGCCAGCGCGATCGTCTTCCGCGATACCGCGCACGCCGCCGAACTGTCGGCCGCACAAGGCATTCGATCGGCCGACTTGTTGAGGTCCGGCATCGTCGACGTCGTGGTGCCGGAGCACCCGGATGCCGCCGACGAGCCGAAAGAATTCTGCATGCGGTTGTCGGTGGCGATCGCCGCCGAGCTGCATGCGCTACGCGCTGTGCCCGCTGCCGACAGGAGGGCGGCCCGGTTGCGGCGCTACCGGGAGATCGGCTCTGTCGGATCCCCCGCACTGCCGCGCGACACTTAACCTGTTGCGACGACACGCCGGGTCGAGTCGCAGTGGTTTAAGTCTCGACGAGTTCAGCCGCAGACAGACTCCGGCAGACCGAGATAACGCTGAATCGTCGGCCCGACCGAGTCGACGATCTCGGCCCGGGTCATCGTGACCACCGGCGGCAACTGCAGGACGAAGCGACACCACGCCACGCCCAAGATCTGAGTGGCGATCAGCCCCGCCCGCCGGCCCGATTCCGCGCCTTCTAGGGCGTCTGCGGCGGGCACCAGGCTTTCGACCAGCGGCTGCAGCTGCGTGGAAAAGATTTGCTGCATACGCTGTGCGGCGTCGTCGTTGGTGGCGCTGGAGCGTAGCAGGATCACCAGCGCGTCGTCGCCCTCCCAACGGTCCAGGAAGTGACTGACCAGCGACCGGCCGACCTGCGCGCGGTCTATGGCGGTGAAGTCGGGAAATCTCAGGTCGAACTCCGCCACGGCGGCGAACAGCTGGTCCTTGCTGCCGAAATACCGCATCACCATCGACGGATCTATCCCGGCATCGGCGGCGATGGCCCGAATGGTGGCGGCCTGGAAGCCGGCCGTGCCGAATCGCTCACGCGCCGCGGCCAAGATGGCGGCCTTGGTGTCCTGCGACGTTCTCCGCATGTCAACGATTGTAGGCCAACAACTGTTGACATACGTTGCCGACAGGCGCACGATAGATAATGCCAACAAGCGTTGACTTTCTAACTGGAGGATCACCATGATGGATACCGACGTCCTCGTTGTGGGAGCCGGGCCAACCGGACTCACGCTGGCCGCATCGCTGCTGCGTCGCGATGCAGACGTCATCGTCGTCGACCGGCTGACCGCCGGTGCCAACACCTCGCGCGCGGCCGCGGTCAACGCCCGCACGCTTGAAGTACTTGAAGAGATCGACGTGACGAGACGCATGGTCAAGTCCGGGCTCATCGCGCCACGGTTCACTATGCGGCAAGGGGCGCGCACGCTGATCCCGATCGATTTCTCGGTGCTACCCACCAAATACCCCTACACACTGATGATTTCGCAAGCCACCACCGAGGCGCTGCTCGTCGAGCGGCTGGCCGAGCTCGGCCGCGAGGTGGTCCGGCCGAAAACGCTGACCCGGGTGTCGCAGGACCGCGACGGCGCGACGGCCACTTTCGACGACGGAGACACCATCCGCGCGCACTTTGTGGTGGGCTGCGACGGCGCGCGCAGCACCGTGCGCGAGCAGGCCGGGGTCGGCTTCGCCGGCGGCGAGTACGCCGAATCCTTCACGCTCGCCGACGTCCGGCTGTCCGGCGACGCGCCCAATGACGAAGTGATCCTGTTCTACGCGATGAACGGCCTGAATGTGCTGGCGCCGTTACCCGGCGGCATTCACCGCATCGTCGCGCCGAGCGCCCACGCGCCAGAGCTGCCGTCGGCGGAGTTCGTCCAGGACATCATGGACACTCGCGGCTTCGGCCCGAGACGCAGCGTCGTCACCGAGCTGATCTGGGGCTCGCGATTCCACATCCATCACCGGGTTGCAGACACCTATCGGGCGGGACGCCTGGTGCTGGCCGGCGACGCCGCCCACGTCCATAGCCCCGCCGGCGGGCAGGGCATGAACCTGGGCATCCAGGACGCCGTGGCGTTGGCCGACGCCTTGCACAATGCGCTCGCCGGCGGGTCGGACGCGGCACTCGACGCCTACAGCGCCGGCCGTCGGCCGATCGCGCGGGAAGTGCTGACCACGACGGGTCGGTTGACCCGGCTGGCGACTTTGCCCAGGATGGTGCGCCCGGCCCGCAACGGGTTGATGCGACTGGGCGCACAGATACCTGGGGTTCGCAGCCAGCTCGCCTGGCGGCTATCGGGCCTCGTCTACCGCTAATTGAGTGCGTCGGCAGCCCAGCGGTGCGCCCAGGTCTGCAGCGGTTCAAGTGCCGCCATCAGCGAATGGCCATGTGGC
>DATFYT010000286.1:0-2408 GCA_035314925.1 Mycobacterium sp. | reverse complement strand
CAATTCCGAGGCGTGTCGGCTGGTCGGGATTCACCGTTCGACCGGTCAGCACTGGCGACACGGGCGTCGTCTCCGCAACAAGGGCCGCGAGTACTACTACCGGCCCATCACCGCGCCGCCGCCCCCAGCCTCGGCGAGGTTCTTGTCCGAGGATGAACGCGTCCGCATCGCCGACCTGCATCGCCTGGGCTGGTCGACACGGGTGATCGCGCGCAAGCTCGGCCGCGACCCGTCCACGATCAGCCGGGAACTGCGCCGCAACGCCGACCCCGTCACCGGCTCCTACCGGCCATTCACCGCACACCGACGCGCCCTGGGCCGCCGTCCGCGACCACGACCGGGCAAGTTGGCTGCCGATCTTGAGCTGCGCACAATGGTGCAACAGCTGCTGGACCGGTGGTGGAGTCCCGAGCAGATCTGCCACGAGCTGCGCCGCCGCTTCCCGGGCCAGCCGGAGAGGCATCTGGTGCCCGAAACCATCTATCAGGCGATCTACGTGCAAGGACGCGGCGGATTGCGCCGTGAACTGCACCGCGCCCTGCGCACCGGCCGCGCCATGCGCCGGCCACGGCGCGGCTCAACCGCGTTGCCGGCCGGCAAGATTCCCGGGATGGTCATGATCAGCGAGCGCCCCGCCGAAGCCGCCGACCGGGCCGTTCCCGGACATTGGGAGGGCGATCTCATCGTCGGCGCCAGCCATGGTTCGGTGATCGGTACCCTCGTTGAACGCTCGACCCGTTACGTGATGCTGCTGCACCTGCCCGATGGCGGCAACGCCGCCGCTGTGCGTGACACGCTGATCAGCACCCTAGGCACACTGCCGACGCAGCTGCGACGCTCATTGACCTGGGATCAAGGTAAAGAAATGGCCCGCCACCGCGAATTCAGCCTGACCACCGACATTGCGGTCTACTTCTGCGATCCGCACTCACCATGGCAGCTGTGATGTCGCGGGACATCGCTGACAGTTTTCGTCAGGACATCGCTGACGTTAGCGTCGTCGGCCGGGCGGGATTCCGGTGGGTTGGTAGCGGCAGGTGGTGTCGATGGTCAGCCTGCGTAGGAGACCTTGTTGGCCATAGATGGCCAGGCTGAAGTCACGGGCAATGACAAGAACTCGTTGACCGGCTAAGCGACTATCGATTCCGACGACGTAGTCGCTCCAGCCGATGTGGCCGGCTTTGTGGACGCGGTGCACGCTGGCACGTACTGGTCCGGCGATGGCTGGACCGGGAGTGGCCGGTGGGCTTGCCCGCCAGCGTTCGGCGGGGGTTTGGCCGTGGAGGGCTTTGTGTGGTCGGGCGTGGTTGTAGTGCGCGCGCCAACGGTCGAGTTGGTTTTGCAGTTCTTCTAGTGATCGGGCCGGTGGCTGCAAGCGCAGCCAGGTCTTGGTGGTCTGGTGGGAACGTTCGAGTTTCCCGCAGGTTTGGGGATGGCCGGGTCGGGAGCAGATCTGTTTGATCCCGGCTGAACGCAGCATGCGTTCGAAGTCGGCCGCCCCGTTGCGGGCCAGCCGGCCGGTGAAGCAGCTGCCATTGTCATTCATGACATGGGCGGGCAGGCCCCACTCCTGCACGGCGCTGGTGAAGGCCTCCCAGGTGACCTTGGCTGTTGGGCCGGTATCGACCCGAGCTGCGACCAGGGCGCGGGAGTGATCGTCGAGGATGTCCATGATCCATACCGTTTGCCCATCGGCGAGGGCCCAGGTCGTGGCATCGATCTGCCAAGCGTCGTTGGGCCGGGGCCATTCGAATCGTCGCCACGCAGCATGGGGGCGCTTGCGCGGTTGCGGGGTCACCATCCCGCGCCGCACCAAGACACGATGAATGGTGGCAACCGATGGAACGATCTGACCGCGGCGTGCCAGGTGGTAGGCAATGGCCTGGGCGCCACAGTCAACGCGAAGTTCCTTGCGCAGCCGAATGATTGCGTCCTCGGTCTCTGCAGAGATCCGCTGCGGAGATGAGTGTGGACGCCGAGAGCGCTCCACCAGCCCGGCGGGACCTTCTGCTTCGAACCGCCGCCGGTACTTATAAAGCGTCTGGCGTGAGATCCCCAGTTCGCGGCACAACGCCGTAACCTTCACCGGCACCCCACTGGAGAACACCGCCAGCAGCTTCGCTTCCATCGACACCACCTTCTGCGCCATGCTCCACAGCATCGAGCGCCAACGAGGTGTCAGCGATGTCCAGCAACAAGACTGTCAGCGATCACAAGAGAGACAACAACTCACCATGGCAGCGAGGATCGAATGAGAACACCAACGGCCTGCTGCGCCAGTACTTTCCCAAGGGCACCGACCTGTCGGTACACACCGCCAGCGATCTCGCCGCCGTAGCGGCGGCACTCAACACCCGACCCCGCAAAACACTCGACTGGCAAACACCGGCCGAACGCCTCGATAAGCT
>DATFYT010000285.1:0-8830 GCA_035314925.1 Mycobacterium sp. | reverse complement strand
CCGCTCTCCCCCGCAAGCGGGAGGTGCCCCCACCCCATCGCTGCGCTCTGCATCGTCGTCGGCGCGCGTCACGGCGCCACCTTCACGCCGAAAGCGGTGGCCAAAATGTTGATCAGAAACAGGGCCATGAACGCGAAAACTACGGTCTCGTTGACGGCGTTGCCCACCGCAGTCGGCCCGCCCCCGACGGAAAGGCCTTTGTAGCAGGCAATCAGGCCGGCTGAAAGTCCGAATAGCATTGCCTTGACCAGGGATACGATCACCTGAGGTAGGCCGGTGAGCAATGTCATACCGAAGACGAAGGCACCCGGCGTGACGTGCTGGACGTACACCACGAAGAAGTAGCTTCCCGCCAGTCCGACGACCGCGACCACCGAATAAAGCATCAACGCAACGAATGTCGCGGCGATCACCCGCGGTACTACCAGGGCCTGGATGGGGTTGACGCCGATGACCTTCATCGCGTCGATCTCCTCGCGAATTGTCCTGGCGCCCAAATCGGCGCACATCGCGGTTGCGGCCGCACCGGAAACCACGATTGCCGTGACGACGGGACCCACTTGGGTGATCGAGGCGAGCGCGGCACCCGCACCGGACAGGTCGCCGGCGCCGACTTCGATCAGCACGATGTTCAACGTGAAGACGATCAGGACGGTATAGGGGATCGACAACACGACCGTTGGGACGATCGACACCCTGGCCACAAACCAGATCTGATCGATCAGTTCCCGCCAGGCGAACGGTCGTCGGAACGTGGCGGCGGCGGTTTCGCCAACCAGGACGATGAAGTCGCCCATGGCGACGGCGGGCTTCGACCAGTCGACGCGCGACACGTTCGGTGCCGTGAGGAATGCAGACACCGGCTTACCCCGCTCGCCAAATTTGCTCGGATAGCCGACGCCGGAACGGGCTCCGCTGCCGTGAGTCCGACAATTCGGACCTGAGCATTGAAAAGTCCTGGCGCGCGGTTGTCGTTTGCGGTATCAGTAGAGCATTCATCGAGTTTGCTCGTTCTGCCGATAATCGATACGGCTCATCGCGCTCCTCTTCCTCAAGGGGAAAGCTTTGGGTCACCCGGCTATCTGCAGGCATGGGCGCATGCGGCAGCGCGACGAGAACGCCGCTAGTTGGCTACACACACAGACCACGTCGGAAACTTACGGAATCGAAGCTCCGGGCGCGATGGTTGCAATCAACTAGAAGATATCTGACCTGCGGAATTTCGCCCAGCGATCAGCCCAAGCGTTTCAAGCAATCCTTTTACTCAGGAGGAGCTGAACACGGCCCGCCACCAGGCAGTTCGCCAGATTCAACCGACGTTGGTACCGCCCTCGGCGATCCGGCGTACGGCGTTGAGTAAGACGTCGATCTCCTCGAACGTGTTGTAGAACGCGAACGACGGGCGAACGGTCGCCTCGAGCCCCAGGCGCCGCAGCGCCGGCTGGGCGCAGTGGTGGCCCGCACGCACCGCAATGCCTTCGGCGTTGAGCGCCTTGCCCACCTCGAGCGGCTCATGTCCGGCCAGCACGAACGACAGCACACTGGCCTTCTCGGTCGCAGTGCCCACCAGTCGCACACCCGGAATGTCGGCCAGTCGCGGCGTCGCGTACTCGAGCAATGAATGCTCGTAGGCCGCGATGCGCTCGATGCCCAACCGCTCCACGTAGCGCAGCGCCTCGGCAAGCCCGACGGCGTCGGCGATATTGCCGGTACCGGCCTCGAACTTCGTCGGCGGCCCTTGATACAGCGAACGTTCTGTCGTGACGTCGGCGATCATGTGGCCACCGCCCTGCCACGGCGGCGTCTCGGTCAGCGCCTCCTCGGTGCCATAGAGCACGCCAATTCCGGTGGGGCCATAGATCTTGTGTCCGGAGAACACGAAGAAATCCGCGCCGAGTTCAGCAACGTCGACCGGTACGTGCTGGATCGACTGAGCGCCGTCGATCAGCACCCGCGCGCCGTAGCGATGACCCAACTCGACGATCTTCTCGACTGGAACCACCGTGCCCAGCGCATTGGAGACCTGGCTGGCGGCTACCAGCTTGGTCCGCGGACCCAGCAGTTCCTCGAACTCCGACAGCAGCAGGTTGCCCGCGTCGTCGATCGGCGCCCACTTCAGGATCGCTCCTGTTTTCTGTGAGATCAGTTGCCAGGGAACGATATTGGCGTGGTGCTCCAGGTGGGTGATGACAATCTCGTCGCCGGGTTGCAGGTGCTTGCCGCCCCAGGCGTGCGCCACCAGGTTGATCGCCTCGGTGGTGCCACGCAAGAACACGATGTCGTCGGCCGTTGGCGCGCCGATGAATTCGGCTACGGTGTCGCGGGCCTCTTCGTAGGCATCGGTGGCCCGCGCCGCCAATTCGTGTGCGGCGCGGTGAATGTTGGAATTCTCGTGCGCGTAGAAGTGCGACAGCCGGTCGATCACGACCTGCGGCTTCTGGGTGGTCGCCGCGTTGTCGAACCAGATCAGCGGCTTGCCGTTGACGGTCTCCTTCAGGATCGGGAAGTCGGCCCGGATCGCGTTGACGTCGAACACCTCGTGTTCGTCTGGTAACTGCGGCACCGGGTCGGCTGCGGTCAGGAAGTGGTAGTTGTGCTCGTCGCCGGCCGGCGCGTCCGGCGCAACCGGTAGTGCACCAGACCAGCCGAGCTCGGGAACCGACGGCGCCCCGGGGAGCCACTCGACACCGGAATAAGGCGCCGAACCACGCGGAGCCACCGGAACGGTGGGCACGGTTCCGGCCAACACACCGGGCACCGTCGGGACGATGCCCTCGGTCGGCACCGCGAACGCGCTGATGTCACCGATGCCCGGCGGCAGGTACGGATCGGCGACGCTGCCGGTGGTTTCGGCGGCCGACGGCACGGCCGTCGTGTCGGGCACGTTGCTACGCGGCGCGACCGGCACGGTCTGCGGCGGGGGTTCGGGTTCAGGAGACGTCGGAGCCGGGACATAGACGTCCCCGGCGCCCACCACCGGAACCGGCGTGGGGTAGAGGTCGGCGCCGCCCACCGCGCTCTGTGCGGCCGAGGCGGCCGCCGTCGTGTCCGGCACGCTGCCGCGCGGGGCCACCGGCGCCGACTGCGGCGGGCTGTCGAATCCCGGGCGGACGCTGACCGCATACAGCTGGCTGGCCAGCGCGGCGAGTTCCGCCGCGCTGATGGGCAGGTCGCTTTCGGCGTCTACCGCGCGGTGCTCACTTCTTGTAGGCATGGAATTGGTCCACGGCGACGCCGTCGAGCACGGCCAGCGCATCGTCAGTCAGCACTGCCAACGACGTGTAAAGCGTCACCAGGTATCTCGCGATCGCCGATTCGTTGATGCCGGTGAACCGGACCGACAGCCCCGGCGCCTGCTCGCCGACCAGACCTGGCTGGAACAGGCCCACCACGCCTTGGCGTTCCTCGCCGGTGCGCACCAGGATGAACTTCGTCTTGCCCTTCTCGAGCGGCACCTTGTCCGACGGAATCAGCGGAATGCCGCGCCAGGTGATGAACTGCGCGCCGAACAGGCTGACGACCACCGGCGGCACACCGCGGAAGGTGGCCTCACGCCCGAACGCCGCGATGCCCTGCGGGTGGGTGAGGAAAAAGCTGGGCGTCTTCCAGACTTTGGTGATCAGCGCGTCAAGGTCGTCCGGTGTCGGGGCACCGCCCAGGGTCTGGATGGTCTGCTCGGGAGTCGCCTGCGCCAGCAGCCCATATTCGGGGCTGTTGACCAGTTCGAATTCTTGGCGCTCCTTGATGGTCTCGATGGTCAGCCGCAGCTGCTGCGCGATCTGGTCGTGGGGGCTGGAGTACAGGTCGGAGACCCGGGTGTGGATATCGAGCAAGGTCGAGATCGTCCTCAGCGTGTACTCGCGAGGGCTGGTCTCGTAGTCCACGTAGGTCTCCGGCAGCGGCTCTTCGGTGCCGCCGCCGCCCTCTTCGGCATGAATCGCAACCCGCTCGGGGTTGACCACCCGGTTGACCCGGTAGATGCCGGCTTCCACCGGCACCCAGCTGAGCAGATGAAGCAACCACCGCGGGGTGATCGTCGAGAGTTGCGGAACAGTCTTTGTGGCGTTGGCGAGTTGCCGGGCAGCGAGATCGCCGAGTGCCTGGGACTCATTCTGAGCGGACGTCATCGTGGTCCTTCCATTGCTTGGCCGAATTCTGCAGCGGTGGCGGGGCAGATCCATCGTCGCCCACCATGAGCGCACCGCGCGCCGAGCCTAGGCAAGTGTAGGACTCGAGCAAAAGATTTACAGCGGGGCTGAGCCAAACGTGCAGAGAACAGCGATGCCCTATAGTGGGGCTATGCAACACCCCGCACCGCTGCGCCTTGTCCCGTCGCGCTGCTTCGTCGTGCACTGTTGTTGCTGTTGTTGCTGTTGATTTCCTGACGCCTTCTGACGCTGTAGAAATCCCCGCGCCGCCCGTCAACGGGTGATTCCGCCGGTTTGCCCGGTGGCATCAGGTCGCGCACCACCCAAACGTCTTTCAGGAAGATCAACCACCCATGACTGTGTTGTCGATACCCAACCGTGCTGTGGCACCGGTGGCCAGCCGTCCACGCACCGTGGTCCGGCCGGCCACCGAACTGACCCAGATGACCCGCTACCGAGGCGGCACCTACTCCCACACCGTGGACAGGATCGTCTTCACCGACGGCAGCTGGGCACGCACGGATCTGATCAGGCTCAATCCCAACGTGCCCGCCTACTCGCTGGATTTCACCGGTATCGCGCCGCACTATCCGTCGCGCTATCAACCGGGCAGCTGGTCGGAGCTGCCGCATCTGCTGGCGTCCGGCCACGAAGCTGAGGTCGACTGGATCCTGCGGAACTCCTTTCCGATGCGCCCCGCCGCCGAGCTCAGCCGACGGGTGCGCGCTGCCGGTTACCCCATCGGACCGGCGAACATCGGCGAACACGAAGCGATCGCGGCGACGCAGGCCGCAATCTGGCATCTCACCAACGGGCTGGTCCTGGAAACTCGGCCGCTCAACGTTCCGATCGCCGTGCATCGTGCGGCCGGACCAGTGATCACCTTCGAGTTCGACGGCGAACCTCAGCTGGGGGGCTATTCGGTGTGGACAGCCGCTGACACCGCTGGCGAGCTGAGGCTGCAAAAATCAGCCAATGGCCTTGTGTGGCAAGATGTTTCCGGATCGCTCTTGACTACGGAAGCTGGCGGCGGCCGCTACCAACGCACGCTGGGCGAGGGCAGCACGCTGTCGGCCAGCAGCCATGGCCGCGGCGGGCGTGGTTACCGCTACTACCGGCTGATCGCGACAGCAGAGACCGGAACACCCAAGATCGAGCACGTCAACTTCTGGCTGACCGGCGCTCGGCACTACCGCAACGCCGACAAGGTCGTACACCTCTACAACTATCTGCTCGCGGGAGCACGCACAGCCCTGCACGATGCGGGCGAACCACCACTGATCGATACCCGCGCCACCGCTGAATCCGAGCTCATTGGACCTTTCCAGCTCCGAATTCCCCTGACGCTCAGCACCACCGACGGTCACAGCCTGGTCGACGCGGCCGGGTTTTCGATCGACGGGAAGGTCCAGCCGGGGACGGACTTTTACCTACGTCGAGCGCCGGGAACGTCGGCTGCCACGTTGACCGCAACGGCTCCGGAACATCTGCCCGGACGAGTGCTGACCGGGGTGGCGCTGGACGGGGCGTCGTACCGGTTCACCCCCGTTGCGCTAGCCATCCCCACCGAGATGGCCATAGAGTTCGACATTAGTTGGGAAGCCCACGAGCCCTGGTCCGACATCGTTGGAGACGGATGTAAGTGAGTATCGCCGAGGACGTCACGCAACTGATCGGGCGCACGCCCCTGGTCCGGCTGAACCGGGTCACCGACGGCGCGGGCGCCGATGTTGTCGCGAAGCTGGAATCGTTCAACCCGGCCAACAGCGTGAAGGACCGCCTTGGGGTGGCCCTGATCGACGCCGCCGAAGAAGCAGGCCTGATCAAGCCGGACACCATCATCCTCGAGCCGACCAGTGGCAACACCGGCATCGCGCTGGCGATGGTGGCGGCGGCGCGCGGGTATCGGATCGTGCTGACGATGCCCGAGACGATGAGCGTCGAGCGGCGGAAGCTGTTGCTCGCCTACGGCGCCGAACTCATCCTGACCCCCGGCCCCGAAGGCATGCCTGGCGCCATCGCCAAGGCCGAGGAACTGGCCAAAACCGACCAACGGTATTTCGTGCCTCAGCAGTTCGAGAACCCGGCGAATCCGGCGATCCACCGCAAAACCACCGCAGAGGAGGTGTGGCGCGACACCGACGGCAAGATTGACTTTTTCGTGTCCGGGGTTGGCACTGGCGGCACCCTCACCGGTGTCGCGCAGGTCATCAAGGAACGCAAGCCGTCGGTGCAGTTCGTGGCCGTCGAACCGGCCGCGTCACCGGTGCTGTCCGGCGGCCAGAAGGGCCCCCACCCGATCCAGGGGATCGGCGCGGGGTTCATCCCGCCGGTGCTGGATATGGATCTGGTCGACGAGGTCATCACCGTCGGCAACGACGACTCGATCAACCTCGCCCGACGGCTGGCCCGCGAAGAGGGGCTGCTGGCCGGCATCTCCTCGGGTGCGGCCGTGGTGGCCGCTATACAGGTGGCCCGGCGTCCGGAGAACGCCGGAAAGCTCATCGTGGTGGTACTCCCCGACTTCGGCGAGCGGTATCTGAGCACCCCCCTATTCGCCGACGTCGCCGACTAGCCATGCTCGCGGCGATTCGGCGTGACATAGCCGCGGCAAGGCAGCGCGATCCGGCCGTCCCGAGCACGCTGGAGGTGATCTTCGCTTACCCGGGCGTGCACGCGATCTGGGGCCATCGGATCAGCCATTGGCTCTGGAACCGCGGCGCACGGGTGCCCGCGCGGACGCTCTCGGAACTGACCCGCATTCTGACCGGAGTAGACATCCACCCGGGCGCGACCCTCGGCCCCGGCCTGTTCATTGACCACGCGACCGGCGTAGTGATCGGGGAAACGGCGGAAGTCGGCGAAGACGTAATGATCTATCACGGCGTGACGCTCGGCGGCAGCGGCAGGGATACCGGCAAACGGCATCCGACGATCGGCGACCGGGTGGTCATCGGCGCCGGAGCCAAGGTTCTCGGCGCGATCAAGATCGGCGACGACAGCCGGATCGGCGCCAACGCCGTCGTGGTCAAGGAAGTGCCCGCCAGCGCTGTCGTGGTCGGGGTTCCCGGTCAGATCATCAGCCGCGCCCGGCCGGGGATCGGGGACGACTCAACGATGCCCGACCTGGTCGGCGTGAGCCTGCAGTCGTTGCTCACCCGGGTCGCCAAACTGGAGGCCCAGAACGACGGCAGCCCTGCGACTGGGCGCGTCATCCGGCCGCCGGAAGCCGGCGTGTGGCACGGCGAGGACTTCTCCATCTAGAAACGCGTCATGCGACGCCGGCGTCCTGCCAGGCGCCGTACCCGCCCAACAGGTCGGCCACGTCGTAAAAGCCTGCAGCCCGAAGTACGCTCGCGGCGACCAGCGAGCGGTAGCCGCTGGCGCAGTACACGACCACCGGCGCCGTGTGATCCAGACTTTCGATCGAATCGGCAAGGACCGGTAGCGGAATCTCGCGTGCTCCAGGGATGACGCCGTCCGCCGTCTCCCCCGGGTTGCGCACATCCACGAGCTGCAGACGGGGCTCCAAGCTGAGCAATTCGGCAAGCTGGCCGGCCGTGAAGCGCAGAGCGGTCTCGACGAGATCTGGCTGGTGCTTGAAAACACTTGCCAGATCATCTAATTGGCCGATGACCCGGTCAAAGCCCACTCGGGCGAGGCGAGTCTTGGATTCTTGCCCGCTTGCAGCATCGCCAACCAGCACGATGTCGCAGTCGGGCGGCAAGACGGTACCGACAGATTCGGCGAACCGGCCCTGCAGGCCGACATTGACCGCACCGCGAAGGTGACCGCGGGCATACTCGGCCTCGTCCCGGCTGTCCAGCAGAACCGCCCCCCTGAGGGCGTGTTTGCAGACATCGTCAATGTTCAACGGCGGCGGTGCATTTCCGTCCAGCAGCGGATGCTGCTCACGATTGCGCAGCGAGTCGAATTCGAAGTAGCGCGGTCGCGGAGGCTGGTCCTCGGTGAGCGCGGCAACGAATCGGTCAGCGCCGACGATCTGCAGCGCATAGTTGGTCCGACGTTGCTCACCGATCGTTGAACTGGTCTCGCTTGACAGCTGCTTGCCGCACGCCGACCCGGCCCCGTGCGCGGGGAAAACCCGTGTGGCGTCGGGCAGTTTCAGGAGTTTGTCGTGCAGCGACTCATGCAGCGCCCGGGCCAACGTCTCCGTCGACAGCCCGGTGCCCGCGAGTAGATCGGGACGCCCCACGTCGCCGACAAACATGGTGTCGCCGGTGAGCACTCCATAGGGCACCTCATCGTCGAAGTGCTCGTACACCACGACGCATATCGATTCGGGAGTGTGACCCGGTGTCGCGAGAATCTCCAGCGTGACTTGGCCCAGCGAGATCCGCTGACCATCGCGCAACGGCTCGACCTCGAACTCGACGTCGGCGTCCTCGCCGTAGCAGATCAGCGCACCGGTGGCGGCCGCCAGCTCCAGGTGACCACTCAAAAAGTCGGAGTGGATGTGCGTTTCGATGACCCTTTCGATACGCAATCCATGCTTGGCCGCTTCGCTCAAGTACTCGTCGATGTCGCGACGAGGGTCGACGACGACGGCACGGCCACTGGTCTCATCGCCGATCAGATAGGACCCTTGCGACAAGCAGTCCAGATAGTGCTGCGTGAAGATCATCTCGTTCCGCTCCCCTGGCTCCTTTACAACTGTTGCG
>DATFYT010000284.1:0-21772 GCA_035314925.1 Mycobacterium sp. | reverse complement strand
ATGATCCGCTTGCCGACCACCGTCGAGCCGGTGAACGAGATCAGGTCGACCTTGGGTGACAGCGTCAGTTCCTCACCGACGAAGTGATCCGATGCGGTGACCACGTTGACGACACCGGCTGGGATGTCCGTCTTTTCTGCGATGAGCCGGCCAAGCCGGGTCGCGTTGAACGGGGTGTTCGGCGCCGGCTTGAGCACCACGGTGTTGCCGGTGCCCAGCGCCTGGCCGAGCTTGTTGAGGGTGACTTCGAACGGGAAGTTCCACGGCACGATCGCGCCGACCACGCCGACCGGCTCCCGCCAGACTTTGCGGGTGGTCAGCGCGCCGGTCAGGCTGATGACCTTGTCTCCCAGGTCGGTTTCCCACGCGTACTCGTCGATCAGCCGGGCGGGGTACTTCAGTCCGTCTTCCAGTGGGGCATCCAACTGGGGGCCGAAAGTGATCGCTCGCGGCGAGCCGACCTCGAGGATCAGCTCCTCGCGCAGCTCATCTATCTCGGACTCGATGGCGTCGTGCAACTGCAAGAGGCAGCGCTTGCGCAGCTCCTTGTTCGTCGACCAGTCGGTCTCGTCGAAGGCGCGCCGGGCGGCGTCGATGGCCCGGTGCATGTCCTCCTTCGATGCGTCGGCGACTTCGCCGATCGGCTCCTCGGTTGCCGGATTGATGTTGGTGAACGTCCCGGCCTGGCCGTCGACGAGCGTGCCGTCGATCATCATCTTCGGCTCAAAGCGGACCTTTACAGCCTCAGTCATGTCTGTCACTCTCTTTTGACTCGTTAGACGGGCGTCCCGCAGAGCGCTGGTGACCCTACGGAGAGCCTTACTGGAAACTAGCCGATTGGCAAGGTGCAACCGTTGCGGGGTGGGCTACTGCGCATCGAACAGCACCGGGACCGAAGTCGGCGACCGGAAGACTTGGCCGCGGACGTGCGGGTCTTTCCCGTCGGGGTCCAGCCGAAGATTCGGCAGCCGGTCGAGCAGAAGGTTGACGGCCGTGCGCATTTCGAGCCGTGCCAGGTGCATGCCGAGGCATACGTGCACGCCATGCCCCCAACCCAGATTCGCCTTGGCCTGCCGGTGAATGTTGAACGTGTCGGGGTCCGGATAGCGATCTTCCTGCCGGTTCGCCGAACCCAGCATGGGCATCACGGTCGCCCCGGCCGGGATCTCCACACCGCCGAGCACGGTGTCGCGGGTCGCCACCCGGGTGATGGTCAACAGCGGCGGTTCCCACCGCACGCCCTCTTCGATGGCCGCCGGAAGCAGCGAGCGGTCGGCGCGGATCGCCTCCAGCTGCGGCGGGTCCGACAACAGCCCGAGGAGCAGGCTGCCCAGCGCCCGGTATGTCGTCTCCACGCCGGCGGGCAACAGCAGCCGCAGGAACGAGAAGATCTCCTCGTCGGCGAGCTTCTCCCCGTCGATCTCGGCCGCGCCGAGTGCACTGATCAGATCGTCCTTCGGCTCGGCGCGGCGGGCCTCGAGGATCGGGGCGAAGTAGTCGCACAGGGCAGCCGACGCCGCCAGCCCGCGTTCCGGGTTCATCAACCAGCTCAGCAGCGAAATCGACCACCGCTGGAACTGCGGGTAGTCCTTTTCCGGCAAACCCAACAGACCCGCAATGATCTGGCTCGGATAGTCGAAGGTGAACTCCTTCACCAAGTCCGCCTTGCCGTTGGGTGCGAACTTGTCGATCAGGCCATTCGCCACGCGGCCGACCAACTCGTCCTGCCAGCGCGCCAATGACTTCTGCGAGAACGCCTTTGATACCAGTGAGCGCAGCCGCCCGTGGATCGGCTCGTCCATTCCGAGCATCACGCCTTCACCCAGCACAGGACCGAACGCGGCGATTACGGCAGACGACGAAAACGTCTCGTTGTCGCGCAGCATCTGCTGGACATCCTCGTGGCGATACACGATGAACATCGGCAGCGATTCCTCGTGCGGTAGCGCACCCGATGTCTCGAGCCGCTGGACCGGTTCCTCGCGGCGCAACCGCGCCAGCTCGGTGTACGGGTCACGCACATCACCGGAGATGGCGTCATCGAAGGACCCGAAATCCTCCAGGTCGTCAAAAAGCTGTTCCATTGCTATCCCTTAGTCCCCTTCAGTTCCCTTGCGGCGCTTCGCCGCCAGCGACGCCAAGCGCTGCAGCACCGGCTGCGGCACAACGTGCGCGACCAACCCCATCCCCCGTTGGGCCGCGGTCAACGGCCACGCCCCATCCCGCATTGACCCCTGTTTGGGTATGCCGAGCACGATCCGCGACATGTGGTGCATGCCGGAAGACGGGAGAATCCTGTTGAATGTCAACAGCATTGAGGCATCCGGGCCCACGCCGCGGCGGCGGAACGACTTCTGGTCAGCCAACGCCTTGATCACCCCGTCGGTGAACCGCTCTGCCGGTCTGGCGAAACTGACCGCGAATCGCCCGCGGGTGTTCATGGTGTTGTGCAGCCGCGCGTAGGGACCCTCGAAATTGCGGTCATCGGTGGTGCCCGCGTCGGTGATGATCTCGGTGTCATACGTGCCGGCCACCAAAACTGTGACACCGAGACCGAAGGGCGCAATCTCACACGCCATCGACTCACCCCACCGCTCCAGCGCTCCTTTGGCCGCCGAGTACGGCGCGGTGCCCGGCTGACCGCGCACCCCGGCCGCGCTGGATACCAACACGATGCGTCCCTCGCCCGCCGCCCGCATCGACGGCAGCAGAGCCTGGGTGAGCGCGACGGGTCCAAGGACGCTGGTGGCGAACATCCTCTGCCACAGCGCCATATCAGTTTCCTCCACCATTCCGGCGGCGGAGATGCCGGCGTTGTGCACCAGCGCATAGGGTGTCCCGACGGCTTCTTCGATTGCCTTGGCCGCCGCGGCGATCGACGCGGTGTCCAGTAGGTCCAACTGCACGCCGATCAGCCGATCGTCGTCTTCACCTGCCCCCGTCGCCTGTCGCAGGAGCGGAATCCCGCGGTCGGGTGCCCGCATGGCTGCGACCACGCGCCACCCTTCGCGATACAGGCGCGCGGCCGAGGCGAACCCCAGTCCGCGGGACGCGCCGGTGATGACAACGGTGCGCGGCTCAACCATTCGTTCTCGCGGGTTCGCAGCGACCTTGGCCCGGCGGCGGGGGGTTGACGTGCGGCCGTCCGTTCGGCTCGCCACTCGCCCACGTTGACCAGATTCCGACCGAGAACGGGCCTTGTGCGCCCGCCTTCTCGTAATACCCTTGCGGGTCATACACTTTGGCCTCAGGATACGGCCACGGGCACGCCACCGACGTCGCGGCGTGACTGATCTTGATGGCGGCGAACCATGCGCCGTAGGCGAAGTAGGAGACGTTGATGATGGCGAACATCACCAGGAAGGTGCCGAGCACCGGTCGCGTCGGGAAGATCTTCGCTTTGGCGGCGAGCTTCTCGGCCACCGACTTCCCGGTGTCGTCGCGGTAACAGAGGATCGCAGCGGGCACCATCACGAAGGTCACCGAGAACGACTCCCAGATCAGCGGGAACTGGAACGTGGTGCCGGTGAACACCGAGCCCCACGGAATCACCTGTGAATAGATGTACATCCCGGCGTGGACGAGCTGAATCTCCAGCCACGCGTCGAAGACAAACCCAATCGCGCACGTCAACAACCCCAGGCTGACGAGCGGGTGTCGCGATACGAATGCCGTCGGCCCGTACTTGGCCTGCAGTTTGCGCAGAATCCAGACCGCAGGAAAGTAAGGACCGAAATAGAAAGTCACGTAACCGAATACGACGAATGGCTCGACGGTCGGCGACAGCGAGACCAGCGGCCACGACTCCGGCCAGTGGATGAGGTCGGGGTTATAGACCGCGAACGGCGACCAGTTCATGATCGGGTCCTGCCACACGATCAGCGTCGTGCACAGGAACATCAGCATCACCGGGCTGCCGGGGTTGCGGCGCCAGCCCCTGATGAACACCACGAGCAGCACGAGCAGCATGATGACCGTGGAGATGTGCAGGAAGGTGATGTAGTCCAATCCAAACAGGAACTTGACCGGGCGCGGCCGGCCGTGCACGTTCGGGTTGGCGACGCGGGGGTCGAGGGCAACGCGGCAGTTCGCGATGAAGAAGAGCGCGAACGCCGCCAGCGCGGCGCCGGCGATCCAGCCGCCCCAGCCGCGTTTCGCATTACCCTGCGCGGCAGCTGGCTGATTCGTCGCGGCCGGCGGTGTGGATTGTTGCGTGGACATCGAGTCAGCCTTCCTCTCCGAAGCGATCGACCAGATGTGAGTTGACGCCGTCGGCGTCGAGAGTCCGGGCCACCAGATAGCCGGCACCCATCCAGGCCCGTCGCGTCCACTTGCCGAATGAGACCCGGGTGCCGGGCGCACCCGACGCGGCGGGCATCATCTTGACCCGCTCCAACGCCTCTTTGACCCCGCGCGGGCTGAGCGGATGCGCGTCGGTGAACGCGCGCACGAGTGTGGCGGCGACGTCACGGTTGACCACGGGTACGCAGTACTCGGGGCGCCTGCCCCCGTACTTCTTGGCGTAGCGATCGAGGAAGTCTTGGCCGATCCGATTCTGCTCGTCGTACTGGTCGACCCCGGTCCACCCCATGAACGCGTTCCACATGATCGGGTTCACCCACGCGTTCTGGAAAGCCGTAGTCGTGAATCGCGGCGGGTCCCAATCGACCGCCTCTAGCGCGGGGTTGATGAACACGATCCCGAAACCGAAACCCAGATGCACGATCGCTTCTGCTTTCGCGTCGTGGAGGGTACGAACGGCTTCGTTGATGTCCTGTGCGGTCTGGGCAATCGCGGCTTCTGCAACGATGCGAATACCCTTGCGCCGACACGCGCTTCGCAAATTCTTCAGGTAGCTCTCGCCAATCAGGTTCTGCTCGACGAGAACTCCGATTTCGGAGAGTCCGCGTTTGGCAACGAGGTCGGCGATGAAAATCGGCTCGTCGGTCATCGAGCCCTGCGGGAAGGAAAAAGTCCACTCGCCCAACCAGTCGTCGGTGCCGGTCACGGCGATCGCCGGAACCTTGAACCGCTCTTCGATCGCTTCGCGGGTGGGCACGCAGTTGTCGGTGATGTGTGGTCCGAACACCACCAGACAGCCTTCGTCGACAAGCTCACCGAAGGCATCGATCACCGCCTTGACCGATCCCTTCGGCAATCCCTCTACCTCGCGGTAGATCATCTGAACAGGCCGATCCATCACTCCGAGTTCAACGGCCTCCTCGAATATCAGGTCAAAGCACCGGGTGAAGTCCGCCTTCATCTCCTCGGGGAACATCGGCGGCAGCGTGAAGTCCATCAGGTAGCCGACCTTGATCGGCTCCGCGGTGCTTTCGTAGGACATCTGACCTCCCGGGTGGCAAACTCACGCGCCCGTCCGCAAACCTAATATTTGTTCAGACCCTAGCCGTGGCGGTATGCAGCGTCAATCATCAGGCCCCCGCCGGGCCCAGATATATCTCGATCATCTCGCCCAGCGCCCTGCCCACGGCCACGTCGTCAGTGAGCGGACCAGCGATCGCGGCCCGAGCCGCCTCGGGCATGGTGAGGCCCTCTGCGACAAGCCTGCCCGCCGCGATCAGCACGCGCGTCGACGCGACCTCACGCAACCCACCGGTTTCCAGCCGCCGGATGGCTTGCCCCAAACGCACCAGCTCGGCTGCGGTGGCACTGTCGACGCCCGCCTCGTGCACGACGATCCCCTCTTCGACATCGGATGCGGGAAAACCGAATTCGATGGCGACCATTCGCTGACGGGTCGAATCCTTCAGGTCCTTGAGCACGCTTTGATAGCCGGGGTTGTAAGACACCACCAGGCCGAATCCGGGCGCCGCGTCCAGCGTCACACCGAGACGCTCAATCGGCAGCTGCCGCCGGTAGTCCGCAAGCGGATGCAGCACGACGGTGGTGTCCTGTCGGGCTTCCACGACCTCGTCGAGATAACAGATCGCTCCCTCGCGTACTGCCCGCGTCAGCGGACCGTCCACCCACACCGTCTCGTCGCCCTTCAGCAGATAACGACCGACCAAGTCCGCCGTGGTGAGGTCGTCATGGCAGGCGACGGTGATCAGCGGTCGGCCGAGGTCGTAGGCCATCGCCTCGACGAAGCGGGTCTTGCCGCAACCCGTCGGCCCCTTCAGCACGAGTGCCAGACCCTGGCGGTATGCCGCCTTGAAGACGGTCTCTTCGCTGCCGATCGTCGTGTAGTAGGGCCGCATGCTCTCCGCCTCGGTGGTCGCGCCATTTCGACAGGCGAGCCCGGACTCGTTGGCCATAGCTTCCCTTCTGCCCCGCCGCGCTGCGGTGCCTGGAGCCTAGCCGGAACAGATGTTTGTTTCAAGTGCCCCGCGAGCGGGCTCCGAGCGACCGGGCGCCAACTGCGTTCTGGGACATGACATCAGGGTGCTCGTCATGACACCCTCCGGCGAACTTCCGCCGAGCGCAGTGCCGATCGGAACAGAGGTCCGATCACACCGGCGAGTTGATCTGGGCGTGCGATCGTCGCATGCGCGGCGCTGCCGAATACGCGGCGAAGCGATTGCACGTCGGTTCCGGCGCCGATCGTCAGGCACACACAACCAGTCCCCCGACGGCGGGCCTCGGTCAAAGCGCGGCGCGCGTCGGCGGCCCCGTAGGCCCGCTCGTATCCGTGGTCGTAGGCGAGTCCGTCGGACAGCACCACCAACAGCCGCCGCGACGTACCCCCGCGTGCCTCCAGTACTGCCGAGCCGTGGCGGATCGCTGCTCCGAGGCGGGAGTACGCGCCGGGCTGAAGACTGTTCAGCCGCTTCATGACTTGGGAGTCGAGGTGGTCGTTGAACCGTTTGACGGGCACCATGCTGACCGCGCCTCGGCCCTGAGAGTAGTAGGCGTACAGCGCAACTCGGTCGCCCAGGTCGTGCAGCGCGACGGTGAGATTGGCGACCGCCGCAAGCTGTTGCTGGTGCACGGTGCGCCCCACCGTCCCGGGCTCCGCTGCAGACCCCGACACGTCAAGAAGAAGGAGCACCGACAGGTCGCGTCGGCGTCGCAGGCTGTCGAGGTAGACCGCCTCGTCGGGCACCGACCCGGCCAATACCTCGACCCGGGCCTCGACGGCCGCGTCGATGTCGATGTCGTCGCCCTGTGACTGGCGGTGGCGGCGGTGCAGACCCATCCCCAGTCGTGACAGCGCGCGGCGCACGCCGATGACTCCGTCGAGTGGCGAGGTCGCCGGTAAACGGTGGGCCTCGATCTTCGGCTCGACTTCGCGCACAGTGCACCACGCCGGCCGGTAGCTCCTGCGGGTTGCGTCCCATTCCGGATACTGCACGCCGTCGGCGGCCGTAAGTATTTTGTGGTCGTCACCGTCCTCGCTCGACGTGGAGGCCAGCGACGAGACGGCGTGTAAACCGCGGTTCGCGGAGTTCGTGCGGTGAGTGGGATTGTCCGCGCCGGGCGGCCCGCCGCCGCTACCGGTCTTACGCGCCGACGACAGCATCTTCTTCAACCATTTACCGATGAAGCCGCCCCCACCGACGGGGCTGGTGAACATATCCGGGTCATCGGAATCGTCGATTTCGTCGTCGTCGAACTCCTCGAGCTCCTTCGTACCGTCGCCGCGCGGAACGTGGCCTGGGGTCTCCTGGTCCTGGCCTTTGGCCGGTTGCGAGGTCGCAGCCAACACCTTCGCTGCGCGGATCACGCCGAATTCCGGGGCCGGGTCGTCGATCACTGTCCGTCCGGCCGCAATGCTCAGCGAATCGGCAGGCGAGTCGCTACGGCCCGCGATGCCACGGTCGCCCATTGAAGCCAAAACGCCTGGTAGCAGTTCACTATTGGCGATCAGTGCGCGGTGACCCTCGATCGCCAGAAAGCGTCTGGCCAATCGGGGATGACGGACCAGCGGCCGCACTACATCGGGGCCCAGGCTGCCGGCCGCGAGCATCGATGCGTGCACGGCGATCGCCTCGAGTTTCGCGGAACCCTCGACGAAAATCGTCTGGCCGTCCGTCCACGAGGGTTCACCCGGTGGCAGTTCGGCGACGGCCACGGGTCGGCCCGCCAGCGCAGATGCGAGCATTCCCAGTGCCTGCAACCGATCGCCAAGAGCGTCGCCTGCCACGGCCGACCTCCCCGGACCTCGTTGACCAAATATCTGTTCCAACGTAGAGTCCGGCTTGGCTGCAGTCAATCGTGCGAGGTAGACAAGGAAACGTGGATTTCTCGTACCCACCAGAGGTGGAACAGGTACGCAAAGAGTTGCGCGCGTGGTTGGCCGCGAACCTGACCGACGATGTCGTGGCCGCCGGCCGCCAGCGCGGGAAGGACGACGCCGCGTTCGAAAAACTTCGAGCGTGGAACGCGACGATGGCCGACGCCGGGTGGGGCGCCGTCTCCTGGCCGCAGGAGTACGGTGGCCGCGGTGCAACGGTCCTCGAGCAACTGGTGTATGCCGAGGAGACCACTCGCGCTCGGGTGCCGATGCCGCTCAACGTGATCGGGATGAACAACATCGCGCCCGCGATCATGCAGTACGGCACCGACGCTCAAAAGCGCACACTGCTCCCCCGGATGATGCGCGCCGACGATATCTGGTGCCAGGGAATGTCGGAACCCGAAGCGGGCTCGGATCTTGCGTCGCTGCGCACGCGCGCCGTGCGCGACGGCGATTGTTTCGTCGTCAACGGCCAAAAGATCTGGACCTCACTCGGGTACCGCGCCGACTGGTGTCAGCTGTACGTGCGCACGGACCCCGACGCACCGAAGCACAAGGGTATTTCCTGCCTGATTGTCGATATGTCGTTGCCCGGCATCGAAGTCCGGCCGCTCGTCACGCTCAGCGGTGAGGCCGACTTCGCGGAAGTGTTCTTCAACGACGTGCGGGTGCCGGCGGATGCGCTGCTCGGTCCGGAGAACGGAGGCTGGCGGATCGCCACGACGACGCTGAGCCACGAGCGTGCGGGCGCGGCGCGCCTGTACACCGAGATGCAGATGCGGCTGATGGAACTGGTCGCCGACCTCGCCGACGTTCACATCGATGGTCGGCCCGTGCTCGATGATGCCACGACACTGCGGCGCCTCGGCGAAATCGCTTTGCGTATCAAATATCTCGAGGTGTTGTGTCAGCGCTCGATCTCGGCGATTCTGCACGGCGGCGACGCCTTCGGGTCGGCGAGCCTAGCAAAGACGATCTGGGGCGAGGTCGGGCAGGAGATTGCAGCGCTCGCGTTCGACCTAATCGGCTCGCACGCCGGCGCCCGCCGCTGGGCCGACTATCGCTTGACGTCACGCTCACTCACCATCGCGGGTGGTACGACGCAGATCAACAAGAACATCACCGCGCAGCGAGTCCTCGGGTTGCCGCGCTCATGAACCTGGAACTGAGCGACGAGCAGATCGCGCTGCACGACACCGTGCGGAGCTTCCTTGCCGAAAAGGCTTCCATTGCGGGGCATGTCCGGCCGATGCTCGACGATCCGACCGGCACGACCGAGGCGGTCTGGCGGGGGCTTGCCGCCCTGGGCACAACGGGGCTGCTGGTACCACCTGAATACGACGGTGCCGGGATGACGATGATCGAGGCCGGTATCGTCCTCGAGGAGCTCGGCGCCGGACTGCATCCCGGGCCGTGGCTGTCCACTGCGGTCGCCGCGACGCGCGCATTGACGCGGTTCGGCGTGACTAACGATGCGGCGGCAACGCTTTTCAGCGGCATTGCAGACGGCTCCACCACCGCCACCGTAGGTCCGCTCGACGGCGCCCGCCCGACCGCCGGCGAACAAGACGATGGCTTTGTCCTGCGCGGGACGGTCGACAACGTCTCGGATGTCGCCGCCGCTGATGTGCTGCTCGTGCTGGCCGACGAACACGACAGCACAGGGCTTTTCGCCGTCCAGACGTCGACGCCGGGCATCGAAGTCACGCCGCAGGTAGGAATCGATCAGACCCGCAAGCACTTCCGCGTCACGCTGGACGACACACAAGCGCAACATCTGGCCACCGCGTCGGGCGACGCCGTCGAGGCGCTCATCGATGACGTCATCATCGCGTGGGCCGCGGACGCGCTAGGTGCCGCACGGGCAGTGCTGCAGCTGGCCGTCGAATACGCCAAGGTGCGGAGGCAATTCGGCCAGCCGATCGGCGCGTTCCAGGCGGTCCAGCACCTCTGCGTCGACATGTACGAGACGGTCGAACTCGCGCGCAGCGGCGTGATCCACGCCCTGTGGGCTGCCGACGCCGCGGATCGTGACGAGCGCCACCTGGCCGCGATGCGCGCCAAAGCGTTCGCCGGCCGACTGGCCAGCGTTGCCGATAACGCCATCCAGGTATTCGGCGGTATCGGCTACACCTGGGAGCACGACGCTCATCTGTATTTCAAGCGCCTGCTCAGCTGGAACGCATTTCTGGGCGGACCTGACCGCTACCTCGTCGACGTGGGTGCGCAATTCGTCGAATCCGTCCTGCACTGACCTATTTGGGAGGAGTAGCGATGATCGACTTCACCGGACAGGTGGCGATTGTCACCGGTGCCGGCCGGGGTCTCGGACGCCTGTATGCGATCGAGTTGGCACGCCGCGGCGCCGCAGTGGTGGTCAACGACCTGGGCGGATCCATGCACGGCGACGGTGCGGACACGAGCATCGCCGACGCCGTCGTCGAGGAGATCGAGCGCGCCGGTGGTGTCGCGACGGCGTCACATGATTCGGTGGACAGCCCAGAGGGCGGCGAAGCGATCGTCCGCACCGCGATCGACCGATTCGGCCGCCTCGACGCGGTGGTGAGTAATGCGGGCATCTTCAACAGCGTGGCCTTCGAGGACATGTCACCTGCCGATTGGCGGCGGATGCTCAGCGTGCACCTCGACGGCGGGTTCTATTTGAGCCAACCGGCATACCGGGAGATGAAGGCAGCCGGCTACGGGCGATTCGTGTTCATCTCCTCCTCCGGTGGCATGTTCGGACAGCCGATGGAAGCCCATTACGCGGCGGCCAAAGCCGGTCTAGTCGGGCTGGCCAATGTCATCGCGATTGAGGGCGCCCAGCACGGTATTCTCGCCAATACCGTGCTCCCGTTCGGCTTTTCACGCATGGTGACTGAGACCGTCGGGGATCCCAAAGCGCTCGAGGAAACCGGGTTCCTGAAGATCATCCAGCCTGAGTTGGTCGTCCCCATCGTTGCGTTCCTGGCCAGTCGGGCCTGCGAATTCACCCACCAGAACTATTCGGCATGTGCCGGACGCTTCGCGCGGGTCTTCGCCGGTCTCGGCGAGGGTTGGCTGGCCGAACCGGACAGCAACCCGACCGCCGACGATGTCGCGGCACATCTCTCCGAAGTCTCCGCCACCGAGCCGTTCACGGTGCCCGGCTCGATCTTCGAAGAGGTCTTCGCGGTCTGCGAAAGGCTCGGCGTGAACGTCTTCGGACAATGAGCTGCGATGAACATTGAGCAACTCCTCACCACCACCAGGTCGGCCCGAAAGTCGCTCGACCTGGATGCCGGCGTGGACATCGACGACATCCGCGAATGCCTTCGGGTCGGGTTGCAAGCAGCGAATGGCTCCAACCAACAGTCATGGCGGTGGTTGGTCATCGCCGATCCCGCACTGCGACGAAAAATTGCGGAGCTGTATCGCGCTGCCTATCTGCTCCGGGTCGGCGGCCAGATGCTCGGCGATCTGGTACCGGCGGGCAGCCCGGAGGGCCGGCTCATGTCGTCGACCGAGTGGCTGGTCGAGAACTTAGCGAATGTGCCATTGCTGGTAATCCCTTGCTACCAGCCGTATCTGCCGCGCATTGACGGTGACGAGTCCTTCTACCAGGCGACTCTGTACGGCTCGATCTTCCCGGCGGTATGGAACTTTCAGCTGGCGCTGCATGCTCGTGGCTACGGCAGCTGCGTCACCACGCTGCACCTGCACCACGAGGACGCCGTCGCACAGCTGCTGGAGATCCCGGAAGGATATGCGCAAGGCTGCCTGCTGCCAGTCGCCCGTCTGCGCGCCGGCCATACCTTCCGGCCCGCTCGCAGACGTCCGTTGAACGAGGTTGTCGCTGTCGACCGATGGGGCGGCCCGCCGGTGTAGGTCCGATTTGCGCAGCAAGCTGGTAGCGTTAAACCAAATATTGGGTCACTTATCTCGCAGAGCGGGCCTGGATAGCAAGAACCGATCACGCGACCCGGGTCGGGGGCGGGGACCATGGAGGTGTCGTGGGGCTTCAGCAACCTTCCGAGGCTGCAGCCGCCGGGGACTCCGCACGCCTACACTTGCCCGATGCCGATTCGCCTGCGCGGGCTGGCCGGGCCGGACGTCCTCGCATGACGTCGGCCGACGGCCGCGGCGGCGCATACGACGACGGCACTCGCCGGAGCGAAATCCTGCAAACTGCGGCGTCATTGATCGCCTCATCGGGGTTGCGAACGTCGCTACAAGAGATCGCGGACGCCGCAGGCATTTTGCCGGGAAGCCTCTATCACCACTTCGAATCGAAGGAAGCGATCCTCGTCGAGCTGATCCGTCGGTATTACGCCGACTTGGACCGCATCGGTGAGATCGCCCACGAAAGGTTAGACAAGCCCGACTCGCGTTCCGCCGCTGACCAGATCGTCGAGCTGGGATCAGCGATCGCGCGTTGCGCGGTAGAACATCGCGCCGCTCTGCAGATGTCGTTCTATGACGCGCCGAGCGCAAATCCGGAGCTCGTTGAACTGCTTCAAAAGCCGCCCACCGCGGTCCAGCAGGCGATGCTCCAGACGCTGCGCGCCGGAAAGTGGAGCGGTTACATACGATCCGATATCGATCTCCCGACGCTGGCCGACCGCATCTGTCAGACCATGATGCACGTCGGGCTGGACATCATTCGGCACACCGCTCCCGCCGATCAGACCGCACTCGTGTTGTGCCGCATCATGTTGCATGGCCTGGCCGCTCGGCCACCCAGTGACCGCGAACTGGATGGCTCGCCTGCCTTCGCTGCCGCCGAGGCGGCAATCAAGACGTGGAGCGACGAAAGTGAGTCCGGCGCCAACGACAAAGCCACGCATGTTCGTGCGGTCGCACGAGCCGAGTTCGGCAAAAAAGGCTACGAGGTCACCACCATCAGGGACATCGCTTCCGCGGCGGGGCTGGGTACCGGGACCGTTTATCGGCTGATCGGGTCGAAAGAGGAACTGCTCGCGTCGATCATGGAGTCGTTCGGGATAAAAGCCGGCGGCGGATTCGCCGCCGTTCTGCGCACAGATGCCACACCGGTCGAGAAAATAGATGCCCTCAATTGGGTCAATATCAATGCATTGGACCAATTTCCCGACGAGTGGAAGATCCAGCTCGCGTGGATGCGTCAGTCGCCGCCAGACACGCCCAACCCGGGGCTCGCGTTCACCATGCGGCTACGACAGCTGCGGACACTGTTGTCGGAGGGGATCCAGTCCGGCGACATCCAGATCGAGGACCCGCCGTCGCTGGCTATGCTGTCGCGTTGCGTGATGGACATCTTGTGGATGCCGGAAAACATCGTGCGGGATCAGGGCAAGCACGCCGCGCTGGTCATTGCCCGCGACACCGTGGTGCGCGGCGTCGCCGACCGCGGCGGGCGCTAGTAAGGCCTCGACCGCAAGCCGAATACGCCCCCGCGCAAGCGCCCGTCCACGCATACTCGCGGGCGTGCGTCTGCCGGAATTGCCGGAGTCGACTTCCCATCCGGGCCAAAGCCTTATCGGGACCGCCTTGTGGTACCAAATATCTGTTCCCGTACAGTACTCGTGAGCCTTACCGTTGGCATCCCAAGAGAGGATTGAAATGACTGGTATCGAGCAGTTCCGCTACGACGGCAAGCGGGCGCTGGTAGTCGGAGGTGCCACCGGGATGGGCGCCGCGGCGGCCAAGATAGTTGGTGCTCTCGGAGCTGAGGTCATCAACATGGACTACGCGCCGGTCGACTCTGGACTTGGCCGCGGGATTCAGGTTGATCTTCGGGACCCCGCATCAATCGACAGCGCAATCGAGCAGGTCGGCGGGCCCGTCGACGCCTTGTTCTCCGCCGCCGGTATTGCCGACGGCCCGGACCTGATGAAGATCAACTTCATCGGCCATCGGCACGTGATCGACCGGCTGATGAACAACGGTCAACTGAAACGCGGTTCGGCAATCTGCTTCATCTCCTCGGTGGCCGGCATCGGATGGGAGAGCGATCTGCCACGGCTTCAGGAGTTCTTGGCCACGCCGGACTTCGAGTCGGCGGACGCCTGGGTCAAGGCCCACGAGGCGGACAATTTCGGCCATTACGGCACCAGCAAGCAGGCGATCAATGCCTATGTCGCCACGCACGCATTTCCGTTCCTGGCAAAGGGCGTGCGCATCAACGCCATCTGCCCCGGCCCGACGGACACTCCCCTGGCCCGGGCGAACGCTGATCTGTGGCTGACTTTCGCGCAGGACTACCGAGAGGCCACCGGCACCGAGACGCACACGCCCGAGCAGATGGGCAACGTGATGGCGTTTCTCAACAGTGACGCCGCCGCCGGAGTCAACGGCGTCACCCTCCTTGTCGACTACGGACACGTCAACTCATCGAACACCGGAACCTTCGCAGCCGGCAAACCCATCATCGACTTGCTCATGGGCCGGATCTCCCTCACGTAGCCGACCACGCACATTTACTCCCGAAGAGTGCCTCGCGGCTGGTAGAAAAAGCGTGCGACGAGAGCACGCGTTCAAGCGGCTGTCGGGATGGAGGTGCGCGGTGGGAGGCCGGATGGTCACCGCGGCGGTGACGGTTTTAGTGGTGGCGTCCTGCGCGGGGTGCTTTGGTTCGGACAAGGTGACGGAGAAGACCGCCCGGATCACCGTCGACAACAACACCCGCACCTCGCACGCCGTCACGTGCAATCAGGTGCAGTGGTTGTTGACCGCCAACATCGCCGCCGCGCCGGCAAATGTCCGGGTGTTGCTCAAGCTCGACTCTGAAAAGCCGAAGCTTGAATCGGTCAACATCGACAACTTCGCAGGGTTCACCGGCGTCGCCGACGTCGGAGCCGGTGATGCGAAAGCCGTTTTCGCCGACGGCAGATACACCATCACGGGCACGGCCGAGGGATCTCAGCTCAACGATCCACGCGTCTCACTGACGGCACCATTCAAGATCGAGGTGAACTGCTAAGCGTCAGATCGACGTCAACGCGTCGGTGACCATCGCGCCCACCTCGCCCGGCAGTAATCCGGCCAGATCGGCACCCAGGCTCTGCGCGCTCCTGGCGCATTCGTCCTGGCGCGAAGAGACGACGGACTCGTAGCGGACTATTCCGCGCCGTCGTCGGGCGGTGGTTTGACGTCTAGGCCAGGCAGCGAGTTATTCAGGTACTTCCTCAGCCGCAGAAGGCTCTCGACCACGATGCCAATAGCCAACAGGATCACTATCACCCAAATCGCGGCGCTCACAGACTCAATGGTGACAGGTCGAAGGTCCGTCTAACCACGCTGTATCTGCGCCATCACACCTGCGGCCTGATCCGGGCAATGCTGCCGAATGGTGATGCCGGTTAGTGCGCCGGCGTTAGATGCGCTGTAGCCGCGGGCCTCAAGGGTGGTCTCGATGGTGGCAAGGCTCGTGCCAGTCCGCAGTGCGGAGCAGATGTCAAAACTGGAATTGATACTCGCGGCCTGCGCCGGCGCGGCGAGCGTCAACACCGCTCCCAGGGCGGCCGCGGCGGCGAAGACGAAGGGCAGGACCGTGATCATTGCGTGCCCGTTGCCGCTCAGACGGTTCCGGTGGATCCACCAAGCCGCGGCGATGGCCACGGTCGCAACCGCGAGAGTCAATAGGATCAAACCGCCCCCGAAGGCGAGCAGCAAGATCACGCCAGCGACGATCCAAAGCGTTTCGGCGACTGGGTAGCGAGCTTCGTGGTGTCCGGTGATAGTGGTCTGCAGCATCTCAGCCTCACTAGCTGTCGGGGTCACCATCCGATTTAGTGGCCGCTGACGTCTACCAACGCCTCAGCTATGGGGATGCTGCCCGATCCGGGATGATGGTTACCCATCTCACAGTTCGCTCACCCACCCCGTCGCAATCACAGACGAGCAGCGTTTGGCGACGAAGGGCTACTCAACGCCCGAGGCAAATTGCAGAAATACGGCGGAGTCGGCCTTGCGAATTGGTCGCAACCGATACCAATACACGTGATACCAATGTTAAAGAAGTTATTCGAGCCACGCTTTTGCGAGAAGTAATATCGCGCTATTTACGCAGCTAGTCACGCCGCAGATGGCATTTCGCAGTGCAGGCACGTTTGAAATTCCTGGCGTGGGCTATGCCGATTCAGCGCGGTTCACCTCAATACTGGGTAACCGCTCAAACGATCAGGAGCGAAGAAAGCGAAGAAGGAGCCCATCGTGAAGTTCAGAACGAGCACTATCAAGACGGCCGTAGGTGCCGCTGGAATAGCTGCTGCTGGCGTCCTCGCCGCAGCAACCGCCTCCGCCGCGCCGCCAAACATTCAGGGATTCGGCACCAGCGAACCGCTTATCGACGGCGCGTTGGTGACCAACTACACGGTGAGCAACCTGCAACCCAGCAGCGTGGCAATTCCGGGCTACACCCCTAAGGGAACCCTCTACCAAGCGGATGTCATCGTCAGGTCGGACGGCGGGCTCGTTACCCCCATGGTCAACGATTTCATCGCCCGCGGGCCCAACGGTCAGAACTACCGGGTGATCGACAAGGTCCAGGCCCCGGGAAGCCTTAACCCGGCGCCGATCCCGCAGGGCAGCGAGTCGACCGGCACGCTGTACTTCGACGTGACGGGCGCGCCGCCGAACGGCGTCGTCTACAACGACGGGATGCAAGACATTCTGATGTGGACGTCGAATGTGCCGGGGGCTTCGGCGCCGGGCGCACCGGAGAACTCAAGTCCGGCGCCTGGTGCAGCGCCGAGCGCGACGCCGGCACCGGGTGCGCTTCCTGGCCCGGCCACAACATAATCCGGTTGCAAATACCTCCCCGCGCCACGATGAGGTGGCGCGGGGAGTTTTGCGTTTACAGGAATTCAGGCGCAGCCGAAGGGCTATCGGCCCCAGCGGGCGTACCCGATTACACCACCGCTAACGTCGGTTGCCGCCGCCGCAGTTGGGGTTCGAGGGCTGTGACGGCCATGCGCAGGCATTGAGGTCGGTCTTGCTACCGGACCTCCTCCGCTAAACACGCCATAGGTAGTGCCCCGGGTCCCGGTGTAGGTTGCACCGCCGGCTCCTCCCCAGCCATCTGAACTCACGACGGTCACCGCCCAGCCCTTACGTTCGAGCGCGGTCTTGTACGCGCCCAGAACATCGGTCGCGGATCCAGTGACCAGAAAGTGCATATGGATGCCGTCGTCTGGAATGGAAGCAGGGCCGTCGGTGAGCTGAGTGTTCGCCGGTGTGGGCATTAGCGATTGCAGTTGCGATGCCGGACCGCCCCCGTCGGCGTGGCTCGTCGCAGCAAGGCCGACGCCGGTCGCGGTGATCGCCATGGCCAGCAGAGCGCAGGCCGTGCCGTTGCGCAGGAATCCGATTCCCGTGCCATGGATCTGGTTGGTGTTTGCTGAAATGTTCATGGCATTGATCGTTCATCCAGCGAAGGCGCCACAGTAGCCGTCGTGCCCTTGCAGCGATACAAGCGCACCTTGTAGCCGGGGTCCACCGGCAGGCTCCACAAAAAGGTTCAAAACATCGGTGCGGGCGGAGGGACTCGAACCCTCACGCTCTTTCGAGCACCGGCACCTAAAGCCGGCGCGTATGCCGTTTCGCCACGCCCGCGCTCAGCGATCGTACCGTTCCAACCCGGCGACGAATGAGCCCGCACAGTCGACCCCGGAGTACCGTCTAGGCGTGTCCACTACACGTCGTCGGAGATCCGCGTTGATTGCGCTGGTGATCCTGGCGGCCGGTGGATGCCTGGCCCTGGGCTGGTGGCAGTGGACACGGTTTCAATCGGCGTCGGGCACCTTTCAGAATCTCGGCTATGCGATGCAGTGGCCGCTGTTCGCTTGGTTCTGCGTGTACGCCTACCGCAAGTTCGTCCGCTATGAGGAGGCACCACCGGAGTCGCAGAAGGACCGCGCGATGACCGAACTGCCGGACGGGCTGCTGCCGCAGCGGCCCAAACCCGTACTGCAGCAGCCCGTCGATCCGGCGCTGCGCGAGTACAACGCCTACCTCACAGAGCTCGCACAGCGCGATGCCGAAAGACAGAACAGGACCACCGCGTGACCACACCCAAGACACCCGAAGCGCGGCCGGTTACGCCCGTCGAAAAGATCCGCACAGCGCTGCTGGGCTATCGCGTGATGGCATGGACGACGGGTATCTGGCTCATCGCGCTGTGCTACGAGATCGTGGTCCACTACATCGTCAAGGTGCCGAATCCACCGACCTGGATCGGCGTGGTGCACGGCTGGGTCTATTTCACTTATGTATTGGCAGCCTTCAACCTTGCCGTCAAGGTCCGCTGGCCGATCCTGAAGACGATCGGCGTGCTGTTGGCCGGAACCATCCCGCTGGTCGGGATCATCGTCGAGCACTTCCAGACTAGGGACATCAAGGCGCGTTTCGCCCTGTAGCACAACGCAATTCGTTACCTATTCGGCCAGTGCCCGCAGCGCCGGCAGCAACAAAGCAAGCGCGCGACCGCGATGCGACATCGCATCTTTCTCCTCGGCAGTCAGCTGCGCCGCAGTGCGGTCCGCACCGTCTGGAATGAACACCGGGTCGTAGCCGAAGCCCGCATCGCCGCGCGGCTCCCGGGCGATGGCGCCGGGCCACTCACCGCGGACGACCACCTCATCCGACTCCGACACCAGCGCGCACGCCGACACGAACGCGGCACCGCGGCGCTCATCGGGCACATCACGCAGCTGCGCCAACAGCAGCGCGGTGTTGCCGGTGTCGTCGCCATGCACACCCGACCACCGTGCGGACAGCACGCCGGGCATGCAATTGAGCGCGGCGACCTCCAACCCGGAGTCGTCGGCGACGGTCGGAAGCCCGGTCGCGGCGAACCCGTCGCGGGCCTTGACCAACGCGTTGTCCTCAAAAGTCGCACCGGTTTCCGGCGCTTCGTCGAACGGTGGCACGTCGTCGAGTGAAACCAACGTCAGGCCCGTCAGCGCGGCCGCATCCAACACGCGGCGCAATTCGGCCAATTTCTTGCGGTTGCGGCTGGCGACCAGCAGCTCGATCATGAGCGCCGCTCTCCCCCGCAAGCGGGTGGGGGCACCCCCAGCCGCGCAGCGGCAAGCGGAAGGTACCCCCACCTCATCGCTGCGCTCTGCATCGTCGCCGGCGGTCAGCTTCCGAACGCCTTCTGTGGAGCAGGTCCTTCCGGCAACACACCCGGATACGGCAAAGCCAACGCCTCCCGCTGCGCCACAAAAAGCTTTTCGCAGGCCCCCTGCGCGGCGTCGAGCAGCTTGTCCAGCGTCGACCGCGGGAACGTCGCACCCTCGCCGGTCCCCTGAACCTCGACCAAGGTCCCGGTGTCGGTGGCGACGACGTTCATGTCGACTTCGGCGCGGGAGTCTTCCTCGTAGGGCAGGTCCACCCGCACCCGGCCGTCGACCACGCCGACGCTGACCGCCGCGATCGCACACGACAGTGGCCGCGGATCGGACAACTTGCCGGCCGCGGACAGGTAAGTCACCGCATCAGCGAGCGCAACGTAAGCACCCGTGACAGCCGCGGTGCGAGTGCCGCCGTCGGCCTGCAGCACATCGCAGTCGACCGCAATGGTGTTCTCCCCCAACGCCGCCAGGTCGATGCAGGCCCGCAACGACCTGCCGACCAGGCGGCTGATTTCTTGCGTGCGGCCAGACAGGCGGCCCTTCACCGATTCGCGGTCTCCGCGAGTGTGGGTGGCCGATGGCAGCATCGCGTATTCGGCGGTGAGCCAGCCCAAGCCTGACCCCTTGCGCCAGCGGGGCACGCCTTCGGTGACGCTTGCCGTGCACATGACTTTGGTCTGGCCGAATTCGATCACCACCGAACCCGCGGGGTGCGAGGTGAATCCGCGAGTGATGACAACTGGTCGAAGCTCGTCGTCAAGGCGGCCGTCTTCTCGTTTTGACACGCCGCCAACCCTAGCGCGCGGCTAGCCGGTCAGGAGCGACTGACGTTGAACGTCTCGCCACACACCACCGCATGCACCGGGCCGCCGAATTCGGCTTTCGCCTCGCTGATCACGTCCTCGCGAGAGGTCCAGGGCGGTATGTGGGTGAGCAACAACTCCCCCACCCCGGCCGCGGTCGCGATCCGGCCCGCCTCGGTGCCCGACAGATGCAGGTTCGGCGGACGGTCGGGCGCATGTGTCCACGACGCCTCACACAGGAAGACGTCGGCATCGCGGGCCAAATCGATGATGGTGTCGCAGTAGCCGGTGTCACCGCTGTACACGAACGACGCCCCGGCGGGATTGGTGATGCGCATGCCATACGACTCAGTCGGATGACACACCACCCGCGGCAAGACCGTCACCGCGCCCACTTCCACTTCTTGATTGTCGACCCAATGGTGGATATCGAAAATGTCGGAGAAGTCGTCGATTTCGCCGCCGTACGGCGACGACGCGGCGCCGAGCCGCGACCAGGTGTCGCTCGGGCCGTACATCAAAGCCTTACCGGTCGGTAGGGACGGGTGGTAGCGGCGCCAGACGAACAATCCGGGTAGGTCGAGACAGTGGTCGGCGTGCAAGTGCGACAACAACACGTGGACCGAACCCGGATCGGCGTGGCGTTGCAGCGCGCCGAGGACGCCTCCACCGAAGTCAATGACCAGAGGCGGGGTGTCCGGCGCCCTCAGCAGATAACCCGATGCCGGCGAATCCGGGCCGACGACGCTCCCGGAGCAGCCCAGGACGGTGATTCGCACGATGACTACTGTGCCATGCCCGATACCACGATGGAGAAAACATCGCCGCATTGGGTGATCAGAATCATCTGCATACCTAGGAAACGTTGGTGTGACGAACGGGTTCAACGCCGGTGACCGCCGGGCCGAGAAATCGAGCCGCAAGTTTGGTGAATGCCTCGGGGTCGCCCGTGGCTTCGAACACCCGGGTGGCGGGCGGGGCGTCATGCGGTCGCAGCAGGTCCCGCTCGGTGAGCACCCGGAGCAGCTCCTTCGCGGTCTCCTCGGCGCTGGAGACCAGCGTGACGGGCTCGCCCATTGCCAGCTGGATCAGTCCGGAGAGCAGCGGATAGTGGGTGCAGCCCAGCACCAACGTGTCGACGTCGGCGCGCTGCAACGGCTCGAGGTAACCCTCGGCCAATCCGAGCACCTGGCGGCCACTGGTGATGCCGCGCTCGACGAAATCGACGAACCGCGGGCAGGCCACCGCGGTGATCTCGGTGTCCCGGGCAGCGGCGAACGCGTCCTGGTAGGCGCCCGAGGCGACGGTGGCCTGGGTGCCGATCACGCCGATGCGGCCATTGTGGGTTGCGGCGACGGCGCGGCGTACCGCGGGCAGGATCACCTCGACCACGGGCACGTCGTAGCGTTCCCGCGCGTCGTGCAGGCAGGCCGAGGATGCCGAATTGCAGGCGATGACCAACGCCTTGACGCCGCGGTCGACGAGGTCGTCGCCGATGGCCAGCGCGTGCCCGCGGATCTCGGGGATGGTCAGCGGGCCGTACGGACCGTTGCCGGTGTCGCCGACGTAGATGATGTCCTCGTCGGGCAGTTGGTCGATGATGGCCCGCGCCACCGTCAATCCGCCCACGCCGGAGTCGAAGACCCCGATGGGCGCCAATGTGTCACTCACGTCGC
>DATFYT010000283.1:0-4618 GCA_035314925.1 Mycobacterium sp. | reverse complement strand
GTACCCACGGCCATCGGGCTTGAGTTGGGTTTCGATGACTCCTGCACGTTGCAGTTCGTCGAGGCGTTTGATCAGCATTGAGCGAGACATCGACGGCACCCCGTTGGCGATCGCCGAGAAGGTGTCGGCGCCAAACACCAGGTTGCGCACGATCAACGGATTCCACCTCTCGGCGAGGATCTCCGACGCCATTGCGACGGGGCAGTACTGGCGATAGGTGGCCATGGTGTCAATTGTGCAGCACCGCGCGCACCGGTCGAGTTCTAAATTAGGACTTCACGGTGTGGCTGCGGTCTCCGAGCATGTAACTGTGAAGACCGAACCGCCCAACAGCGACCTGGGGTTGACCACCCGATTCGAACGCAACGCGATCCCGCTGCTCGAGGGACTCTACAGCGGCGCACGCCGCCTGACCCGCAATCTTGCCGGCGCCGAGGATCTAGTACAGGACACCATCGGCGAATGTCGAGCTCAAGAGGCAAAGGTAAACCGCCGATGACTGTCGACTACCGGGACCTGCAGATCAACGGGGTCCGCGTCGAGACCTACGGCACGCCGTCGGCGGCGCCCCCGTTGTTGTTTGTCCACGGCGGATGTCAGGGCAGCTGGGCCTGGGAGAAAATGGCGCCGCGACTTGCCGGCGCGGGCTGGTATGCGGTGTGTCTGAACTGGTTTGGCCACTATGGCTCAAAAATACTGCCGGACGGCGACGCGGTGAGCCGCTCGCTTCTCAACGTCACAACGGAAATCGGCCTGGTCACGGATTGGCTCGGCCGCGCACCCGTCCTGATAGCACACAGCATGGGTGGCGTGCCGAGTCTGGCCTACGCCAGTGCGAACCCAGTCACCGCCGTGATACTGCTCGCCCCAGTCCTTCCTGCCGGATTGGGCGTGGGACCCATCGATCTTCCGGTCGATCCAGCAGCAATGTGGTTGCCACCCCCGCACATGATCGACGCCACATTCTGGGGTGAGGTCAGCGCCCAGGAGGCGCAACGCTATACATCGCTCCTTAGCGCAGAATCACCGCAGGCCGTCCTAGAAGCGACGCGATGGCTCTGTGAGATAGACACCCGCCATGTTGACGCCCCAGCGCTGATATTCGCTGTCCGAGCCGACCCACTGGTGCCACTTAAAGGCATTCATGCGCTCGCCGAAGCTATCGGAGCAACCATCGTCACCCTTGAGAACACCGGCCACGGGATACCGCTGAACCCGGTCGGGGCGAACGTGACTGCCCAGATTGACCCATGGCTGCGGGCGACGACCGTCCAGCAGCGCGCCTACGCGGGCTGAAAGTTAGCGCACACCAATACTGTCGGCGTCGTCCCAATACCGACGATCGTTACCCAATAACCTTGATGAGAGGCGGCTTGATGACAAGCGACCAGGCAGTGCAGTTCGCGACCTTCTTGGGCGCGCCACGCGCGCGATTCTCCAACCCCGATCTCGACTCGGCGACGGTGCGAGATATCGTCGAGACGATGCACCTGGCGACCAAGGAACCCGAGGGTGTCAGCTACGCCGAGGAGGACGCCGGCGGAGCGGAGGCGCTCTGGTGCATTCCGGCCGACAGCGACCCAGAGGCCGTGCTGCTGCCCATGTTCGGCGACACTTTCCCCCCGAAGGCCTGACACCATGCAGCGCTCGCCGCGCTGCCGGCGGCCGACGCCGTCAGTCCTTCGTGACGGCGATACAGTCGACCTCGACGTCGAAGGGGCCCGTCCACTCCGGCACACAGAAGAAGATGCGGGCAGGCGGGTTCTTCGGGAAAAAGCGCTTGTAGACCTCGTTGAAAGCCTTGAAGCGGTCGGCCGAAATGCACATCACGTTGCACTTCAGCACATGGTCGAGATCCGAGCCGGCGGCCTCGAGCGCCTTCTTCACCTGGGTGAGGATGAGCTCGACCTGGTGTTCGAACGGCGCGTTCGGGAGGATTTCCCCGGTGTCGGGGTCGAAAGGCGGCATGCCCGAGACGAACACCATGTTGCCGGCCCGGGTGCAGGTCGACACCGGCGCGCCCCACTTCTCGAAATTGCTGTCGATGGGTTCGACCCGGATGATTTCCCGTTCCATGCGTTCGCTCCCGGTCCGTTTGGCGTCAGTCTAAGGCTGTCGTCAATGACGAGGCCGTTGTGGTCAAAATTGTCGTCAAACGGCTCAGAATAGGCCGCAACGGACCGTATTTTCTCTGGTGGAGCTAAGGGGACTCGAACCCCTGCCTCCACCTGCGGAAACACGGTTTGACCTGCCGGTTCGCTCCGTCTCGTACCACTTCGATCCCATTCGTTACCTGCGGTTTTGTTTTCCGACCTTGACGGCGTCAAGAGCTGGCCAAAGGCATTGGGCCGACCGCCCTAATCGAGGGGCACTGTCACCACCGCAGCAGCACCAGCTCGGCGCTGACCCCGGGGCCCAGCCCGATCATCAGGCCGGCCGATCCCGCTGGCGGGTCCGCGCCGATGGTCTTCTCTAGGACGTGCAGCACGGACGCCGAGGACAGGTTTCCGACCTCGGCGAGCGAGCGCCGACTCAGTTCCAAGGAGCTGTCGGGCAGCTTGAGGCTGTTCTGGATGGCCTCGATGACCTTCGGGCCGCCCGGATGGCAGACCCAGGCGGTGATCTCCTCGACGGTCAGCCCGTGCCCAGCCAGGAAGGAGCTGACGCTGCCGCTAAGCCGCCGCTCGACCACGTCGGCCAGTTCCGACGTCAGCACGATGCGGAAGCCGTCGGAGCCCAGCCGCCAGCCCAGCGTGTCGCCGCTGTCGGGATACACCTCGCTGCGCGACGCGACGACCCGCAGTCCTTCGGCGGCCTGCCCGCCGGCGGCCACTAGAGCCGCCGCCCCGTCGCCGAACAGGCCGCTGACCACGAGGTCCGCCGTCGTGACCTCCGTGATCGGCCAGCTCAGCGAGCAGAGCTCGATCGCCAGCAGCGCCGCGTGATGATGGGGCCAGGCCAGCAGGTAATCGTGCAGCCTGCCCAAGGCGGCCGCGCCGGCGACGCAGCCCAGCCCGAAGATGGGCAGGCGCTTGACGTCGGGCCGCAGCCCGAGTCGGGGAATGAGCCGGGCGTCGAGCGACGGCACGGCCACGCCGGTCACCGACGTAACGATCAGCAGGTCCAGATCGCGGCTGGCCAGCCCGGCCGCCTCCAGGGCTCCGCGAAGCGCCTGCTCCCCGAGGTCGGCCGCCTCCTCGATATAGCGATCGTTGGCCAGCTCGATCCCGCGCAGGCCGCCGTACTCCGACAAAGGCAGGACGATATGGCGGTAATCGACGCCGGAGTTACCGTGCAGCCGGTCGAGCAGCGCACGCTCGGCCGGATCGAGGCCGCTGAGCTCGGCCACCTTCGAAGTGAGCTCGGCCTGCGGATACCTGTGCACCGGAAAGGCGGACCGCACCGCCATGATCCTGGTCATCGCGGTCGCCTTAGCACCCGCACCCCTTCGTGAGGGGTGATCTCAGATCTGTACATACCCGCCAACGGCTAACACCACGACATCGACGGCCGCGATGCCGAACGCGGCCATGAACGGCACCCGGCCAGTGCCGACGGCGCCAATCACCGCGAGCAGGACGGCGGCGCCCAGCCCGGCCAGCGCGACCCACTGACGGCTTGAAGCCAGTAACAGCAGCACGGACGCCGACAGCGGCAGCACCAGCAAGATGGCGCGCACGGTCCCCGCGCCCCAGCGTGCGGCCACCCACTGCGGCAGGCCGTTGACGCCGGTGGCACGGTCGTCGGCGAGATCGGGCAGCACGTTAGCGAAGTGGCCGCCGAGGCCGACCAGGGCCGCTGCTGCGGTCGCATACCAGGTCGGCACCGGGTGACCCGGCAGCGTGCTCGCCGCGTAGGCGGGTATCGGGCCGAACCCGAGGATGTACATGAGGCCAGACGCCGACGTCGACTTCAGGCCGAGGTTGTAGGCCCACCCTGCGCCGACGATCACCGCCAGGATGATCGCTGTTACCACGCCGATGCCCAGCGCCATCGCCAGCGCGGCCAGCAGCGACGCGAAGGCTGCGATCCACACCGCGCGCACGCTGATACCGCCGGTGGCGACCGGCTTGTCCGTCCGACCCGCCGCGGCGTCGCGGGGCGCATCCAAAGCGTCGTTGGACCAGCCGATCGAGAGCTGACCCGCCAGCATGGCAGGTGCCGTCAGTGTCGGCCCTATGCCATCGGGTGCCGCCTGCGCCGCCAGCAGGGTGACCAGGGCAGTGATGGCAAGCGACGGCCCCGGATGACCGGCGACGATCAGTGCCCGCGCGCGGCTCAAGACAGGGGGCGCTGTTCGTGTGTGGACCGTAATCGTCGGTCTCCCCTCATGTCAGCGCCCCCATATGTCAGCGCCCCATGCGGAAACAGAATCTGTGAATCAGCGTGAGATAGACCATTGAAATGGTAATGAATTCCGTGGCGGGAGGTCGTAAAACATGAGGCTTGCTCTGCGAGGTGCCAACCCCGTCGAGTGGCTTGCCCTGCGGGCCGGCGTCGTTCCGACCGCTGCCGCCGAGGCGTGGGGCGGGATGGGCTTGTCGGCGATCCTCATCGCCGCCGTGCGTACCGGCATGACCACCCGCCTGGCCCAGCAGCCGTCGACGGCTGCGGATCT
>DATFYT010000282.1:0-8374 GCA_035314925.1 Mycobacterium sp. | reverse complement strand
AGGTAAATCTCGACATCGCCCACGCCACCGACGGAGCCGACGGTATCGCGCTCGGCTCGCTGCTGGCCAAGACCGGCTATACGACGTTCGACAACGGCTTCGTCAACACCGCGTCGTGCAAGAGCTCGATCACCTACATCGACGGCGACGCCGGCATCCTGCGCTACCGCGGCATTCCCATCGAGCAGCTCGCGGAGAAGTCGACGTTCATCGAGGTGAGTTACCTGCTGATCTACGGCGAGCTGCCGACCAAGGAACAGCTGGCCAAGTTCACCCGCCAAATCCAGCTGCACACGATGCTGCATGAGGATCTGAAGCGGTTCTTCGACGGCTTTCCGCGCAACGCCCACCCGATGCCGGTGCTGTCCAGCACGGTCAACGCGCTCTCGGCGTACTACCCGGATTCTCTGGACCCCGCAGACGCCGAGCAGGTCGAGTTGTCCACGATCCGGCTGCTGGCCAAGCTGCCCACCATCGCCGCCTACGCCTACAAGAAGTCGGTTGGTCAACCGTTCCTCTACCCGGACAACTCGCTGACACTGGTGGAGAACTTCCTGCGGATGACCTTCGGGCTGCCCGCCGAGCCCTACGACGTCGACGCCGAGGTGGTTCGGGCACTCGACATGCTGCTCATCCTGCACGCCGACCACGAGCAGAACTGTTCGACGTCGACGGTGCGGCTGGTGGGCTCATCCGAGGCCAACCTGTTCACGTCGATCTCCGGCGGTATCAACGCGCTGTGGGGCCCGCTGCACGGCGGCGCCAACCAGGCCGTGCTGGAAATGCTGGAGAAGATCCGCAAGAGCGACGACGACGTCGGCGACTTCGTCCGCAAGGTCAAGAACCGCGAAGAAGGCGTGAAGCTGATGGGCTTCGGCCACCGGGTCTACAAGAACTACGACCCGCGCGCCCGCATCGTCAAGGAACAAGCCGACAAGATCCTGGCCAAGCTCGGTGGTGACGACGACCTGCTCGGCATCGCCAAGGAACTCGAAGAGGCGGCGCTGACCGACGACTACTTCATCGAGCGCAAGCTCTACCCCAACGTCGACTTCTACACCGGCCTGATCTACCGGGCGCTCGGGTTCCCGACCCGGATGTTCACCGTGCTGTTCGCGCTGGGCCGGTTGCCGGGCTGGATCGCGCACTGGCGTGAGATGCACGACGAGGGTGACAGCAAGATCGGCCGTCCGCGCCAGATTTACACCGGCTACACCGAGCGCGACTACGCCACCATCGATTCCCGGTAGTGGCGATCGCGAGCGCGGCGTAGCCGGGCGGAAGCGGGTCGCCACCATCAGGTAGCTAAACCGCGGCGAGCACCGCCATCGCGGCGTTGTGCCCGCCGATGCCGGAAACCGCTCCTCCGCGCCGGGCGCCCGCGCCGCACAGCAGGATTCGCTCATGGGCGGTTTCCACACCCCACTGCCGTGCCGGGGTGTCCAGTCGGTCGTCGTCGTCAGCGAATGGCCAGCGCAATGCGCCGTGGAAGATGTTGCCGCCCGTCATCCCCAAAGCGTGTTCCAGGTCTCGGGTGGTCGTCGTCTCGACGCAGCGCAGGCCGTTCGCGTCAGTCATCACAACGTCTTGAATCGGTTCGGCCAGCACGCAATTCAGCGAGTTCAATACAGCATCAGTGAGTAGGTCGCGGGAGGCGCTCAACGCATGGGGTGTGTGCAGGCCGAACACCGTCAGCGTCGCAGCGCCCGATTCGCGCAGCGCGGGGGACAGGATGCTCGGGTCGGTCAGCGAATGGCAGTAGATCTCACACGGAAGCGGATCGGGCAGCACGTTCGCGGCGGCCCGCGAATACGCCGTCTCCAACTGCGTCCAGGTCTCGTTGACGTGCAACGTTCCGCCGAACGCCTGCTCGGGCGTCACGCCGTCGTCGCGCAATCGGGGCAGCCTGCGCAGCACCATGTTCACCTTGACCTGAGCGCCGTGAGCTTGTGCCGGTGATCGCTCGCCCAGCAGGCCGGCCAGCACCGCTGGCGTGACGCCGGCCAGCACGAACCGGCCACGCACCGCGTGTTCGTCGTCGTGCCGGCGATAGTGCACCTCACCGTTCGGGTCGATTGCGTAAACCTCTGCGTCGGTGATGATTTCGGCCCCGCCACCGACCGCCGCGGCGGCCAGCGCCGCGCTCACCGCGCCCATGCCGCCGACCGGGACGTGCCATTCTCCGGTGCCGCCGCCGATGAGGTGATAGAGGAAACAGACGTTCTGCTGCAGCGACGGGTCGTCGAGCCGGGCGAAGGTACCGATCAGCGCGTCGGTCGCCACCACGCCACGCACCAGGTCGTTGCCGATCGCATCGGCGATCGCGTGGCCGATCGGTCGCTCGACCATCTCCCGCCACGTCGCGGCGGCCTGCTTGTCGCCGCCGTCGACGACCTCTCGGCGGGCCTGCTCACGGGTACGCAACGGCTCCAACAGCGTCGGCCAGAGCCGCTCGGTCACCAGCCGGCAGCGCCGGTAGAACGCGGCGAAGGCCCGCTCGTCATCGTGGGCGCCGACGGCGCCGAAGGTGGATTGTGGGCCGACCAGCAGGCCGGTGCGTCCTGCCATCGCCGGATCGGGGGTGTACGACGAGTACGGCCGTCGGGCCAGCCGCACCGCCGCGCCCAGGTCGTCGGTGATGCGCGCGGGCAACAGGCCGACCAGGTAGGCATAGCGCGACAGCCGGGCATCCACACCGTCGAAGATCTGCGCCGACACCGCGGCACCGCCGACCTGCGCCAGCCGCTCCAGCAGCCGTACCCGCAGGCCGGCCCGGGCCAGGTATGCGGCCGCAACCAGGCCATTGTGCCCGCCGCCCACGATGACGACGTCGACGTCATCCCGGTCGGCAACCATCGCTCAGCCCAGGTAGCCCTCGACTTCGCCGGGCGGGCGCACCGCGGCAGCACTCGGGTCGCCACCGGTTTCGCGCAGCGCCCGGCGCTGCCTGAGCAGGTCCCAGCACTGGTCGAGTTCGATCTCGATGCGACGCAGCCGCTCGTGCTCCTCCGATGCGCTGACATCGCCGTGCTGGAGCTGCGCCCGAAGTGCCTTCTCCTTGGCGACCAGGTCGTTGATGTGCGTCAGGGCGGCGTTATCTGCATTGTCGGTCATTTTTGGTCCTCTTCCACGAGTCCAAGTGTGCCGGACTAGGGTCGCATCCGTGCCAAGCAAACCAGAGATCGAATTTCCCAGCGGCCCCGCGCCCGCACAACTCGTCGTCGAAGACCTTGTGGTCGGGGACGGACCCGAAGCCGTGCCCGGTGGCGTCGTCGAAGTGCACTACGTCGGGGTCGAGTACGACACCGGCGAAGAGTTCGACAGCTCATGGGGTCGGGGCGAGCCCATCGAATTTCCGTTGCGCGGTCTCATCCAGGGATGGCAGGACGGTATCCCCGGAATGAAGGTGGGCGGCCGGCGGCAGCTGGTGATCCCACCCGCGCAGGCTTACGGGCCGGCCGGCTCGGGGCATCAGCTGTCAGGTAAGACGCTGATCTTCGTGATCGACCTGCTCAGCACCCGCTAACCAGAAGGAGGACCCATGGCGGGCTCCGACGATGCGCCCGACGCCACGCAGTGGCGGAAAACCTCGAAGTTCTATCGGCGGGTTCCGGGCCTGCCGTGGTTGATCGGCTTGGTCGTTATCCCCTTGCTGCTGGCCGTCATCAGCTATGGCGAACCGGACCGCTCCCGTCCCGAGGCCACCGGGCCGGCGGGTGCACTGCCGACGCTGATTGCACCCAGGCCCTCCGCGGGCGCGCCGAACACACCGACGATTCCGGCGCTGTCGCTGGCCCCGGTGTCAATTGGCCGCAGCGGCAACGACATCAAGCTTTCCGGTGACATGCCCACCTCTTCGGCAAAAGAGTCGCTACTGGCGGCGCTGAAGAGCGGCTTCGGGCCAGACATCAACATCATCGACAACGTAAAGATCAACCCGGACATCACGTCTCTCGATTTCTCCAATGCTGCAGCGGTTTTCAAGGCGGCAGCATCGGTTCCCGATTTCGGCCTCGCCATCAAGGGTGACACCATCACGTTGATCGGGACGACGAGTTCGGGAGGTCAGCAAGACGCCATCGAGCAGGCTGCCGATGCGGCTTGGCCGAATTTGAACATCGTTGACACGATGGGGAGCGGCGGCACCGTCACGGCGAGCGCACCCCCGGGCCCGGCACCGGCTCTCGGCCCGGGCAATTCGTGCGCCCATCTGCGATCGGATGTCAAAGCCTCGGGCCCGATTACCTTTGACACCGACGGGTCGGCGTTGTCGTCGGCCGCCAAAGAGACATTGGATCAGGTGGCCGACAAGCTGAAGGCCTGCCCGGGTGTGAACGTCACCGTCAACGGCTACACCGACAACACCGGTAACGACGCCATCAACATCCCGTTGAGTACTAACCGCGCGGACACCGTCGCCGATTACCTGGTTGCGAAAGGTGTCACGCGTGATCACCTGATCGCGAAAGGTCTCGGTGCCGTCGACCCGGTCGCTGACAACGGCAGCCCGGACGGTCAAGCCAAGAATCGCCGCGTCGAAATTGTGGTCAGCTAAGTCGGCTAAGGAGAATCCAGCGATGAACTTCGTTATCCCATGGCTGTGCTACCTGGTGGCGTTCGCGGTCGGCTCGGCGGTCGCCTTGGTGGTCGCCGGCGTAGCGATCAGTCGCCCCAGCGAAGAGCAAGCCCTGGACGACATGCCGGGCGCACGTGAGATTGGAGCGCAGTGATGGGCCAGGTGGACTACTGGCTGGTCGGATTGGCCTTCGTGCTCGGGCTGTTGCTGACGCTTGCGCTGACGATTCGGCGCGTCAAACGTGAAGTGCCGGTGCGGTCTTCGGCGCGGGTGGCTGCCGCGCCGGTTAAGAGCCCGGCAGAGGCTGAGACAGCGATGATCAATACGGCCGCAGGCAGTCCCTACGGTGCGGCTTCGGCCCGCCCCGAGGCCGACGGCAGCGGTCCGGAGAGTTGGTTGGTCAAGGGCAACGAAGATTCCATGCTTTACCACACCCCGGACAGCCCCCACTACAAGGAGACCATCGCCGAAGTCTGGTTCAAGGACGAGGAATCCGCCCAGCAGGGTGGGTTCACGCCGTGGCACAAGGGCAAAGACAAAAAGTAGGGTTCACACCGCCGGCGTGGGTGTCAGCTCGGGCCGGGCAGACGCAGCATCAGCCGTACTCCGCCCAACGGGCTGTCCTCCAGCGACGCCGTCCCGCCATGAAGCTGCGCCTGCTGGGCGACCAATGCCAGCCCCAGGCCGGAGCCGGAATGTGACGCGGTTGACCCGCGGGAGAACCGCTCGAACACCACCTGGCGTTCCTCTTCGGGCACCCCGGCGCCGTTGTCGTCGATCGCGATTTCCACGCCGGCCCGCGAGCTGACCGCGGACAGCTGAACACGCGTGGCGCCACCGTGTTTGACGGCATTGGCGATCGCATTGTCGACGGCAAGGCGCAGCCCTGCGGGTAGCCCGACGATGATGCAGGTCGGTGACGGCGCCAGCGAGACGTCGAGGTCGGGGTAGATCCGCATGGCCTCATGCGCCGCCCGGTCGAGCAGCTCGGTGATGTCAACCGGCACTTGATCCTCCGACGTCGACAGCTCGCCCTGGGCCAGCCGCTCCAGCGCGGACAACGTTGCCTCGATGCGGGATTGAGTTCGGATCACGTCGTGGAGCACTTCTTTGCGCTGCTCGTCCGGAAGGTCAAGGGTGGCCAGCACCTCGAGGTTGGTCCGCATCGCGGTCAGCGGGGTGCGCAACTCGTGCGACGACACTGCCGCGAAGTCCCGAGCCGATTCCAGCGCCTCTTTCGTGCGGAGCTGCTCGTTCCAGATACGTTGCAGCATGCCTCGCAAGGCCTCGGCGATCTCCACGGCCTCGGTGGCGCCTCGGACTTTGACCTGCGGTCTTTCGTCGCCGGCGTCGATCGCCCTGGTCTGTTGTGCCAACCGTTTGAACGGCCGCACCGCGAAAGTTGCCAGCAGCCAGGCGAACACGGCCGCTGCGACGATCGAGAATGCACAGATCAAGATCACCCGGCGGTGCAGGTTGTTGGTGTCGGCGATGGTGGCGTCATACGTCGCGCCCACCGCGACCAACATCGGGCGCGGCGCTGGAATGTTGACGGTGCGCACCCGGTAGCGCACCCCTTTGACATAGGTGTCGGCGTAGCCGGCCGGCAGTTCCGGCAGGGTGACTTTCGAATTCGACGTGACCTCTTCACCGCCACGGCGCACGGTGATGACCGCATCCTGGTCATTGGGAGATTTGGGGATTTCGCCAAAACCGCGGGGCAAAAACGGGATCGCGAAGCCGGCCGCCTCGTCCAGGCGGCGGTCCAGCCGTTCCTTGCGGTCGTTGGTGATGCCGACCCAAACGACGACGCCGACGATGAGCACCGGGATGGCCGCGCCGATGACCGTCGCCACCACCACCCGGGCACGCAGCGACGGCGTGCGGGTCAAGATTCGCGACAAGAAGTTCAAGCTCGATCCCATCACTGCAAACGCAGTACGAATCCCACTCCACGGACAGTATGCAGCAGCCGCGGGCCGCCGCCGGCTTCCAACTTACGGCGCAGATACCCGATGAACACATCGACGACGTTGGTGTCGGCGGCGAAGTCATAGCCCCACACCAATTCCAGCAACTGCGCACGCGACAGTACCGCGGTCTTGTGCTCGGCCAGCACTGCCAGCAGGTCGAACTCGCGCTTGGTCAGGTCGACGTCCACGCCGTTGACTCGGGCCCGACGGCCGGGGATGTCCACTTCCAGTGGGCCGACCGTGATGGTTTCCGACGACGAGGACACGGTGGATCCGCGGCGGCGTAGCAGCGCTCGCACCCGGGCCACCAACTCGGCCAGCACGAACGGCTTGACCAGGTAGTCGTCGGCGCCGGCCTCCAGACCGGCCACCCGGTCGTCGACCGAACTGCGCGCGCTCAGCACACAGACCGGGACGTCGTTGTCCATCGCACGCAGCGCGGTCACCACGCTGACGCCGTCCAGCACCGGCATGTTGATGTCGAGCACGATCGCATCGGGCCTGGTCTCGGTGGCGCTGCGCAAGGCCTCGGCGCCGTCAACCGCAGTCGACACCTCGAAGCCCGACAACCGCAATCCGCGCTCCAATGAGGCCAGCACGTCAGAGTCGTCGTCGACAACCAAAACCCGCGGTGAGGTCACACCAGTGTCCATGCCGCCCATGATGCCTGATTGTTGCCCTTAGCTGTGGGAACACCCGCTCGACGCACCCGGCTCAATTCGTGCGCGACGGCGGGAATCGGCTCGCGCCGGGCTCCGGAGGCAGCCGCAGCGAGTTCACCAGGTAACTGACGGTGCGGTAGGTGCCCGCGAGCATGAGCAGTTCCAGCAGCGCCTCGTCCGAATAGTGTCGGGTGAGCTCTGCCCACAGCGCGTCGTCCACAGTGCAGTCCTCGTGCAGGTTGTCGCACAGCCGGATCAGCAGCCGATCGGCGTCGGTCCAGCAGGTGTCCTCCGGCCCGCCGACCGTCAATGACGTGATTTGTCCTTCTGTCAGACCGGCTTTCGCGGCGAAGACGCTGACGTGCACGCCCCACTCGTACTCGGCGCCGCAGGACGCCGTCACCCGGTCGATGACGATCTCGCGTTGCCGAATGGTCAGACGACCCCGGTCGAGCAGCCCGGAATTGAAGAACTTGAAGAACAGCCGGCGATCGCGCGCCAACGTCGTGAACAACAACAGCGGCGGTCGGCCGCGCATGATTGCGTCGACGGCTTGCCGGATGTCGTCGGGCAGCGGCTCGGAGGCCGGAGCGATGCGGGCGCTATCGTTTTTATAGCGTGTCATGGTGACAAAAGTAGCCCCGGTGCTACAAAATGTAAAGCATGAATTCGCCCCGCATCGGATCGTCGGCCCGCGGATCGCGCTCGGGGCGGCCGATCATGGTGGCCCTCGACGTCCTCGGGCGTCGCGGCGCGCTGCGCCTGCTCTGGGAGCTGCGCAATGGGCCGCTGACCTTCCGGGCGTTGCAAGCGGCCTGTGACACCAACCCCGGGTCGCTCAACACCCGGTTGAAGGAGCTGCGGCAGCTGCACATCGTGGATCATGGGGACGCCGGTTATTTCCTGACGCCACATGGCCATTCGCTGATGGCGGCACTTCAACCGCTGCAGACCTGGGCGCACCGCTGGGCTGCCGACGCACTCAATTAGCGGTAGACGAGGCCCGATAGCCGCCAGGCGAGCTGGCTGCGAACCCCAGGTATCTGTGCGGCCAGTCGCATCAACCCGTTGCGGGCCGGGCGCACCATCCTGGGCAAGGTCGCCAGCCGGGTCAACCGACCCGTCGTGGTCAGCACTTCCCGCGCGATCGGCCGACGGCCGGC
>DATFYT010000281.1:0-2636 GCA_035314925.1 Mycobacterium sp. | reverse complement strand
AGTAGTCCGCGGAGCCGCGCGACCAACTCCTCCAAGCTGAACGGCTTGGTCATGTAGTCGTCGGCGCCCGCCGTCAAGCCGGTGACCCGGTCCATGACAGAGTCGCGCGCGGTGAGAAACAGGGTGGGGGTGTAATCGTCCGCGTCGCGGATTCGTTGCAGAATCTCCAGGCCGTCGACGTCGGGAAGCATGATGTCGAGAACGAGGATGTCGGGGCCGACCTCCTCGAACTTCGTCACGGCCTCCCGACCGTTGTGCGCGACCTCGACGGTCCAGCCTTCGTAGTGCAATGCCATCTTGACCAGGTTGGTCAGTGCTGGTTCGTCATCGACCAGCAAAACCCGGATGGGTGAGCCATCGGCACGGCTGATCCGAGGCAGCTGACCGAGGATGGCCTGCCGGGGCCGCTGTTCACGCACGGAACCCGACATTATCGCCATGCGCCTCGATTATCCCCGGCTCACACGCCATTGTCATCAAGCTCATAGCGTTCTCAAATGTGTCGGCCATCCGGCGATCATCGGCCGAAGCCGTCAGATATGTGTTTTCTATGCATCCCGCCAGTCAGCTTGCGCTGCAGCTATACACCAAAAAGACTGTGTAGCAGAGCAGTTGACTAAGGAGCCGGCAGGCCAAAAGTGAGGCTACATCGCTAACCGATTGTGTGTAAACACATTACGTAACTCGACGTAACTCTGCCGTAACAAGATCAACCTGAAATAGCCGCAGCCACCAACGATGAGCGCGGCAGCTGTAAACAAAACTTTGGAGATATCTAAATGTCTTTCTCGCCTTTCGTGACTACGCATCCCGAGATGCTGTCTTCGGCGGCCGGCGATCTGGCTGGTATCGGTTCGGCGATGGCAGCCGCAAATGACGCGGCAGCCGGCCCGACCGGCGGGGTCGTTCCCGCGGCCGCCGACGAGGTGTCGGCGCTGACGGCGGCGCAGTTCGCCGCGCACGCGGGCAGTTACCGGGCCATCAGCGCTGCGGCCGACGCCATTCATTCGTTGCTGGTCAGCACCCTGCAGACCAACGCCTCGTCCTATGCGGCCGCCGAAGCCGCCAACGCGATCGCCGCCGGCTGACCCCAGGCACAACGGAAAGGAAGAAGGTTCAGGGAAATGGACTTCGGGGCGTTTCCACCGGAGATCAACTCGGGTCGCATGTATGCCGGTCCTGGCGCAGGCTCGATGCTTGCCGCTGCGGGCGCGTGGGACGGGCTGGCGGCTGAATTGCACTCCACGACAGCTGCCGCCGGATCGGTGGTTTCCGGTCTTACCGGTGAGTCGTGGCAGGGCGTGTCTTCGACGTCGATGGCCGCCGCGGTTGCACCGTATCTGACGTGGATGACCGCAACCGCGACTCAACTCGAGCAGGTGGCGAACCAGGCCAGGGCGGCCGCCGCGGCCTACGAGGCGGCGTTTGCGATGACGGTGCCACCAGCGGTGGTCGCGGCTAACCGGGCTCAGCTGATGGCCCTGATCGCGACGAACATTCTCGGTCAGAACACGCCGGCGATCATGGCCACCGAGGCTCACTATGCAGAGATGTGGGCCCAGGACTCCTCAGCCATGTACGGCTACGCGGCCAGCTCGGCGGCCGCTTCGACGTTGGCGCCGTTCACGCCGCCCAAATCGACGACGAACCCGGCCGCCCTGACCAATCAGTCCGCCGCGGCGGCCCAGGCCGCCGGCACAGCCGCCGGCAGCCACGCGCAGACCGCTGCTTCGACATCGCTGTCGGCGGTGCCTTCGACCTTGCAGGGGCTCTCACAGCCGACCCAGTCGGCGTCCGGCCTCTCGGGACTGTTTACCGGCAACGGTGCGACGCTGGCATCCTCAAGCGCCTCGGGCGCGTCTGGAGGGCTGAGTGCGCTTACGGGTCTCGCGGGCTCGACGGGTAGGGGCGTCAGCACTAGCGCGGGCAAGGGCGCCAGCTCGGGCCTCGGAGCGCTCGACAGTCTGACGGACATCGCGTCGTCGTCGTCCAGTGGCGTCGCCGATTTGGGTTCGGACGCGGCCGGTTTGGGTTCCAGTGGCGTCGGCCTGGACGCCGGCGTCGGAGGCCTCGGGACGGGCTTCCCCGGCGTTGGGCTGAATCTCCCGGGCGCCGATTCGCTGCTCGCGGCCGAAGGTATGGGACCGTTTGGCGGCGTAGGCGGATTGGGTTTGGCGCCTGCTCTGGGCGGTTCGATGCCGATGGGGCCTCTTGGCTTTGGTTCTGCGGGTACCGCGGCGACTATGGGTCAGGCAAGCTCGGTCGGAGCGCTGTCGGTGCCGCAGACGTGGGCGGACGCCGGCCCGGCCGCTGCGTCGATGAGCCCCGCCGCGGCAATGCCCGTGCCCACCAGCGGCTTTGGCGCGGCACCGGCCGCGTCGACCAGTGCGCCGGCTGCAACCAAGGTGACGTTTCCGCAGCTGGGCGAGCACGAGGTCGATGGGCTGCAGCGAATCGGCATGCGTACCAACATGCTTCCGCCGCAGCTGGTCGGATAATTCGGCAGGACCAACCAAAGGTTGTGGCCCGCACACCGGTTGGTGTGCGGGCCACAAAGGGTTGCGGGGGGTTAGGCCCAGCTGCCGCCGACGGCGCTGTCGGTGGACGACATGTTGTTGCCTGCGGTCTGGACCTTT
>DATFYT010000280.1:0-3369 GCA_035314925.1 Mycobacterium sp. | reverse complement strand
CTGTCACCAATGACATTTCGACATCAGCGTCGAGCACCATGGCGACGGCCAGTCGCTCCCCTGTCGTGGCGTCGGCGACCGAGTAAGCAGCGCATTCGCGGACCCCTGCGATCCGTGCGACGGCCTCCTCGACCTCGGCCGCGGGAATTTTCATCCCGTTGCGAATGACGATGTCCTTCAGGCGCCCGACGATGCGCACCCGGCCCCCCGTGAGGTCGGCCACGTCGCCGGTGCGAAACCACTCGCCATCGAATCCCGCTGCGTCGTCCTCGGTGTCGGTGTAGCCCAGGAATGCGTGCGGCCCACGGATGCAGCATTCGGTCGGATCGCCGATCGAACCCGTCCGCACCTCCACATCGGCCAGAGCAACCCCGTCATCGGCGTGGCGCACCGCCCTGCCCTCGGTGCGCAAACCCGAGGTGCTTACCGGCACTTCCGACGATCCATAGGCCCGCATCACCACGATGCCGAAGTCTTCGATGTGTTCGACGATTCGGCGATCCAGCATGGTGCCGCCGAGGTATACGGCACGCAGCGGGATGCGCTTGTCGCGTGCCACGGCCTCTTCGATCAGCCGATCGAGCAATCGGTCAGGCCCCCCGTACCACGTCGCTCCAGAGGCGACCAACAGGTCACAGGTCGCGGCCGGATCCCAGCGGTCCTCGAGCACCACCGGCGCCGACAACATTGGGCCGATGAACAGCGCCTGAACCACGCCGGTGACGGATGCCAGGGGGCTGACGAGGAAGATCCGATCGTCGAGGCGCAAGCCGGCCGCCGCGATGTAGTTCGCCGACGCTTTAGTCAGCGTGCTCAGCGAGTGGATCACGCCCTTTGGCCTGGACGTGGTGCCCGAGGTGTACAGCACGAAGGACGGCTCGTCGGCTGCACGCAGCGGCTGGCGGCGCGTGACTGCTCTGGGCCTGTCACCATGCTTCATCTCGATCCAGATACACCAGCTTGCCAATTCGGCCTCGGTGACCGCCGCCCAGTTGGGCGCCGCCCCGTGACGCGCACCCGTGCGCGCCAGAATGTCGGCGACCTGGGCCGCCCCGGCGCTGCGCGGCACCAGCAGCACCTCTGCATCGAGTCGCATCGCGGCGTGCACTGCCACCACACAATCCACATCGTTGCCGACCACCAAGACGATCGGCGTGGACGCCGTGACTCCCGCCTGCGCCATCGCGTGGCAAGCCAGGTCAATCCGTTCGTCGAGGGCGGCGTAGGTCAGTTCGATCCCCCTGCCCTGCAATGCGAGCCGCGACGGATGCCGCGCTGCGGCCAAACGCACGACGTCGACCGCGTGCGGCGACCAGAACCCCGCTGTGCGATAGCGGTCCTGCAACGACTCGGCTCGCTGCCGCGCGTGTCGCAGCAGCTCAGTAGGGCCACTCATGGGTCCTCCGATGCAAATGATGGTTCTCTTCAGAGGTAAATGTAACCTCTCACTCATGGGTTCAATGACTTTCGATGACCAGGTAGCCATAGTCACCGGCGCAGGCGGCGGACTCGGGCGTTGCCACGCACTGGAGCTCGCGCGACGAGGGGCCCGCGTGGTGGTCAATGATCTGGGCAGCGCAGTGGACGGCAGTGGCGCCTCGACGTCGGCAGCCCAGAGCGTGGTCGACGAGATCACCGCGGCGGGGGGCGTCGCCGTCGCCAACGGCGACTCGGTCGCCACCGAGGCCGGCGGCGCTGCGATCGTGGCGGCGGCGATGGACGCGTTCGGGCAAGTGGACATCTTGGTGAACAACGCGGGCATCCTGCGCGACGCCGCGTTCAAGAACATGACCGCCGAGCAGGTCGATGCGGTAATCGCCGTCCACCTCGCCGGTGCCTTCAACGTGACTCGGGCGGTCTGGCCGGTGATGCGCGAGCAGAACTATGGGCGCATCGTCCAAACCACCTCGGGTACTGGTCTTTTCGGAAACTTCGGGCAGGCCAACTACGGCGCAGCCAAAATGGGGCTGGTCGGGATGATGCACGTGCTCGCCATCGAAGGTGCCCGCAACGGCATCGCAATCAATGCCATCGCACCGATCGCCCGCACCCGTATGACCGAAAACATCATGGGCGAGGCCGGCAAGGCGATGGACCCCGAGCTCGTCACCCCGGTGGTGGTCTACCTCGCGCACACCAGCTGTGATCGCACGGCACACATCTACTCGGTTGGCGCCGGGAAAGTGTCGCGGGTGTTCATCGGAGTCACAAAGGGGATCGACGACACCGCATTGAGCGCCGAGTCGGTGGCCGAGTCCATCGACCGAATCGACGACAGCTCCTCCTTCACCATCCGCGGCGGACCCGCCACGGGATGAGTTCAGAATCCCTGGAACCGGGGATTGCGGCGCTCGGCGAACGACGACAAGCCCTCCCGCAGGTCTGCGGTGTGCGACACCGTTTCCTGAGCCCAGGCCTCCTGCTCGAAGGCCCGGTCTCGGCCGGACTCCGACGACACCGACAGCAGCCGCTTCGTCAGGGCCAGCACCACGGTCGGCCCTTGGGCCAGCCGTCCCGCGATCTCTTCGGCGACGACGTCGGTGTCATCCGGTGCGACCACTCGATTGACCAGGCCGAGCCGTTCGCACGTCGCGGCGTCCACGGGTTCGCCAAGCATCAACAGTTCGGTGGCCTTGCGCAGGCCGACGATTCGCGTCAGCTGGTGGATCGCACCCGAATCCGGAAGTATCCCGCGGTGCACGAATGCCTCGACAAGCGTTGCCTCCGTGGACATGACGACTAGATCGCACGCCAGCACCAGGCTGGATCCGGCGCCCGCGGCTGTGCCTTTCACCGCAGCAACCACCGGCTTGTCACAGTCCAGAACCGAGGCGACCAAGCGCTGCCAGCCCTGCTGCAGCATTCGCGCGATGTCCCCTGGCCGCTTCTCCGTCATCGGTTGCGGTTCGGCTCCCGCAGGTCGTGGAGCGAGACCCGCGCCTGCGCAGAAGTGCCGAGTGCCGGCTGCACTCAACAACACCGCGCGGACCGCGGCGTTACCGTCGGCATGCAGGAAGGCCTCGGTCAGCGCATCACGCGCCAAGGGCGACAACGAGTTTCCGACATCAGCCCGGTCGATGGTAATGCGCTGGACGCCGTCCTCGCCGAGTGCGACAACGATTCCAGATGCTTCTTCACTCATGGCGCCCATCCCTGATTAACGACGTTTCCGCTTTTCGGGTATCTTAATTTCCACTATCGATCCGACGACGCTGCGGGCCGCGAGGAGGGGCGCTGGATGGTGGAGACCGGCCAGATCACCGATGAGGGGTTGGCCAGATTGCGGGCCACCATCGGCATCGCCGTCCCACATACCCAGCCTCCGCACTACTTCCGCCCCAATGAAGACGCATTCCGGCACGTAGCCCA
>DATFYT010000279.1:0-5890 GCA_035314925.1 Mycobacterium sp. | reverse complement strand
CGGCGCCGAATCCGCGGTCAACTCAGCGATCGACGCGCTGGGCAAAGACACCGTGCTGCTCGCATCACGCCGGCTCACGAAATCCGCTGTGCCGAAACGTGTTCGGGAGTCGGTCAACGACCCGAAGGCCGTCATCTCCCGAAGCCGCGCGGCGGTGATGCGGCAAACCGGTGCCGAGAAGATCCAAGCCGAGACGATCACCCGGTTCACCCGCGGCCAGCTCATCCAGCTGGTGCTGCTAGGCGCGCTGGTCTATGTCGCGTATCCGTTCATCAGCACGGTGCCGACGTTCTTCAACGAGCTGGGCAAAGCGAACTATTGGTGGGCACTATTGGGGCTCTTTGTCTCGGCAGGGACGTATGTCGGGGCTGCGGGCACATTGTGGGCGTGCGCCAGTGGGGCCGTCGCCTACTGGAAAATCTTTGTTACACAGGTAGCCAACACTTTTGCCGCGACCACCACCCCAGCGGGTGTCGGTGGGCTCGCGCTCAGCGTGCGGTTGCTGCAAAAGGGCGGAATGAGCACGGTGCGAGCCACCACGGCGGTGGCACTGCAGCAGGTGGTGCAGGTAATCGTCCACGTCACGTTGCTGATCATCTTCAGCGCCGCCGCGGGCGCGGGAACCGACCTGTCGCACTTCGTCCCGAAGGCCACCTTGCTCTACCTGATCGGAGGCGTGGCGCTGGGCCTCATCGGCACATTCCTGTTAGTGCCGAGGTTGCGGCGCTGGCTGGCGACGGACGTGCGGCCGAAGCTCAAGGAAGTCACCACCGACCTCGTCGCACTTGCTCGCGAACCGAAGCGGCTCGGGCTGATCCTGCTCGGTTGTGCCGGAACGACTCTCGGCGCAGCGATAGCGCTGTGGGCCAGCGTCCAAGCCTTCGGCGGCCACGTGACGTTCGTGGCCGTCACCGTGGTGACGATGGTCGGCGGCACCCTCGCCTCGGCCGCCCCCACCCCCGGCGGTGTCGGCGCCGTCGAAGCCGCGCTCATCGGTGGTCTCGCCGCCTTCGGCGTGCCCGCGGCCGTCGCCGTGCCGTCGGTACTGCTCTATCGGGTACTGACGTGCTGGATCCCGGTGTTCGTCGGCTGGCCGGTGATGCGTTGGCTGACGGACAAGGACATGATCTAGCGGCCGCGAATCACTCTGTCGCACAGACCCTAAGCAGTCCGACCAAGGGTTTACTATGAACCGTCTCGGGTTTGATGCCGCTTCCTTCTGTGAGAAGGATGGCGATGATGTCCAAGCACTACCCAGTCGAGCAGCGCGAGCGTGCGGCGAAGATGGTGCTCGATCACCTCGATGAGTACCGGTCGGTGTATGCCGCCTGTCAGGCGATCGGCCCGAAGGTTGGTGTCGGCGCGGAGTCGCTGCGCCGCTGGGTGTTGCAGGCCCAGGTCGATGCCGCCCAGCGTCCCGGTGCCACGACTGCTGAGCAGCAGCGGATCCGCGATCTTGAGCGGGAGAACCGAGATCTCAAGGAGGCCGACGAGATTCTGAAGGCGGCCTCGATTTTCTTCGCGCGGGAGCTCGACCCGCGCCACCGCTGATCTGCGGATTCATCGACCAGATGCGGACCCGCGGTTTCCGGGTCGAGTCGATCTGCCGGGTGCTCACCGAGCACGGTGTGCAGGTTGCCCCACGCACGTACCGCAACTGGAAGACCGCCGCCCCGTCGGCGCGGACCGTCACCGATGCCCGGCTCACCGACGCGCTGCGGGCTACCGTGGGCACGCCGGAGGGCATGTATGGGCGGCGCAAGATGACCGCGTATCTGCGCCGTCAGGGGCATCGGGTGGCCAGGTGCACGGTGGATCGACTGATGCGTGATGAGGGCCTGTCCGGGGTGGTCAGGGGCCGCCGGCACCGCACCACGATCCCCGGTGGCAAGGATGCCCGTCGAGCACCGGATCTCCTTGATCGCGACTTCACCGCAGCCGCGCCCAACCGCAAATGGGTCACCGACTTCACCTACACGAGGACGTGGTCGGGGTTCGTCTACGTGGCCTTCGTCGTGGACTGCTATTCGCGGGCCATCGTCGGCTGGCACGCGGCTACCGTGAAGGACACCGTCATGGTCACCACGGCGCTGAAGATGGCGTTGTGGCGGCGTGATCACGCTGACCGCCTGGTGGGTGATGGGTTGATTCATCACAGCGATGCCGGGTCGCAATATACGTCTATTGCGTTCGCGGAAACCCTTGTTCTGGAAGGGATCGCGGCATCGATTGGTAGCGTCGGCGACGCTTACGACAACGCACTGGCCGAGACCACGATCGGACTGTTCAAGACCGAAGCCGTCGGCCGCGGCAGCCCGTTCCTGGCAGGCCCGTTGCACACGATCGACGACGTCGAGTACGCCACCATGGAGTGGGTCGACTGGTTCAACAACCGCCACCTGCACAGCCAGCTCAACTACATCCCACCCGACGAATACGAGGCCGCCTACTACGCTCAAACCTAGGCGTCCCAGCCGGCGACGCCTCAACTATGAAGCCGGCCTCAAACCGCGGCGGTTCATCCAGGAGTGCCCGATGATCAAGGTTTTCGGATACCTGAAGCGCAAGCCCGGCCTGTCGCCGCAGGAGTTCGCCGACTACTACGAGCACAACCACGTACCACTCGTTCTGAGCAAGGCATTCATGCCGATGGTCTACAAGCGCAACTACATCCAGCGTGGGGATGCCTTCAACATCGAAGGTAATGAGATCAGCTTTGACTGCATGACCGAACTCGTCTTCGCTGACCGAGACGACCTGTCCGCCTGGATGGCCAGTCTTGGCGTCGATGAAATTGCTTTAGACGAAGAGAACTTCATCGATCGAGCCGCAACGCGAGCCTACGTGGTGGACGAGCGCTCCACCGCGGACTGAGCGCCGCCCCTCACGAGGCGTATCGGCCCGCCGGGGTCGCGATGTCAATTCGAAGTGGCCCCGGGGGTGACGGTGTGAATTGGCTCCACGCTGTTGGATCGGTCGCTTCGGCATGGGTTGTAAGCGGTGTCGCTGTGCTGGTCGATCTGGTAGGCGAGCGCGAGCTCGGCGATCCAATGTGGATCATCGAGGGTGTGGCCGGTGTATTCGGCGAGCCGCCGCAGCCGGTAGCGCACCGTGTTGGGGTGGCAGTAGAGCTGTTCAGCGGCGCGGGTGGCTGAGCCGTCTTGGTCGAGCCAGGCTCCGAACGTCTGCAGCAACATTTGTCGCTCGGCGGTCGGTAGGTGGGCCAGCCCGGCGAGGGTCAGGTCGGCGAGGCGTCGCATGACATCGGGTGCAGCGACCGCGGCGATGGCCATCCGGTCGCGATCGAAGACCGTCACGGGGTTTTGTGGTGTGCTGGCACGAAGAGCGATGCGCGCCAACCGTAATGCCTCAGGACTGTCGGTGAGGGTGTGGTAGGCCGGGCTGATACCCACGCGGTCGCGGTTGGTTTCCCGCAGCACCGCGATCAGTGTGTTGATGTCGCTGACCGGTTCGCGCGTTAGGGCGATGCCCACTTCGGAGTCGTGGGTCAGCGCCCACGCGGAAGGCATACCGCGTAAGGCAAGGCGGCTGGTGATGTCGTGGGCCGTTGGCTGTTCGAGTTCGGCCAGCGCTGCGGTGATCACCGTGTAGGTGCCTTGTGGGGGCAGCCGTAACATCTCTGCGGCTTCCCACAGGTTGGTGTCGGTGAGCTGACCCTGCAGGATCGCCTGAACCAGGCCGGCACGCCGCTGCTCGCGGAAGATGGCTTGGGCGGTGATCTCTTCGCGATAGCCGTCGGCCATCTCGGTGGTGAACGTGTCGAGCACCAACCACATCTGGGTGGCCGCGGCAACGATGACCTCGACGCCGGCACAGCTGCCCCGGGCGGTTTGGGCCAGCTGTTCCCACAGGAAACTGGCGGCAACCCGGTAGCCGGCCATCACCGCGGTCAGCGGTACCCCCGCGCCGGCCCGGGCGCGCCCGTTGTCGTATGACTGCGTTGATGAGGTGGCTGGCTCGCCGCCGAGCTCGGTGAAGATGACCACGATGTTGGCCAGGCTGGCCTGGCGCAACTGCTCAGTCGTCACGATGTCGGCGCGACGGTAGATCGGCACGGCGGCCTGGATGCGGGCGGCCATTTCGGCGGCCAGCTCCTCAGCATGTTTGAGCAGAATCGCGCCAAGCGCGGTGACTTGCCGCGCCACGTCGCCGTCGAGGATTTGTCCCACCAAACGATCCTAGGCGCAAACCGACCACATCAAGCGCTCATTTTCGCCAATGGTTTGTTCCCGGCGACAACTCTCTGTGATGCGACGTTGTCGCCACAAATAGTGACCAACGAGATGAACTCGCCCATGATCAATGCGAGGATCCGCCGCGCACCGCCGCGCGGAAGGTCCGCCGACATAGCCCTGGGATGAGGTGATGAACGTGTTGACCGAAGGCGAACAGCGCGAAATCGATCAGGCGAATGCGTCCGGGCGCAGACCCGTCGTTTTCGTGCACGGGCTATGGATGTTGGCGTCAAGCTGGCAGCCGTGGCGTGAGCTGTTTGACTCGCATGGCTACGCGACGGTGGCGCCGGGCTGGCCCGACGACCCCGAGACGGTTGAGCAGGGCCGGGCGCACCCCGAGGTGTTCGCCGGCAAGACGGTGCGCCAAGTCACCGACCATATGGCCGAGGCCATCGCGCAGCTCAATCAGCAGCCGGCCGTCGTGGGGCACTCGTTCGGCGGCCTGATCACCCAACAACTCGCGGGCCGCGGGTTGGCGACGGCATCGGTGGCCATCGACTCCGCACCCTTTCGGGGTGTGCTGCCGCTGCCGCTGCCGGCCCTGCGCTCGGCGTGGCCGGTCATCGGCAACCCGCTGAATTATCGACGCTCGGTGATGCTGACCTACCGGCAGTTCCGGTATTCCTTCGGCAACGCGATCAGCGACGACGAATGCCAGCGGCACTATACGGCCCTGCCCGTACCAGGCTCGGGCATTCCGCTGTTTCAGGCGGCCACCGCCAACTTCAATCCGGCGACACAGATCACCGCCGACACCCGCAACCCCAAGCGTGGCCCCATGCTGATCATCAGCGGGGAAAAAGACCATATCGCGCCCTCGGCGATCGCCACCGCGTCGTTTAAGAAGCAGCGCCGCAACACTTCTCCCACCGAGTTCGTTGAGATGCCCAACCGGGGCCACTCGCTGGTCTTCGACAGCGGCTGGCACGAGGTCGCCGATCGGGCCCTGGGCTTCTTGAAACAGCACTACTAAACCGGCCAACCGTCACGCCGAAGACACGGCATAGGAGTCACCACCGGGCGCCGTTCGCCAACCCCGGTGAAGACCGCCGCCCGACGTTGTCGTGGCCACGCGACCTGCCGATCGACGGACAGCCCGCCGACGTTGCGTCGGCGGTCAATGACTACAGCAGCTGGTTGGCTGAAAGCGATGTGCCCAAACTGTTCATCAATGCCGAACCGGGCGCCGTCGTCCGCGGGCGCATCCGCGAGCTGATCCGGACCTGGCCCAACCTCACCGAGACCACTGTGAGCGGAGTCCATTTCGTCCAGGAAGACAGTCCCGACGAGATCGGCACCGCCGTCGCGGAGTTCGTGCGGACAAATGGTGCCACGTAGCGTGCCAACGCTGTCAGTCACCACAGTCAGTAGCCAGCCACCCCACGCGAGCAGGTTGGGTCCGCCAGTGGCGGGCGGGCGGACACCTGGCGCGAAAGTAACGAAGCGCTTGTGTTCTACAACTTTCCGGGCAGCTACATTGCCGCCCCGCCACCGCGGAGCCTGGCATACGAGGCTGCCTACTACGCTTAACCCCAGGCGTCCCAGCCGGCGACGCCTCAACTACGAAGCCGGCATCAAACCCGTGACAGTTCACTACTGAGACGGAGTTTGAGATGAGGCGACCTTGGGACACC
>DATFYT010000278.1:0-2660 GCA_035314925.1 Mycobacterium sp. | reverse complement strand
GCCCGCGAATTGGCGCAGGAGGCCGATCGGCTCAAGTTCGCGCTGCACGAGATCGACACCATCGACCCCGCACCCGGCGAGGACGATGCGCTGATCGCCGACATCCGTCGGCTCTCGGAGCTGGACGCGCTGCGCGAGGCCGCATTAGGGGCCCGCGTCGCCCTGTCCGGGCTGGGCGACGACGCCTCCGCCGACCCGACCGAACAGCCCGCTTCGGCGGCGGACAGTTTGGCGCGGGCCAAGGCGGCCTTGGAGTCGACGGAAGACGCGACGCTGCGTGCGTTAGCCACTCAGCTCGAGGAAGCGCTCACGGTCGTCGGCGACGCCGCGCGTGAGCTCGGTGGCTACCTGGGCGAATTACCCGAGGACGCCAGCACGTTGGACGCCAAGCTCGCACGGCAGGCCGAGCTGCGCACGCTGACTCGCAAATACGCCGCCGACATCGACGGTGTGCTGCAGTGGGCAGGCGAGGCGCGAGAACGGCTGGTGCACTTGGATGTTTCCGAAGAGGCGCTGGCCGGTCTGCACCGTCGCGTCGACGAATTGGCGCTCCAATTGGCCGATGCGGCAAGCGAACTCAGCAAGGTGCGCAGCCAGGCCGCCAAGCGGCTGGCCAAACAAGTCACCGGCGAGCTGTCCGGGCTGGCGATGGCCGATGCCGAATTCACCATCGAGGTGTCGACCGTGCCGGCCGCTGCCGACGATCCCGCAGCGCTGACGCTTGCCTCCGGCACCCAGGCCCATGCCGGTGGCGACGGTGTCGACCAGGTCGAGTTCGGGTTCGCCGCACATCGCGGCATGACGGTGCTACCGCTGGCCAAGAGCGCGTCGGGCGGCGAGCTGTCGCGCGTGATGCTCGCCCTCGAGGTGGTACTGGCGGCGTCGATGACCGGCACCACCATGGTGTTCGACGAGGTCGACGCGGGCGTCGGAGGCCGGGCGGCGGTGCAGATCGGTCGGCGACTGGCTCGGTTGGCCCGCAACCGGCAAGTCATCGTGGTGACGCATCTGCCGCAGGTCGCGGCCTACGCCGACATACACCTCATGGTCGATAGCACTGGGAAAAACGGCGCCAGCGGTGTGCGGCGCCTCGACGGGGACGACCGGGTCGCCGAACTGGCGAGAATGCTGGCCGGGCTGGGTGATTCGGATTCAGCGCGTGCCCATGCCCGCGAACTATTGGAGGCCGCGGACTGTGACCGGATTGCGACCTAAATACTGCATCTGACCTTGTGACAGATGTGACAAGATATAACTTCTGAGGCCCTTGTTACGGCGCGCCTCCCCGCTCGCAGTCGGGTTCACCGACAGAATCGCCTCCATGAGCGTGACCACCACCTTGTCCTCATTGTTGTCTCGGAATACCTCGCGGCCGGGCGTTGTCGGCACCGCCCGGGTCGACCGTGACATCGACCGGCTGCTGCGGCGGGTGTGCCCCGGCGATATCGCAGTCCTCGATGTCCTGGACCTGGACCGGATCACGGCCGATGCGCTCGTCGACGCCGAAATCGCCGCCGTCATCAACGCGTCCCCGTCGGTGTCGGGCCGCTACCCGAACCTGGGACCCGAAGTGCTGCTGGCCAACGGTGTCACCCTGATCGACGAGACCGGCACCGACGTGTTCAAGAAGATCAAAGACGGCTCGAAAGTGCGCCTCTACAACGGTGGCGTATACGCCGGGGACCGCCGACTGATCCGCGGCACCGAGCGCACCGACGAAGAAATCGCCGAGCTGATGCAGGAAGCCAAAAGTGGGCTGGTCGCCCACCTGGAAGCGTTCGCCGGCAACACCATTGAGTTCATCCGAAGCGAGAGCCCGCTGTTGATCGACGGGATCGGCATTCCCGACGTCGACATCGAACTGCGCCGCCGTCACGTCGTCGTGGTCGCCGACGAGGACGACGCCGCTGACGACCTCAAGCGCCTCAAGCCCTTCATCAAGGAATACCAGCCCGTCCTGATCGGCGTCGGCTCCGGCGCAGATGTGTTGCGCCAAGCCGGATACCGCCCACAACTCATCGTCGGCGACCCGAGCAACTTGAGCACCGAAGTCCTCAAATGCGGTGCGCAGGTCGTGCTGCCCGCCGACGCCGACGGCCACGCGCCAGGTCTGGAACGCATCCAGGACCTCGGTGTCGGGGCGATGACGTTCCCCGCCGCGGGTTCACCGGCTGACTTGGCGCTGCTCTTGGCTGATCATCACGGTGCCGCGCTGCTGGTGACCGCGGGTCACCGCGCCAACATCGAGACCTTCTTCGACCGGACGCGTCAGGACAGCAACCCCTCGACCTTCCTCACCAGGTTGCGGGTGGGAGAGAAAGTCGTGGACGCCAAAGCTGTTGCCACGCTCTACCACAACCGGATTTCCAGTGGCGCGATCGCGTTGCTGATCTTGACGATGCTGATCTCGGTGATCGCCGCGCTGTGGGTGTCACGCGCCGACACCGTGGTATTGCACTGGATCGCCCAGTACTGGAATCACTTCTTGATCTGGATGCAGCGCTTCATCCATTAGGACGGTGGCGATGTGATATCTCTACGTCAGCACGCGATTTCGCTGGCCGCGGTGTTCTTGGCGCTGGCGGTCGGCGTCGTGCTCGGCTCAGGGCTTCTCTCCAACACCATCACGTCCGGATTGCGCAACGAAACCCGGACTCTGC
>DATFYT010000277.1:0-6913 GCA_035314925.1 Mycobacterium sp. | reverse complement strand
GCTCCGGAGTAATGACATAGCGGCCCTCCTCCATCGGCAGATAGCGTGGCTCGACATCGAAGTAGCGGCAGAACTTCTCCCAGACCACCTGAACGTTGGAGCCCATCACCAGGTTGGGGGTGCGGCCCTCCCAGCCTTTACCCACCTTTTCGCGCCAGCGCCATTTGAGCGCCAGACCACCGAGCATGACGGCCTCGCTGGAGCCGATGGTGGACGCCCCGCATGCGCTGGACGGGTCGTCGTCGCGCAGGTGATCGGCGTGGAACAGGTCCGCGACCATGCATACGCAGCGCTGCTCGATCGCCGCGGTCAACGGATATTCGTCCTTGTCGATCATGTTCTTGTCGAACGTCTCGGCCATCAGCCTGTCGGCCTGGGGGTCCATCCAGGTGGTGACGAAGGTGGCCAGATTCAGCCGCGAGCTGCCGTCGAGCATCAGCTCGTCGTGGATGAAGCGGTACGCGGCCTCGGGATCCATCGACTCCTCGGGCAGCCGCAATGCCGGCACTGGTGTGGTGAACATGCGGCCGGTGTAGGCGGGCGCGATCGAGTGTGCGGGGACGGACGGGCGACTGGCGGTCACGACGGATCCTTTCGGTTGGTGGCTCGGTGCTAAAGGGTGGCCAGGGCGGCTCGGATATGCGGGACGATCCGTGACGCCGACGTCGGCGCGTCACCCGGACCGGGGTCGGCGGCCGACAGCGCTGCCGCGCGCGCGTGCACGAAGGCGCCTGCGGCTGCGGCTTCGACCGGCGGCAGCCCTGCGGCCAGCAGCGCGCCGATCATGCCGGACAGCACGTCGCCGGATCCGGCGGTCGCCGCCCAGGACTGCCCGGCCGGGTTGAGGTAGACCCGCCCGCCGGGTTCGGCGATGACGGTGACGTTGCCCTTGAGCAGCACGGTGACCCCGAGCGCGTCGGCGAGCTTGCAGGTGGCGCCGACGCGGTCGTCGCCGGGCGGGGCGCCGGCCAGTCGGGCGAATTCACCGGCATGCGGCGTCAGCAGGGTCGGCGCAATGCGGTTGGCCACGAGATCGGGGTGAGCCGCCAAAATCGTCAGACCGTCGGCATCGACGAGCACCGGCAGATCGGTCTCTAGCGCGAACCACAGTGCGGCAGCTCCGGTCTCGTCGGTGCCTAAACCCGGCCCGACGACCCAGGCCTGCACCCGCCCGGCCGCCGCCGGAGTGGGCGACGCAATCACCTCAGGCCAATACGCGAGCACCTCGCTGTGCGCGCTGCCCGCGTAGCGAACCATGCCGGAGGTGGCGGCCACGGCGGCGCCAGTGCACAGCACCGCCGCACCGGGATACGTCGATGAGCCCGCCATCACCCCCGTCACACCCTGGGTGTACTTGTCGTCGTGCGGTCCGGGCACCGGCCAGCGCGCGGCCACGTCGACAGCATCGAAGCCCAGCACGTCGGTCTCGGGTAGGTCCAAGCCGATGTCGATGAGGCGGACACGGCCGCAGTCACCCAGCGCGTGTACCGGTTTCAGGCCGCCGAAGGTGACGGTCAGCGCGGCGTGTACAGCCGGACCGGTGATCGCGCCGGTCGCTACGTCGACGCCGCTGGGGATGTCAACGGCGACAATCGGAATCGCCTCGGCATCGACAGCTTCGAACACTTCGGATGCATCGGGTCGCAGCGACCCCGAGCCGGAGATGCCCACGACGCCGTCGATAACCAAATCTGTTGCCGCCGAGACCTTTTCGACGATCCGACCGCCAGCCCTGCGGAACGCCGCCAACCCCTTCTGGTGCGTGCGTTCCGGTTTGAGCAGTATCGCGTCGGCGGCCGCGCCGCGGCGACGCAGGAAGGTTGCCGCCCACAGTGCGTCGCCGCCGTTGTCGCCCGAGCCGACGACCGCGCATACCCGGCGTCCGGCAACCCCGCCGGTGCGGGCGATCAGCTCGCCGGTGATCGCGGTGGCCAGCCCGTAGGCCGCCCGCCTCATCAGCGCGCCGTCGGGCAGGCTGGCTAAGAGCGGCGCTTCGGCCTCGCGGATCGCTTCAGCCGAGTAGTAGTGCCGCACTCGCCCAGATTACGGGTCCGCGAACGCGGGTACAGTCGATTAAACAAGCTAAATATCCAGGCAACATGACATACAGGAGGGGCAGACATGGCACGGACCGACAATGACACCTGGGACCTGACGACCAGCGTGGGCGCCACCGCGACCGGCGTCGCCGTCGGGCGCGCGTTGGCCAGCCGGGCGGCCAACCCACTGATCAACGATCCCTTCGCCGAGCCGCTGGTTCGCGCGGTGGGCGTCGACTTCTTCACCCGCTTGGCCAGTGGCGAATTGAATCCGGCCGAGGTCGACGACAACGGCGAGTGGGGCATGCAGCGGATGCGGGACATGATGGCCGTGCGCACTCGCTTCTTCGACGACTTCTTTGTCCGGGCGACCAACGGCGGAATCCGCCAGGCGGTGATCCTGGCATCGGGACTAGACGCACGCGCCTACCGGTTGCCCTGGCCGGCCGGGACCACGGTCTACGAGATCGACCAGCCAGCGGTCATCGAGTTCAAGACCACCACCCTGGCTGATCTGGGCGCGGCCCCCAAGGCCGATCGCCGCTCGGTGGCCATCGATCTGCGCCACGACTGGCCGGCCGCGTTGCGTGGAGCCGGCCTTGATCCCACCCAACCCACCGTGTGGAGCGCAGAGGGCTTGATGCCGTTTCTGCCGCCGGAGGCTCAGGATGCGTTGCTGGACAACATCACCATGCTGAGCGCCGCGGGTAGTCAACTGGCCACCGAGAGCGTGCCGGACGCCAGCCAGGCGGTGCCGATGATGGCCGACCGGATGCGCCAAGCCACCGAACGCTGGCGCGAACACGGATTCGACGTGGAGATGACCGACTTGTGGTACGGCGGCGACCGCAACGATGTGGTCGACTATCTGGGCAGCCACGGCTGGAACGTTTCGGCCATCAGCGTGGCTGATCTATTTGCCGCGCAAGGCCTGTCGGTCCAGACAGATAACGACGACGAGGCGGCGATGTTCGTCGGGCTCGGCTACGTGACCGCTACCCGGACTTAAGCCTGCCCCGTCGTCGGGCCATCGGATAGAACAGCAGGCCGATGAAGATCGACGAGAAGTGGCCGATTGCAGTGAAGTTCGGATCGATGATCAGCGGGACGGCGAAGACGATGATCAAGACCGCGAGGTAACCCCATCGCCACGGCGTTGCGATGTGATAGGCGAGCACGGCTATCACGCCGACCAAAAAGTAGCTGACCCCGATGTCACGGGCGTGCACCAGCCGCTCCGGCGCCAGGTGATGTTGGATCTCCAGATACAGCAAGCCTTCGCTGAAATAGGTTGCACCGATGTGCGCAGTCAATCCGACAGTGAGCCAACGGATTTCGCCAAGCCATCGCTCGGCCGGGGCAAGGAACAGGGTGAACAGCGCCAGATACGGCGTCCAGTAACGGCCATCGATCCAGAGCAGGCTTTCAAACAGCACTTTGAGCGGATCAGTCGCCAATTCGTGCAGGTTGGTGGAGCCGTGGATCAGCACATCGTGCAATTTCCGGTGGCCCAGCTGGTGCTGAATGATCGTGGTGATTAGCAGCACGGTCAGCCAGAGGTATGTCAGCGGCGCGCTGCGGACGAATCGCCACGCCGCGGTCAGCCACCCCTTGGCGCGGTCCTGAATCGATGTGCTTCCCACCGCGTTTACCTTGGCACGGCCCAGCGCAGAACGCGTCGGATCGTCCCTTGATCCAGTACCCCACCCAGCGTATCGTTTTACGTCAATTACGAAACCGCGCGTATCGTAATTAGGCTTACGAAAGGAACCGCCTTGAAGCGCAGCCGCTACGCCGGCCAGCCTTTCACCACTCCCACCGCCGACATTGCCGCCGCGCTCGAGCAAGTCAGCATTCCGACCCTGCTGCTGTCGCTGGTGCACATCACCGGCGATCCGCGGTTCGTCCGCGACTTCAAACCCGCGGGGATCTTTCTCAACGAGGTCCAGGGATTCATGTCCGAGGAGGACAAAGCCCGCGCCCGGGCCGAGGCATTACCGGTGATCGCCGACTACCGCGACCGCGGCTGCCCCGAGCCCGCGCCACTGTCACGCGAGCTGATCAAGGAAATGATGGACTGGGCGGTCTGCGAGAGCGTGCCCGATGACTACCTGTCGCTGCTCGCCGAAGAGATGGACCTCGACGGGGTGGATCCGCGCCGCCCGGCGCCGCTGGATCCCGACCGCGCGGAGCGACTGCCCGTTGCCGTCATCGGATGCGGCGAATCGGGAATTCTTACCGGAATTCGCTTGAAGCAAGCCAACATTCCGTTCACCATTCTGGAGAAGAACGCCGGCCCAGGTGGAACATGGTGGGAGAACAGGTATCCTGGGGCCCGCGTCGACGTTGCCAACCATTTCTATTGCTACAGTTTCGAGCCCAGCAACGAGTGGTCGCACTTCTTTGCCGAACAGCCCGAGCTGCAGAACTACTTCACCACGGTGATGGACAAGCACGGGCTCGATGACCATGTGCGCTGGCAGACCGAGATGATCGCCGCCGAGTGGGACGACGAGGACGGCATGTGGACGATCACGGCTCGGGAACCCGACGAGGGGCTCACCACGATGCGGGCCCGCGCGATCATCACCGCGGTCGGTCAGCTAAACCGGCCCTATATGCCCGATTTCGAGGGTGCTGCGAGCTTCCGTGGGCCGTCGTTTCATTCCGCAGAATGGGACCACTCGATCAATGTGACCGGTAAGCGCGTCGCGCTGATCGGGGCTGGCGCCAGCGGCTTTCAGATCACGCCCGCCATCGCCGACGACGTCGAGCGGCTCACCGTTTTTCAGCGCACCGCCCAGTGGATGTTCCCCAACGCGATGTACCACGAGTCGGTCGGCGACGGCGTGCGCTGGGCGATGGACCACCTGCCCTATTACGGCCGCTGGTACCGGTTCCTGGTGCTGTGGCCCGGCTCCGACAAAGGGCTCGACGCGGCGCGGGTCGACCCGGCATACCCCGATCAGGACTACGCGGTCAGCGAGATCAACGCCGCCGCGCGCATGATGTTCACCGACTGGATCACCAATCAGGTTGATGGAGACCAGGATCTGCTGGCCAAGGTGCTGCCGGACTATCCGGCGACCGGGAAGCGGACGTTGCAGGACGACGGCACCTGGCTGCGTACGCTGCGCCGCGACGACGTCGAGTTGGTGCGCACCGCGATCGAGCGGATCACGCCGGATGGCATCGTCACCACCGACGGCGCCACCTACGACGTCGATGTGATCGTGTACGCCACCGGGTTTCGGCACACCGACGTGCTGTGGCCGATGACGATCACCGGCCGGGACGGTGTCGACTTGCACAAGGTGTGGGGCAAGCGACCGTATGCGTATCTGGGAATCACCGTCCCGGGGTTTCCGAACTTCTTCCTCGTCTATGGGCCGGGCGCTCATCTCGCCCACGGCGGCAGCCTGATCTTCAACTCCGAACTACAGATGCGTTACATCAACAGTTGCCTGGCGCAATTGGTCGAGGCGAACATCCACTCGGTCGAGCCGACCGCCGAAGCGGCGTCCGCGTGGCACGAACGCACCCAGGCCGAGATCAAGCAGATGGTGTGGTCACACCCCGCGGTCAAACACTCGTACTTCAAAAACGCCGACGGCGAGATCCATACCGTCAGCCCTTGGCGGCTCAACGAATACTGGGCAGCGACCCGCGAGCCCGACTGGTCGCAATTCGTCGTTACCACTCGACGGTGACCAGCTCGGCCTAGAATTTGGCGCGAATGGGGGGCATCCGGGCAAAGGAGAGCCCCATGCTCAAGATCGGCTTGGCAGAAAATCTCGTGAACACCCGCTTCTCGCCGACGGCGCTGCCGCGGGCCAGTTATCTCACCGCGGTAGCCACCGGGATGGATTCATTCTGGCTGCCCGATCATCTCAACTCGCTGTTGCCGCGCGCGGTCATCACACCGAAGTACGTGGGGGCTGCACGGCTGATACCCGATGTCGACGCGTATCTCGAACCGTGGACTATGCTCGGAAATTTCGCTGCGCGAAATCGCCTCGGGCGCTTGCGCCTTGGCACCGCCGTCACCGATGTGGGTCGTCGCAATCCCGCCGTCACCGCACAGGCGGCCGCAACCCTGCACCTGCTCACCCGGGGCCGGGCAATTTTGGGAATCGGCACCGGCGAGCGGGAGGGCAACGAGCCCTACGGGGTGGACTGGTCGAAACCGGTGGCGCGCTTCGAAGAAGCCATGGCGACCATCCGGGCGCTGTGGAACTCCGGCGGTGAACTCGTCACCCGCGATTCACCGTTTTTCCCGCTGCACAATGCGATATTCGCGCTGCCCCCCTACCGCGGCAAGTGGCCGGAAATTTGGATCGCCGCCCATGGGCCACGCATGCTGCGGGCCACCGGCCGCTACGCCGACGCGTGGTTTCCCGCAGCGACAGCCCGGCCCAAGAACTACGCAGCCGGACTGGAAAGGGTCCGGTCCGCCGCCTCCGACGCCGGGCGAGATCCCCTGTCCATCACCGCCGCAAACTGGCTGTTCGTGGTGACCGGCGGCAGCCGGGACCAGGTCGACGAAGCGCTGAGCTCGACCGCGATGAAGGCGTTCGCACTCAACGTGCCTGCCGAGGAGTGGGCCCGCCACGGGGTCAGTCATCCGCTTGGTGAAGACTTCACCGGCGCGCAAGACATCATCCCGCAAACGCTCAACGAACAGACCGTGCTGTCCGCCGCCGCACAGGTGCCACCGTCGTTACTCAAGGAGTTCTTCCTCACCGGCACACCCGACGAGGTCATCGAGCAGGCCGCCGAATGGCGCGACTGCGGCATGGATTACCCGGTGCTCGCCAATATGAGTGCGGTGCAGCCGAGTCTGCGCCGCGGCCTTGCCGCGAACGTTCCCTTTG
>DATFYT010000276.1:0-2670 GCA_035314925.1 Mycobacterium sp. | reverse complement strand
CCGAGTTGGTGGCGCAGACGATGGCCGGTTCGGCGGCGCTTTTGCTGGACCGGATGGAGCAGGACCGTGGAACGGGCAGCGACTCGGGGCGTGACCTCTCGCTGGACACCACCGCGGCGCGGCTGCGTTCGATTGTTACCTCGCCTGGGGGCACTACTGCGGCTGCGCTGCGGGAATTGGAAAAGCACGGTTTGCGGGCGGCTGTCGATGAGGCCGTACGGGCCGCAAAAACACGCTCTGAGCAGCTAAGAATTACACCCGAGTAATTTATAGAATTTTATTTATTTGCCACCACCCGTCGCAATAACCACACTAGTCCCGCTATTCTCCTTGTGGTATGCACCTGTGGGTGCCAGCGGAGGGGAAGCCGCCGGGACTGCAGGAGCCTGATTGATTGGGTTGCGATGACGTCTATGAACGGGCCATCGGCTGGCGGTAAATCGGGACGAGACACGGGTTCCGCAGACGGCCAGCAGCCCCGGACGCAATTCCTGACGGTTGCTGAAGTGGCGGCACTGATGCGGGTCAGCAAGATGACGGTCTACCGGCTGGTTCACAACGGTGAGCTGCCCGCGGTCCGCGTCGGGCGATCCTTCCGCGTGCACGCGAAGGCCGTGCACGACATGCTGGAGACCTCCTACTTCGACGCTGGATAGCATTTCCAGTGCTGCAATGCGGGGCGCTGCGTGTCAAAGCGCATCCGGAACACCCGGGTGCGCTTTGTGATGTCCTCATGAGCCGCTGACTGCTGCGCCGGATTTGGGTGCCGGCATCGGCTTTGGCGTTCGATGTGCCAACCCGGGTAGAGTGACCGGGTTATTGCATATGCCCGGCCATGGCGGACTCGGGCCGCCACACAGATAGCGGAGTTATGGGTTCAGTAATCAAGAAGCGGCGCAAGCGGATGTCGAAGAAGAAGCACCGTAAGCTGCTTCGCCGCACGCGGGTGCAGCGCAGAAAACTCGGTAAGTAACTTCTGCCGGCCGCTGCTGTCGTTCGCAGCCGATGCCGCGGTAGCGCAAGGTCGATAGGCTAATCAAGTGGACTCGTCGGACGGTCAGTCTGGTACCGGCGTCGATGCCGTGCACTATCCGAAGGTCGTGCTGGTCACCGGCGCGTGCCGCTTTCTGGGTGGCTATCTGACGGCCCGGCTTGTGCAGAACCCGATGATCAACCGGGTCATCGCGGTCGACGCGGTCGCACCCAGCAAGGACATGCTGCGGCGGATGGGTCGCGCCGAATTCGTCCGTGCAGACATTCGCAACCCCTTTGTTGCCAAGGTGATCCGAAATGGCGACGTCGACACCGTGGTTCACGCGGCAGCGGCGTCATTCGCACCGCGTTCCGGCGGCGGGGCGGCGTTGAAGGAAATCAACGTGCTCGGCGCGATGCAGCTGTTCGCCGCCTGCCAGAACGCACCGTCGGTGCGTCGCGTAGTGCTGAAATCGACCTCGGAGGTTTACGGGTCCAGCGCGCATGATCCGGTGTTGTTCACCGAGGACAGCAGCAGCCGCCGTCCGTTCGGGGAAGGCTTTCCGAAAGACAGCCTCGACATCGAGGGTTACACCCGCGGGCTGGGTCGGCGTCGGCCCGACATCTCGGTGACCATCCTGCGGCTGGCCAACATGATCGGTCCGGCGATGGACACCACGCTGTCGCGCTACCTGGCCGGGCCGTTGGTCCCGACGGTTCTCGGCCGCGACGCGCGGCTGCAGCTATTGCACGAGCAGGACGCGCTGGGCGCCTTGGAGCGGGCGGTGATGGTCGGCAAGTCCGGCACCTTCAACATCGGCGCCAGCGGGATCATCATGTTGTCGCAGGCGATCCGACGGGCGGGCCGAGTTGCGCTGCCGGTGCCGGGATTTGGTCTCGCGGCGCTTGATTCGCTGCGCAAGGCCAACCGCTACGTCGAGATCAACCGCGAGCAACTCGGCTACTTGAGCTACGGCCGAGTGATGGACACCACGCGGATGGAACGAGAGCTCGGATACCACCCGAAGTGGTCGACTGCGGAAGCTTTTGACGATTATGTACGCGGCCGAGGTTTGACTCCCATTATCGATCCTGAATGGGTACGCTCCATTGAGGGCCGGGCCGTAGCAGCAGCGCAGCGCTTTGGCGGCCGATCCACAATACACTAAAGGCGGGGGGAGGTTTACTGATGGCGGGCGATTCAAAGGCGAAAGTCATTCCGCTGCACGGGAATTCAGGCCGTGCGGCGGCTCAGCGGCGTGCCGGGCAACGCACGCAGGGCTCTCGCCAACATCCCTCGCTGCTCTCCGAACCCGACACCCGCGCGTCCGCCGACGAGATCGCCGCCGTCGTACGCGAAATCGATCAGCACCGTCGCGGTGCGGCCAGTCGATCCGGTGCGGAACAGCCGACCAACGAGCTCGCGCTAAAGGTCAGTGCGGTCGCCGACTTTCTGCGTCACCGGCTCACCGGTGACTACAGCGTCGACGAGTTCGGCTTCGACCCGCACTTCAACGATGCGATCGTGCGGCCGCTGCTCAGGTTCTTCTTCAAGTCGTGGTTCCGGGTAGAGGTCAGTGGCATCGAGCATCTCCCCGACACCGGCGCGGGCTTGGTGGTGGCCAACCACGCCGGCGTGCTGCCCTTCGACGGGCTGATGGCCTCGGTGGCCGTGCATGACGCGCATCCCGCGCACCG
>DATFYT010000275.1:0-45689 GCA_035314925.1 Mycobacterium sp. | reverse complement strand
TGTTGGCCACATGCACGCCGCGGCGGTCAACGTCGACCGACGGGATGAACACCACGTGATAGGCCACCGCGTAGCGGCAAATCAGCGGGTACAGCTGCTCCCGCGCCTTCTCGGTGAGCTTCTTCGAGTCGTCAAGGGCAGCAAGGCTTTCCAATCGCCCCGGTCCAAGCACGCACGCCGCGACCACCAGCGGCCCGGCGCAAGCTCCGCGGCCGACCTCGTCCACTCCGGCCACCGGTCCAAGACCGCTGCGGTATAGCGCCAACTCCAGTGTGCGCAAGCCGGACGATTTACGGATCACCGTCCGCGGCGGCCAGGTGGTGGCCATGGCTAATGATTCTGCTGCGGATTCACCGCACCCACACCACCCCACCGCGACGGCGGCCACACGATGAACCTCGCCTTACCGATGACGTTGCCCACCGGCACGGTGCCAGCCATGGGATCACCCGTGCACAGCAGTCCATTCATTGCGTCGGTGGGTGTGCTGGTGCAGTGTGCGCGAGAGTCCGCGGAATGAGTGCGGTTGTCCCCCATCACCCACAACCGCCCCTGCGGGACGGTGACCGGTCCGAACTCGGGACCCAGGCACGGGTATACCGACGGGTCGGCGTTCATCGTGGCCGCATCCAGATAGGGCTCCTTCAACCGTGCGCCGTTGACCGTCAGCCCGGTGTTGCTCCGGCACTGCACGGTCTGTCCGCCCGCCGCGATGACACGCTTGACGAGGTCGTTCTCGTCAGGCGGCACAAAGCCGATGAAAGACAGCGCGTTTTGCACCCAGCGGATCGCGGTGTCGTGCGAGCGAATCGACTTGTAGCCCACGTTCCACGACGGCGGTCCCTTGAAGACGATGACGTCACCGGGGTGCGGTGAGCCGAAATGAAAGGTGAGCTTGTCCACCATGATCCGGTCGCCGACGCAACCCGAGCATCCGTGCAGCGTGGGTTCCATGGATTCCGACGGGATCAGGTAGGGGCGTGCCACGAACGTCAACATGACGTAGTAGAGCAGCAGCGCGATCGCCGCCAGGACGACGGTTTCCCGCAGCGCGGCTCGCTTCTTGCCTTCGGGCTCGTCCTCACCGTCGGTGCCGCCCGATTCGGTGATAGCCGGATGGCTTGTCGCGGCTTCCGCCTCAGCCGGATCAGGGTCGGGTTTGCCTTCAGGCGACGAGTCGGTGGCTTCGGTCACTGGGTCAGCCTAGCCAGCACGGGCTGCGGCGTCGCGCGCCGCCGCCCGGTGAGCCGCACCAGGTCAGCGCTTTTCTTTGATCTTGGCTTTCTTGCCGCGCAGCTCTCGCAGGTAGTAGAGCTTGGCGCGGCGCACATCACCACGGGTCACGATCTCGATGTGATCGATATTCGGCGAATGCACCGGGAAGGTCCGTTCCACGCCTACGCCGTAGCTCTCCTTGCGCACCGTGAAGGTCTCCCGGATCCCGCCGCCTTGCCGACGCAGCACCACACCCTTGAACACCTGGATACGCTCTTTGGCGCCCTCGATCACCTTGACGTGCACATTGATCGTGTCACCGGGGCTGAAGGCCGGGATGTCGTCGCGCAGCGACGCCTTGTCGACGAAGTCCAGCGTGTTCATGTCGGAGACACTTCCTTGCGGTCGCGGCTGCGGGCTGCTGCTCGCGCTGTGGGCGCGTTGACGGTCAACCAAGCCGATGGGTTCGGGCATCTGGGCGCGTCTCGCAGCAGGTGGGAGCGGACCGGCCGGCCGAGAACCGCTGGAGACAACTGGTCAATTGTGCCAGATCGGGCCCAGGCAGTGAAATCGCCGCGAATCGCCGATCCGCCCTACCCGGCCGTGACGTGGGCGAATGGTACATAGGAGCCATGCGAGCGCGACCGCTGATGGTGCTGATCGCCAACGCAGCGGTGCTGACGGCGTCGCTGGCGGGCTTCGAAGCGAAGGTGTACGGCTCGCCCGGCGCCGCGTCCCATGCGCCGCACGTTGCCGCGCCACCGCAAGCGATCAGGCCGCCGGCGTCGCCGCAGGGGATGCCCGGCGCGGCGTTCGATGGACTGCCGGCCCGCATCGCGCAGGCGACCCAAGACGCGGCCGCCGACGGCGCCACCATCGCGGTCGCCGTCCTCGACCGAACCACCGATCAGATGCTGTCCAACGGCAATGACCAGCTCATCGCGATCGCCTCGGTGGCCAAGCTTTTTATCGCCGATGATCTGCTGGCGCATGGCCCGGACGGCTCAGAGGACAACCCCCGGCTGTCGACGGCAGACCGCCAGGCATTGGACAGCATGCTGCGCTCCTCCGACGACAGCGCCGCGGAGACGTTCTGGGCCCAGCGTGGCGGTGAGGCGATCATCACCGACGTCGCGGGCCGGTACGGGCTGACATCCACGGCGCCGCCCAGCGACGGCCGGTGGTGGAACACGATGAGCTCGGCGTCGGATTTGGTGCGCTACTACGACACGCTGCTCAACGGGTCCGGTGGGCTATCTGGCGAGCGCGCGGAGACCATCGTCGACGACCTCGCCGGATCCACCGCAACCGGGGCCGACGGCTACCCGCAGCGGTTCGGCATTCCCGACGGGCTGTACGCCGAACCCGTTGCCGTCAAGCAGGGTTGGATGTGCTGTATGGACGGTGACAGCTGGATGCACCTGTCCACTGGCGTCATCGGCTCCGACCGGCGCTACGTCATGGTGATCGAGTCGCTGCAACCCTCCGACGACGCCACCGCACGGGCGGCGATCACCCAGGCGGTCAAGACGATGTTTCCGTCCGGGCGGATCTGAGACGTTATCGCCGACCCCACAAGTCGGGACGGCGTTCACGGGTGCGCTCCTCGGCGGCCTGCCGTCGCCAAGACTCGACGCGAGCGTGGTCGCCGGACAGCAGCACCTCGGGGACGTCGAGTCCACGCCAGCTCGGCGGCCGGGTGTACGACGGACCCTCCAGAAGACCGCAAGAGTGCGAATCATCTTGGTGTGACAGTGGATTGCCCAAGACATTGGGCAGCAGTCGCAGCACCGCCTCGATGATCACGACGGCTGCCGATTCCCCTCCCGGCAGCACGTAGTCTCCGATCGAGACCTCTTCCACCCGCATCCGTCCAGCGGCATCATCGATGACCCTTTGGTCGATCCCCTCGTAGCGACCGCAGGCGAACACCAGATGCGTCTCGCTGCTCCACCGCTGTGCGGTCTCCTGGGTAAACAGCGCGCCCGCGGGCGTCGGGACAACGAGGAGCGTTTCCGGCGAACAGATCTCGTCTAGCGCCTCGCCCCAAACCGGCGCCCTCATCACCATCCCCGGACCGCCGCCGTAGGGCGCGTCGTCCACTGAGTGGTGCACGTCGTGAGTCCACTTCCGCAAGTCGTGCACTTCCAGCTGGACGAGACCGGACTCTATCGCCTTGCCCGGCAACGATTCCCGCAGCGGATCCAAGTACGTCGGGAAGATCGTCACAACGTCAATCTTCATATTGGCCTTCAGGTCTCCAGCTCCAACAAGCCCTCAGGCGGATCGATTTCGACGATGCCAGAGTCCAACGACACCGACGTGACGATCGCGCTCACAAACGGCACCAGCAACTCGTCGGCATCGGCTCGGTCGACGGCCAGTAACTCGCCGGCGGCGGTATGCAGAACCTCGGTCACGATGCCGATGTCGCGGCCGGCCGTCGTCCGCACCAGAAGACCCTCCAGCTGGTGGTCGTAAAAGGTGTCCGGCTCGTCGATGGGCGGCAAGTCCTCGGAGTCGATCACGAACAAGCTGCCGCGCATCGCGTCGGCCGCAGCGCGGTCGGCCACCCCTTCCAAGCGCAGCAGAAGGCGGTCGCCGTGCGGACGGACCGCCGCCACCACGTAGTTGTGCTCAGGATGATCGGATGCCTTGGCGCGCAATATCGCGCCCGGCGCGAACCGTAACTCGGGATCATCGGTGCGAACGTCGACGACGAGTTCGCCGGTGACGCCGTGAGCCTTGGCCACGCGCCCAACTATGAGCTCCACGGAAGTCCCCTGGGCCGGGCTTCGCTACTGGTCGGTGTCCACCACATCGACTCGGATACCGCGACCACCGATTCCGGCGACCAGTGTGCGCAAGGCGGTCGCAGTGCGCCCACCGCGGCCGATCACCTTGCCGAGATCGTCGGGATGGACGTGCACCTCGACAGTCCTGCCACGCCTGCTGGTCACCAGGTCGACTCGGACATCGTCGGGATTGTCGACAATGCCGCGCACCAGATGTTCGACGGCGTCGACGACGACGGTACTCATGGCCGCGGTCAGCTCTCGCTGGCCGGCTCGGCCGGTTCGGCCTGCTCGCTGGCTTCAGCCGGCTGGGTTGCCTCGGCTTCAGCGGACGGCTCGGCGGCTGCCTCGGCTTCAGCGGACGGCTCGGCGGCTGCCTCGGCTTGGGCGGCTTCCTCGGCTTTTTCAGCTTTGTCAGCCGCGGCCTTCTTGGCCGGAGCTTTCTTCTTCTTCGGTGTCGCGGCCTCGGTGGTGGGAGCACCGTCAGCGGCGGCCAGCGCGGCGTTGAACAGCTCCAGTTTGCTCGGCTTGGGCGCGGCGACCTTCAGCTTCCCCTCGGCGCCGGGCAGCCCCTTGAACTTCTGCCAGTCACCGGTGATCTTGAGCAGCTTGAGGACGGGCTCGGTCGGCTGAGCACCCACTGACAGCCAGTACTGGGCACGCTCAGAGTCGATCTCGATGAGGCTCGGCTCTTGCTTCGGGTGATATCTGCCGATGATCTCGATGGCGCGACCGTCACGGCGCGTCCGCGAGTCGGCGATCGCGATGCGGTACTGCGGATTGCGAATCTTGCCAAGCCGGCTCAGCTTGATCTTTACAGCCATGGTTAAGCGACTTCTCCTGTGAGTGTCACGCTGCGATTCAGCGATCCGGGCGGGTTGCCAGGATCCGGTTTTGCCTCGCGTGTGTCTGACCGCCGAGCGAGCCCGAAAAGGCCAAGTCGCAGGGCGGACAGCCGCCTATTGTGCCAGAGCAAGGTCAGGCAGCGGAAATTCGCCTGGTCGATCTTCAGGCTTCAGAGAATTTTCTGGACGCATTTGGTTTCCACCCGGCGGGTCATCCGCCAGCCCTCGGCGGTGCGCAGGAACTCGTCGTCGTACCAGAGCCCGCAGAACATCACCTGTTCCTTTTCGCCGCCGAGGACCATCGGGTTGAAGCAGATTGTTCGCGACGCCGCGGTGTCCCCCTCGATGCGCACCGAGAAGTTGCCCAGCATGTGGTAGTACATCGGGAAATTCGGCAGCACTTGGGCCAGCCAGGCCTTCACCTCCGGATAGGGGCCTTCGATGCCGCCCAAAGCCGTGTAATCGATGTAAGCGTCCGGGGTGAACACCGCGTCGAGGTCGTTGAAGCGGCGCTGGTCAATCGCGGTGGAGTAGTCCACCACCAGCTGCTGGATTTCCAAGCGGTCGGAGATTTCGGCCAGGCTCAACATGAGTGAATTGAACACCGCGACTGGGCGGACACGCGGCGCGGGCCGTAAGCTCGTCGGCCATGCGGACACTCCTCGCGGCAGTCGCGGCTGCTCTCACCTTCGCTACCTGCGCTGCACCCGCGTGGGCCGACGTCGGCGTCCAGCCGGTCGGCTCGGTACCCATCCCCGACGGCCCGGCGCAGACCTGGCTGATCGCTGATCTCGATTCCGGTCAGGTGCTGGCCGAGCGTGACGAGAATGTGCAGCACCCGCCCGCCAGCACCATCAAAGTGCTATTGGCGCTGGTCGCCCTGGACGAGCTCAGCCTGGACTCCACCGTGGTTGCCGACGAGGCCGACAGCCACGTTGAATGTGCCTGCGCGGGTGTCAAAGCCGGCCGCACCTACACAGCGCGTCAACTGCTCGACGGCCTGCTGCTGGTGTCGGGTAACGACGCCGCTAACACGCTGGCGCACATGCTGGGCGGCACGGAGGCCACCGTCGCCAAGATGGACGCGAAGGCCGCATCGCTGGGCGCGGTGAACACTCACGCAGCGACCCCGTCCGGTCTGGATGGGCCGGGAGGCTCGGGCTGGTCGACGGCGCGCGACCTGGCTGTGATCTTCCGGGCGGCGATGGCCAATCCGGTGTTCGCCCAGATCACCGCCGAGCCCTCGGCTGTGTTTCCCGGTTCCCCGGGGACCGACGGCGATCACCCGATTGCCAATCAGGACGAACTGCTGCAGCGCTACCCGGGCGCAATCGGCGGCAAGACCGGCTTCACGGACGCGGCCCGCAAGACGTTCGTCGGCGCCGCTGCCCGCGGCGGTCGCCGCCTGGTGGTCGCCATGATGTACGGGCTGGTGCACGAGGGCGGGCCGACGTACTGGGATCAGGCCGGCAGCCTGCTGGACTGGGGTTTCGCCCTCAACCCGCAATCAACGGTCGGCGCGCTGTAGGCTCTGACGACACATGCCGGGTTTTGCTAGTCTGCCTATGCCGTTTGCATTCGATTTCGCAGTTGCCCTATTTTGCAGTTGCCCAATATGAGCTTTCACGGCATCGTGTCGGCATGTGTCGACGTTGTCCATAGGTTGAGTCGCCAGCCATCGCCAACTAGGTCTGGGTCGCAAGCAGCGAACGCAGTGCCCGCAAGGAGTGATGATCGATGATGGCCGAAAACCAACCCGCTGCTTCTGGCTCGCCTCCTCAATCTGACAAGGACGACTTCAACACGCACGAGTCGTTGGTCGATGGTCTGGCAGTGGTATCGGTCAGCGGCAGCGTGGACATGCTCACTGCCCCCGGGCTGGCGGCGTCCCTCGACTCCGCGCTTGCCAAGAAGCCGAACGGCCTGATTGTCGACCTGTCCAAAGTCGAGTTTCTCGGCTCAGCCGGGATCAGCGTGCTGATGAAAACCCGCGACACCCTGGGAGACTCGACCCCGTTCTGCGTGGTCGCCGACGGGCCGGCCACGCACCGGCCGCTCACGTTGCTGGGTATCAACGAGATGATGTGCCTATGTCGGACGTTGGACGACGCGGTCAGCAAAATCACTGACCGCTGAGACGTTCAGGCCGGTAGGCCAACTCCGCTCAGCAGCGACAGCATCAGCTGAATCCGTCGCTCCTCGATGTCGGGTTGCGGAAACACCGCTCCCACCAACGCGGCTCCGTCGAACGTGTTGGTCAACAGCGCCACCAGGACCGGGAAGCTTTCCTGCGGGAAGCTTTCGGCACCGGGCAACGCACGCGCCGCATCGCAGATCTTCGTGCCGTACTGCTCGAGGACGTTTTGCAAAGTGGCGTTGAGCTTTTCGTCGGTGCGCGCGGCGATCATCAATTCGTAGAGCACGGCGTTGGTGGGGCTGCTGGTGATGTCCCGCAGGATGGTCAGCGCCGCCTCCAGCGCCGGCCGGTCAGAAGGTATCGCGGCGACCTGCTTGGTGAACGAATCGAGTTGACGTCGTAGCACCTCGTACGCCGTGGCCGCCATGAAGTCGCCCATGTTGTCGAAGTGGCGAAACAAAGCCCCGACCGATACCCCGGCGCGTTTGGTGATCACCGCCGCAGATGCCCGGGCATATCCGACTTCGATAATCGTCGCGATGCTCGCCTCGAGCAATCGCGCCACCGTCTCTTCGCGACGCTGCTGCTGGGTTCTCGCCATCTCAGACCCGCGCACCCGAGCCGGCGGGCTGCCGTTGGCCCGCAGCCGCCCGCAGATAGCGGCCGGACTTCACCGTCTTTCCGTAGCCGTCGCGGAATTGCCCTTCGCGGAACACGATCGCGCCGTTGACGCCGGTGGCCACCACGGCCGCGTCGTTGCGGTTGACCATGCGGCTCAGTCCGCCGTAGAACGGAACCTTCTCCTCGTGGTACGCGTCGACCGAGTCGTCCAGGCCGGCCGGATCGATCACCACAAAGTCGGCGCGGTCGCCCTCGCGCAGCGTGCCCGCGTCCAGCCCGAACCATTCGGCCACTTCGCCGGTCAGGCGATGCACCGCGCGCTCGAGGGTGAGGAACGGCTTGCCGTCCCGTTGGGCGTCAAGCGTCCGCTTGAGCAGCCGCAGCGAGAAGTTGTAGAAGGCCATGTTGCGCAGGTGAGCCCCGGCATCGGAGAAGCCCATGTGGATCGTCGGCTCGGCGGCCAATTTGTTCAGTTGCTTGGGGCGATGGTTCGCGACGATCGTAGTCCAGCGGACGTTGCGCTCGCCGTTCTCCACCAGAACATCGAGGAACACGTCGAGCGGGTGTAGCCCCCGCTCGTCGGCGATTGCGCCAAAGCTCTTGCCGACCAACGACTTATCCGGGCATTCAACGATCACCGCGTCGTGGAAGTCGCGGTGCCACAACGAGGGTCCGAGTTTGATGCGGTCGAACTGGCGGCGGAACCTGCGACGGTATTCCTTGTCGGCCAGCAGCGTGTTGCGCTCCAACTGGTCGCGCAGGTGCAGAGCTGCAGTGCCCGCGCCGAACTCTTCGAAGACCGGCAAGTCGATTCCGTCGGAGTACAACTCGAACGGGACCGGCAAATGCTGGAAGCGTACCTGCGAGCCCAGCAGGAAGTTGAGCAGCCGCGTGCCGAGCCCGAAGACGTGCACGGCCAGCGGCATCGACTTTGCGTCGGCAGACACCAGGAGGCTCATGCGAACGGGTTTGCGGCGCCCGAACATTGGGCTGCTGGACAGGAAGAACAGCAACCCGGACTCGGCTTTGGCCACGTTGGGGGCGCTCTGCAGGATCCGACCGCGCTTGCGCAGCACCTTGATCAGCTTGCGCCGCTCACGCCACGTCGCGAAGGTGGACGGCAACGCGCGGGAACGGAAGCGATCGCCGTCGAGTTTGTCGATCGCGGCGTCCATTCCGGACATGCCGAGCATCCCGGCTTCGAGCGCCTCGTCGAGCAATGCCGCCATCTTGTCGAGTTCGGCGTCGGTTGGTCGCACATCCTTGTCGGTGGCGCGATCAAGGCCGAGCACGGTGGTCCGCAGATCCGAATGGCCCAGCAGCGAGCCCACATTCGGCCCGAGAGGCAGGTTGTCGATGGCCTCAACATATTCCGCAGCCGTCGACCAGGTTTTGTTGGACTCCAGCGCGCCCACGACGAACTTGCGCGGCACCGCCTCGACGCGGCTGAACAGGTCGGCGGCGTCGTCGGAGTTGGCGTAGACCGTCGACAGCGAGCACATGCCCAGCAACACCGTGGTGACGCCGTGACGCACCGACTCCTGCAGTCCGGGATCCAGCAACACCTCGGCGTCGTAGTGGGTGTGCACGTCGACGAAGCCGGGGACGACCCACTTGCCCTTCGCGTCGATCAGCTCGGGGCAGCCGGCCTCGTCCAGCGGACCGGCGGAGACCGCGGCGACGACGCCGTCGCGGATTCCCAGCGTGCGGGTCTGCGGCGCGCTGCCGGTGCCGTCGAACCACAAACCGTCGCGAATGATCACGTCGTAGGTCACTGTCTTCCTCTGCATCGTTGGGGTGGAGCGAACGTAGCATAGATAGCGAGTACTCGCAATCTTTCTTAGGAGCTCAAAGTGTTCCTAGCCGAGTCCCTCCTCACGTCCGGGCACCGAAGCATCGAACGCGTTGAGCGTGACACCGACCATCGAGAAGCAGCCGACCAGGAACACGATTTCGGCAAGGCCCTGCTCCCCGAAGGTGCTGAACGCGGCGCGGTAGGTCGTCTCCGGAAGCGGTCCGCCACGGTTCAGCGCGGCCGCCATGTCGTAAGCGGCGCGTTCGTCGTGAGTGAGGTCATCCGGGCGTTCTCCGGCGACGACGCTGGCGATTTTCTGCTCGGCGAGGCCCGCCCGGCCGGCAAAGTACTCGTGGCCATAGATCTCATAGCGGGCGCCGAACTTGGCCGCGGTGACCAGGATGACCAGCTGGTGGATTGCGGCAGGCAAAACACTGTGCTCCCACATTGCCCTGTTGAAAGCCCACGCGGGCTTGCCGAACTGCGGGAAGTGCAGCCAGGCGTTGAACGGACCAATCAGCGCACCGTAGCTGCGGCGCGCGATGAGTTCACCAAAGTTCTTCTCTATGACATCCGCCATGTCGTCATAGAGGTTCTTTTGATCCGGGCTCAGACTGGCCGGTGGCAGCAACGGTAGGCGCATCTCTAGTCCTTAAATCTCGATCGACAATCATCCTTGGTCATAGCCGCCCCCGTGTTCGCGGACGCTGCACCTGCGGACTCACCGCACCGAGCAGCCCGGCCAACTCGGCGACCGAAATCTCATCGAGGCGCCACACGGCATCGATGATCTCGGCGCGCAGCGTGGCATCGGCGAACGGTTCACCAAGCCAATGCAATTTCTGCACGACACGGTCCCAGGACATGGGTCGCGTCGGTGATCCCTCGAAGTCGGACTGTTCGCGGTGCAGCTCCCGGCCGTCGTGGAGAGCGATGTGCACGCGAGCCGCCGTGCGTTCGGGGTAAGCGGCGGTCAGGTCGGCCGCGGCCTCGACGTGGACGCGCGCCAATACGTCCCGGACATCGTCACGGCGCACGCGTTCGGTCTCGAGCTGCTCGGGGCCCACCTGGCCGTCGAGCAGCGCGACGCCCACGAGGTATTTGAGGTTGTAGTCCGCCTGCTCCTTGGTCGACGGGTGGTCCTTGTTGCCATAACTCCCACCGCCGGCGATGTCGAACGCGCCCTGAAAGACCTCCAGCGTCACCGACGTGACATCGGCAACGGTAATGCCGTACTCGTCGCGAAGCGCCAACGTCGCGTCGATGATGACCTGACCGTGAATCAGCGAGCAGTACTGCTTGAGGTAGGTCTGTTCGACGGCGGTCAGCGACCGGTCGGATGTGCGCATGTCGATCGCCTGGTCGAACAACCGCTCGAGGCCGTTGGGACCCTCGAAAAGTGCTCTGGGTCCGGTGATTCCACGGCCCGCGAGCATGGTGTTGTACACCGCACGCATCCCGGTGATGGCAGGCGAGATGCCTTTCCAGGTCGAGACAGGCTCCGCGTGCACCGCGGCGAGCGACACGTTGTCCGCGGCCGAGGCGCCGATGGCGTCGGCGGTGTGCTCGACGTCGAGCGCAAGTAACTTGGCCGAGCCGGCAGCCGCCGACATGGCCAGTTGCAGTGCGTGGTTGAGGCCGCGGCCCATAACGGGAACCTGTGCGCTGAAACGGGATTGGATCTCGTAGGCGACTGCCAGAGCCAGCAGGAAATCTGCTCCGCGCGCTTCGGCGTGTTCGGCGACGGCGAAAACGGCACCGAAGTTGTCGGCCGGGTGACACAGACCGCCGGGAGTCAGATAGGTGTCGAGTAGATCGGGATAGCGCACCAGCACCGCATTGAAGAAGGCCGCCTGATCGACTGACGCACGCCCACCGCCGATGAACGTCGCCGTCGGGCGGCTGCTGAACTGCTCGGCGTGGGCGCGGATGGCCGGGATGAGTTCTCCGTCCAGCGCACCGAGCGCGCAGGCGATGCTGTCGAGAACATTCCGCTTCAACGTCGGCAGCACCTGCCCGCTCAGATCAGACTGATCCGCCCTGACCACAAACTCCGCCATCTTGTCGACCGTGTATGTCGCGTGTTGGCGTGTCATGGGCGGTCCATTTCTTGTCGGGTATCGAAAACCGTAGGGGCACTGAGATTGTCATCACTCGCCCGTTCGATCCGCCGACGCATGTCAGCCGACATATCCGGCATCTCCGCGAGGGCAAACCAGCGAGCCTCGAGGCTTTCATCATCTGCGGCGAACGGTTCTCCGGCAGCCCAGTCCATGCGGAACACGAGATCCAGGTATTGAGCATGATCGCCGTTGGCATGAACTATCGGGCGGGAGACCTGCACCGAGGCCAATCGCCGAGCAACCACGTGAATACCGGTCTCTTCAAACACTTCTCGGACGGCACAGTCGGCCGGGTTCTCGCCGGGTTCCACAATGCCGGTGACCGGGGTCCATGCCAGGTTGTCGGAGCGCTTTACCAGAAGCACTTGCTCATCGCGGATGACCACAGCCGTCGCACCCGGCAACCACAGTGGCGCTTGTCCGATGTGCCGACGAAGTTCGACGACGAATTCGGGGATCGGCATACTCACGTGTTTAGCAGAGACCGCGATCGCGGGGCGGCAAACACCGTTGTGAGCTGCAGCGCAAGGTGTTTACAAGGGCCATGTCGGATTCTTTTATTGACCCACCAGCCGCCCTGGGCGGCGTGGGTGAAAAGGAGTAAGAAAGCGGCCTCGGCTGGCACGGACCCGGTTGGGGCGGACCCGGCTGGCGTGGACCCGGTTGGGGCGGACCCGGCTGCATCTGAGCGAGCAGTGAACCAGGACGGTCGCCTTGCCGAATAGAGCGGCAAGGCGACTGTCCCGTTAAAGCCTCGCAGTAGTTAACTCTGCAGTACCACGCGCCGTTGCCGGGCCCGCCGCGCGTTCTGCTTTCCCAGGCTGACAATTTCCTTGAGCGTTGCGATCAGCTGGTCAGGCCTGTCGAGCAGCGCACGCGCCGCGGCCCGGGCCGCCCTGGGCCTGGTGAACAGCTGCGAGGGACGGATCTCGTGGTTGAGCACACCGAAGAACATCAGCGTGGCTTTGGGATCCACTGCCAGACCACGCATTAACCGCGTCATCAACGGCGACGCAGCACCGGGTGCACCCATATCGCTTGCAAACCAGTACATTTCGTAGGCGTCGTCGTCGCGCCAGCGCCACCAGCTCTGCATGGCAGCGTCCAGACGGCCGTTACCGAGTCCATCCTCGATAGCAGCGGCCAGCCGATCGGCCTGGCGGAACGCGTCGCCGATGCCCTGCCCTGGCGTTGGATCCTTGAAATGCCCGGCATCGCCGACCAGCACCCATCCAGGACCGGCGGCCTCACGAAAGTACCCATGCCAATTCGTCAGAACCCGGATCGGGCCGACACGGCGCCCGTCGGCGATGACATCAGCAAGCTCGGGCCATGCCCGTATACCAGCGGTGAAGTTGGCGTCACGATCGGTGTGGAACTCGGCTTGCTCCGTCATATCGAGCCCGACCGCAGCCATGTACAGGTCGCCGTCTGTCGGGCCGGCAAGGAAACCCCGCGCCCCCTGGCGCCCAATCCTGACCCGCCCTTCTCGGTCTTGCACGCCTTCGAAATAGGCCCAGGCGAACATCTTTCCCGCCGGTGCGACGTGATACTCGCGAGCTCCGACCAGGGAGGCGACTGTCGAATGGCGGCCATCAGCGCCGACCACCAGCTGCCCGTGGATCGGGCCGGCAGCCGTGTCCACTCCGGTCACGCGGCCGCCCTCGCTGATCAGACCGGTGACGCGCAATCCGGTGCGAACATCGACACCCGCCGCAGCCGCCGCGTCGACGAGCAACGCGTCCAGGGTTACCCGCCGAACGCATAGACTCGATTGGAGGAACTGGGATTCGTCGAGCGTCGCCTCGATGCGCACAACATCGTCTATCACCATCGTCATGCGATCGAGCGGGACCGCCCCGGCCGCCAAAACCGCATCGAGGACACCCAGCCTGTCCAGCAGTTGCACTCCGCACGGCTGGATCAGGTGAGTCGACGGTGTCTCCGACGGAAACTTGGCACGGTCGACCAGGCAGACGCTCAAACCCCGCCGCGCGAGCATCAATGCCAGCGGCGACCCAGCGCACCGCGCACCAACAATCACCACATCGAATCGCGTCATGCCGCTCCTCGCGAACGCCGGGACACCCGCCTAACTGCGACCCTACCCAGAAAATAAGGAATGGGTAAGATCTCTTAGATAACGTTTAAGCCAAGTCGCCTGGAGGGACGAAGCCCCTGTCAATCAGAAGGTCTGTCCGCGCAGGATCACCAGGTCGGGCCGATTCAGCACGACCGGGCCCTGACGTGGATCGTCGTTGTAGCACAACAGATCTGCCGAAGCGCCGTGGTCCAGCCCCGGCCGGCCAAGCCAGCGACGAGCATCCCAACATGCCGCACCCAACGCGTCGCTCGCACTCATCCCGATGCCTTTGAGCGCCTCGACCTCGTCGGCGATTCGCCCGTGGGCGACCATGCTCCCGGCGTCGGTACCCGCGTACACCGGTACGCCGGCGTCTCGGGCTGCGGCCATCCGCGGGTAGCACTGGGCATACAGGTCGCGCATATGCGCGGCGTATTTCGGGTAGCGGGTCGCGGCATCGGCGATGCCGGGAAAGTTTTCGATGTTGATCAGCGTCGGCACCAGGGCGGTGCCGTGCTCGACCATCAGCTCGATGGTGTCGTCGGTGAGCCCGGTGCCGTGTTCGATGCAGTCGATCCCCGCGTTGATCAGTCCGGGCATCGCGTCGTCGCCGAAGACGTGGGCGGTGACCTTTGCCCCGTGGTTATGTGCAACCTCGATCGCCGTCTTGAGCACCTCATCGGACCACAGCGGCGCCAAATCGCCCACGCCGCGGTCGATCCAGTCGCCGACCAGCTTCACCCAGCCGTCACCGCGGCGCGCCTGCTCGGCCACCAGATCCGGCAGCTGCGACTCGTCTTCGAACTCGATCGCCAAGCCGGGCGAATACCGCTTGGGTTTGGCCAGATGCCGTCCGGCGCGGATGATGCGCGGCAGATCGGCGCGTTCGTCGAGGCTGCGGGTGTCGGTCGGCGAGCCGCAGTCCCGTAGCAGCAGCGCGCCGGCTTCGCGTTCGGTCTCTGCCTGGGTGATCGCTTCGTCGAGTTCGATGGCGCCGCCATGTGTCCCCAGCCCGACGTGGCAGTGCGCGTCGACCAGCCCGGGTAGCACCCAGCCGCCGTCGAAAACCGTGTCAGCGCCGGCTACCGGCTCACGGCTGATCCGGCCGTCGACGATCCACAGCTCGACGGGTTCTTCGTCGGGTAAGGCGAACCCCTTAAGGCGAAGCGGCGCGTGCAGACGCACGGGTGCGGCTACTTCTTGCCCGGGAAGTTCAGTTTGGACAGATCGAAGTCGGCGAGGCCGGGCGGCAGCTCGTCCAGACCCTCCGGCATGTTGGACAGATCGGGGAATCCGGCTGGCATGCCCGGCATTCCCGCGCCCAGGGGTCCGCGGACCCTGGGCGGCGTCGGGCCGCGCTTCTTGCCCTTCTTGCCCTTGCCGCCTTTGGCTTTCGCGCTCTTTCGGGTGGCCGACTTTCGTCCCAGACCGGGGATGCCCATGCTGCCCACCATCGAGGACATCATCTTGCGAGCCTCGAAGAACCGGTCGACGAGGCTATTGACCTCCGACACCGTCACGCCGGAGCCGTTGGCGATGCGCAGCCGCCGCGAGGCGTTGATGATCTTCGGATCGGCGCGCTCTTGCGGCGTCATCCCGCGGATGATGGCCTGCAGCCGGTCGAGCTGTTTGTCGTCGACGGCAGCCAGAGCCTCTTTCATCTGGCCCGCGCCGGGCAGCATCCCCAGCAGGTTGCCTATCGGGCCCATTTTGCGAATTGCCAGCATCTGTTCGAGGAAGTCCTCCAACGTCAGCTCGCCGGACCCGATCTTGGCGGCGGCGGCTTCGGCCTGCTCTGCATCGAAGACCTGCTCGGCCTGCTCGATGAGGCTCAGCACATCGCCCATGCCCAGGATCCGGCTGGCCATCCGATCCGGGTGGAAGACGTCGAAGTCCTCCAGCTTCTCGCCGGCTGACGCGAAAAGGATTGGCACACCGGTGACTTCGCGGACCGACAACGCCGCGCCGCCGCGGGCGTCACCGTCCAGCTTGGTCAGCACCACGCCGGTAAAGCCGACACCTTCGCGGAACGATTCAGCGGTAGCGACGGCGTCCTGACCGATCATCGCGTCCAGGACGAAGAGCACCTCGTCGGGGTCGACGGCGTTGCGGATGGCCGCGGCCTGCGACATCAGCTCCTCGTCGATGCCCAGCCGGCCGGCGGTATCGACGATCACGACGTCGAAGTGCTTGGCCCGAGCCTCGGCGAGTCCGGCCGAGGCGACGGCAACCGGATCACCCGGACCCGCCTCGAGCGCAGCATCGGCCGACGTGCCCGGGTGTGGCGCGAACACCGCGACACCGGCCCGCTCCCCCACGATGCGCAACTGGTTGACCGCGCCCGGCCGCTGCAGGTCGCAGGCCACCAGCAGCGGAGTATGCCCTTGGCCGCGCAGCCATACCGCCAGCTTTCCCGCCAGCGTGGTCTTTCCGGAGCCTTGCAGACCGGCCAGCATCACCACGGTCGGCGGCGTCTTCGCGAAGGCCAGCCGGCGGGTCTGCCCGCCCAGGATGCCGACGAGCTCCTCGTTGACGATCTTGACGACCTGCTGCGCCGGATTGAGGGCACCGGACACCTCGGCGCCCTTGGCACGTTCTTTGATCCGGCCGACGAACTCCCGTACCACCGGCAGCGAGACGTCGGCTTCTAGCAGCGCCAGCCGGATTTCGCGCGTCGTGGTGTCGATGTCGGCGTCGGTCAGCCGGCCCTTGCCGCGCAGCCCCTGCAGGGCACCAGTCAGCCGGTCGGACAGCGATTCAAACACGCCGCCCAGCCTAGTGGCGATCGCAAGCGCGGCGGAGCCGGGCGCGGCGGGTCGCCACCATTGGCCGAGCCGGGCGACAATGACGCATGCTCGAGGTGATCGACAAGGGGTCGCGCAGCGAAGCGCATCCGGTGCCGCTGTTGTTCGTTCACGGTGGTTGGCATTCCGCGTCGTGCTGGGGCAACTTTCTGGAGTTCTTTTCCGATGCCGGCTATCGCGCGGTCGCCCTGAGCCTGCGCGGACACGGCGCCAGTCCCACCGCGAAGCGATTTCACGCATGTTCCATCGCGGACTACGTCGACGATGTCCGCGCCACGGCCGACGACCTGGGCGGTCGGCCGGTGATCGTCGCGCATTCGCTGGGCGGCTTCGTCGTGCAGCGCTATCTGGAAACCCACGATGCCCCCGCGGCGGTCCTGGTGGCCTCCGTACCACCCCAGGGCGTGCTGGGACTGGCGACCCGCATCTGGAGCCGCCACCCGTGGATCTCGCTACGGTCGCTGCCCGTCGGCGATTTGACCGGGTTCATCGGTACCCCGCCCCTGGTCCGCGAGCACCTGTTCAGCGCGCACACTCCGGATGACATCGTCGAATCCTGCGCGGCCCGCGTGCAATCCGAGGCGGTGCGCGCCTCCCTGGTCGACCCGCTGATCCGGCGTGTCCGATCCAAGCGGGTGACCACCCCCATGCTGGTGCTTGGCGCCGACGAAGACGGGATGGTCACCCACGCTGAGGTACGCGCCACCGCGCGGGCTTATCGAACCGAGGCGGAATTCTTTTCCGGCATGGGCCACAACATGATGCTCGAACCTGGATGGGCTGCCGTCGCCGAACGAATTCAGGCATGGCTGCAAGCGGGCGACCTCGGCTAGATCGCCGCGTCGTCCCCCGGCAGCGTTGCCCTGCTGCTGTCTTTGAACCACGCAACCTTGGCGTGCCAGGAGCGTGCGGACCCGTAGGAGAACCCGATCGCGCCCAGACACGCGCACAACCAGACGGGCAGGGTGATATCGATGCCGGCCTCGGCCGTGGTCACCTGTATCACGGTCGCTGCCACACCGAAGGCGGCCGAGATCAAGTAAAGGTTCGCCGTCACCGTTGAGCGGGGGTCCTTGCGGACGATCAGCATCACTCTGGCCGCGTAGCCGAACAAATAGGTGAGCAGTACTCCCAGCACGATCCAATAGGCGCCGAACAAGGTGGTGCTGACGTGGGCCGGGAACAGGTCAGGGTGATAGCCCTCGTCGGCGGCGATGAACACCGCCACCAATACCGGAATACCGAGCCACAACGGGGTTGCGATGTGCCGGCGGAAAATTCTGCGCCACTGGAAATGGTCGCCGAGTCGGGCCAACCCGTGGTCGATGATCGCCGCCGCAGCCACCATCAGGCAGATGTCGCCGAGAAGATCCTCGACGTTCCATCGCCCGAAGATCTGGTGCAGGGTTGGTCCCAGCGTTGCCGACGCCCATGGTGACATCAGCAGCACGGCGCAACCTTGCAGGGCGATGTTGAGACTCGCGTCGGCTTCCCAGCGCGATCCCCAGGTGTCCCGGCGGACCCACAAGCTGTAAAAGACGGCAGCCAGTGTGACGATGATGAGGGCGGACATCATGCTCGCAACCGAACTCCTCTGCTGTGCGGTCAGACCGGCGGTTTGCTGGGGTCGGGGCGAAGGTCGCGCAATCTCGGCTTGGCGCGTGTTGATGCCAGGTATTCGCTGACCGTCTCGGACTGGATCAGCCCGAACCGGACAAGCAAGTCAATCGGGTTCAGCCCCAGGTACTTCGCCGCTCTGATCAGGTTGTCGGCGGAGACCAACCTACCCTCGCGAGCCGCCTTGTAGTACGCCGATTTCCGGTAACCGAACGCCTCGTACACCTCGGTCGCGGCAAGCGGTCGGCCCACCAGGTAAGGCAGCACCACCGCCGGATCCTTGTCGCGGTCCTCCATGCGTAGACAATATCTCGGCTCGGTAGACGCGGTACGACAACGCAAGATTAACTTCTCCGATTCACCACAAAAGTCTACTTCTGTGATCTATAGTCCTGCGGAGCCGCGGAACCTGTCGGCCAGCTTTGGCGCCTAGATCACGTCGGCGATCATGCAGGCGCAGCGTTGCCCAGCGCAGCCAAGAGGTGTTGCTCGACCACAGTTCGCGCGTCCGCTTGGTCAGGCAGGCTGACACAGAACACGTCGTCCACCATCGACCCCAGCGTCGTCACCTTGGCCCAGTCGATGTCCGCCCCCACGTGCTCCAACGCCCCGGTGAGCAATGCAAGCAGACCGGTGCGGTCGGACGCGCGGACTTCGATAACCGATCGCTCGGGCGCGCCGTCGAGCCACAGAATGCGCGGCGGGGCGGTCGACCTGTGAACCGGAACCGCGGTCGGCGCCTCACCGACGGGCTTGGGATTCTCAGTGCTGTTCCGCTGCTCCAACGTGCCCAAAACGTCAACCTCGCCGTCCAGCGCGCCGACGAGCTGCTGACGCAACAATCCGGCGGCGGGTGGTGAACCGAAGTGCGGCGAGACCACGAATTCACTGATCGCGGAACCCTCATGGATGTTCACCGACGCCGAATGCACGCGTAACGAGTTCAGGGCCAACACGCCGGCCGCTTTGGACAGCAGCCCGCGCTGGTCCGGGGCGATCACCACCACGTGGTAGAGGCGCTGGCTGCTGCCGGGCCGCAGCTCCACATGGACCTTGCGATCGGCTGCCAGCGAAAGATACTCGGGGTCAAGCGGATCGGCGTGGGGCAGCGGCTCACCGATCATCGCCATCCGGCTGCGGCGCACCAGGTCGGCGACCAACGATGCCTTCCAGTCGCTCCACACGCCGGGCCCCGTGGCCAGCGAATCGGCCTCGGTCAGCGCATGCAACACGTCGAGCAACACCGGATCTCCGTCCAACGCCTCGCAGACGGTGGCGATGGTCTGTGGGTCGTTGAGGTCCTGGCGGGTCGCGACTATCGACAACAACAAGTGGTGGCGCACCAGCTTGGCAAGCAATTCGATGTCGGAAGGCCAGATACCCAGCCTGGTACCGATCTGGGTGATCAAATCGGCGCCAAGCACGCTGTGGTCGACACCCCGTCCTTTCCCCAGGTCGTGCACCAATGCAGCCAGCAGCAGCAAGTCGGGACGAGCCACCCGGGTAGTGAAGATCCTTGCTCGGGAGACGACCTCGGCCGAATGGCGATCGACAGTCCAGATATGGATGACATCTCGTGGCGGTAGGTCGCGGATTGCGGCCCATTCCGGCAAAAGGCGGACCCACAAACCGGTACGGTCCAGCGTTTCGATGACCGCTATCGTGTCCGGGCCGGCGGCCAGCAAGACCAAAAGGAGGTCCAACGCCTCCCGCGGCCACGGCGTTGGGAGTTCCGCCGCTGAGTCGGCTAGCCGGCTCAGCGTGGACTCCGCAATCGGCAGTCCGGTGTTCGCCGATGCCGCCGCCACGCGGAGGAGCAGCATCGGGTCGCTTTGCGGTCGGGCGTCGCGGGCCAGCACGATCTCCCCGTCGTACTCGACCACTCCCTCGTCCAGTGGTCGCCGCGGCCGCCGCCGGATTGCCGAAATCCCGCGCCGCGGAAGCGCATTGCCGGCAGTCCGAAGCCCGGCATCGACGCGGTAGCTGACGGTGCGGCCTGCGTCGGACAGCGTCCGGGACAGGTCGAATCTGTCACCGATGTGCAGCGCAGCGCTGATCTCGTCAGCGAACTGGGCCAGCAGCAGGTCGTGCCCCCGACCGGAAACCCGGTGAAGTTCAGTGCGGACGTTGAGCAGGGTGAGCTGGGCGTCGGTCAGCGAACCCAGCGGGTCCTCCGGTCGGCCAACGTGGCGGTCGGCGAGGTGGGCTATCGCCAGCGCGTCGAGCAACTGAAGATCACGCAGGCCACCGCGGCCCAATTTCAAGTCGGGTTCGGCGCGGTGTGCGATCTCACCGATGCGCCGCCAACGGGCATGCGTTTCTTCCACGAGTTCGCCGAACAGAGAACGGATTCCGGTCCGCCACTGCCCCCGCACTCCCTCAATCAGTCGGGCCGACAGCTGCTCATCGCCGGCGATGTGCCGCGCATCCAGCATGGCCAGGCCGGCGGACACGTCTACACCGGCAACCCGAAGTGTCTCGGCCACGGTGCGCACGCTGTGATCCAGACGAATGTTGTTGTCCCACAACGGATACCACAGCAGATCCGCGACCTCTCGTACCGTGCCGGCGGGCAAGCCATCGTGCAACAGCAGCAGGTCCAGGTCGGAATAGGGCACCAGCTCGCGCCGGCCCAGCGAACCGGTCGCGACGATGGAAAAGCCGCTGCCGGCCGTGATACCGATTTCCGTGGCCTTGGCGGTCAGCCAGGATTCGTGCAGGGCTCCCCATGCTTCGCGCAGGGCGGCCGAGTCAAGTTCACCCAATCCGCGGGCAAGAAGAGCTTCCCGAGCAGCGGGTAGATCGTTTGCCGCGCCGGCACTTGTGCCTGTCGCGGCCTCCGGCCAAATCGGATCGGGTGAATCTGGTTCGCGCTGCTTCATTCCCGTCCAGGTCGGATCGGCTACTCCGGAGGAGTCTTCACACGGCGTGTATCAGACGGCGTCGGCTCCACGCTCACCGGTGCGTACCCGCACCACCGTTTCCACCGCGGTCACCCACACCTTGCCGTCGCCGATCTTACCGGTGCGCGCCGCCCGCACGATGCTGTCGACCACTTTGTCCGTGTCAAAGTCTTCGACTAAGATCTCGATCCGTACCTTCGGCACGAAGTCGACCGAGTACTCAGCACCGCGGTAGACCTCAGTGTGGCCCTTCTGCCGCCCGTACCCCTGGACTTCGCTGACCGTCATCCCCAGGACTCCGACCTGTTCAAGGCTGGCTTTGATGTCCTCGAGAGTGAACGGTTTCACGATCGCGGTGATCAGCTTCATTTCTGCTCCGCCTCCACTTTGTCGTCCACTCGCTCTTCCAGGCGGCCGTTAACGCCGTCCGGCAGACTCGCATGAGGAAGAACAGAGCCGGTCGCTGTTGCGAAATCGTAACCGCTCTCCGCGTGTTGAGACTCATCGATACCAGCTTCTTCTGCCTCAGGACTGAGACGAAGCCCGATGGTGTATTTCAGGAGAAGCGCGATGATAAGGGTGACGGTGGCAGAGTAGAAGAGAACACTGAACGCGCCGGCCGCCTGCCGTCCCAGCTGATCGAAACCGCCGCCGTAGAACAAGCCCTTGGACACGCCGGCGACGCCGTTGATCGCCACGCTCTCCGGGGCGGCCAGCAGACCCACCAGCAGCGTGCCCGCCAGACCACCGATCAGGTGCACACCGACCACGTCCAGCGAGTCATCGAAGCCGAGCCTGAATTTCAGCCCGACTGCCAGCGCACACAGCACCCCCGCCACCGCGCCGATCGCCAAGGCGCCCAACGCGTTGACTGACGAGCAGGACGGTGTGATGGCGACCAATCCGGCGACGATGCCCGAGGCCCCGCCCAGCGTCGTTGCATGGCCATCGCGGATCCGCTCAGTGAGCAGCCAGAAGAGCATGGCCGTGGCCGTAGCGATCGTGGTGGTCATGAACGTCGCCCCCGCGGCGCCATTGGAGCTGGTGGCCGAACCGGCGTTGAACCCGTACCAGCCGAACCACAGCAAGCCCGCACCGAGCATCACGAACGGCACATTGTGCGGGCGGAACAGCGTGGTGGGCCAGCCTTTGCGCTTGCCCAGCACGATCGCCAGGACCAAGCCCGCCGTACCGGAGTTGATATGGACCGCAGTACCCCCGGCGAAGTCGATTGCATGCAGCTTGTTGGCGATCCAGCCGCCGTGCTCAGACGCGAACCCGTCAAACGCGAACACCCAGTGCGCGACCGGGAAGTAGACCAACGTCGCCCACAGTCCGGCGAACACCAGCCAGGCGCTGAACTTCAGCCGGTCGGATACCGCCCCCGAGATCAACGCGACCGTGATGATCGCGAACATCAGCTGGAACGCCACGAACACGGTGGCCGGCAACGTACCGGCCAGCGGGATATCAGTCGCCGCAACGCCCTTGCTGGGATCCGCGGCCACAGCGTTGCCACCGATGAGACCCTTCAGACCCCAGTATTCGGTCGGGTCACCGACGACGCTGTCTGTGTCGTTGCCGAATGCCATCGAGTAGCCGTAGAGCACCCACAGCACCGTCACCACGCCCATCGCACTGATGCTCATCATGAGCATGTTGAGCACGCTTCTGGCGCGGACCATCCCGCCGTAGAAGAACGCCAGTCCCGGGGTCATCAACAGCACCAGCGCAGAACTTGCCAGCATCCAGGCGGTATCGCCGGTATTGGGCTGGCCCAGTAAGGGGAAACTCACTCGCTATCACCTCCGGTCGGCCGTGAATGGCCGTCAGACATGTGCCTGTGGCCTGAAGCAGAACCTTGCGCAGTGGTTGTTTCTAAAAGCGACGCTGGCAGGTTTCGCCAGTGTTACATCATGCTCACACGTCAATTCAGCCGAGAAGTGCGTCGACGAAGGCGGCCGGTTCGAACGGCGCAAGGTCGTCCGGCCCCTCCCCAAGCCCGACCAACTTCACCGGCACGCCCAGTTCCTGCTGGACCCGGAAGACGATGCCGCCTTTAGCGGTGCCGTCCAGTTTGGTCAGCACCGCCCCGGTGATGTCGACGACCTCGGCGAACACCCGCGCCTGCGCAAGCCCGTTCTGCCCGATCGTCGCGTCGAGTACCAGCAGCACCTCGTCGACCGCCGCGCGCCGCATCACCACCCGTTTGACCTTGCTGAGCTCGTCCATCAACCCGGTTTTGGTGTGCAGCCGGCCGGCGGTGTCGATCACGACGACGTCGGCGCCCACGGCGATGCCTTTGTCGACGGCGTCGAACGCCACCGAGGCCGGGTCGGCGCCCTCGGCTCCGCGCACCACCTCGGCACCGACCCGCGAGGCCCACGTCTCCAACTGGTCGGCGGCGGCGGCCCGGAAGGTGTCGGCGGCGCCCAGCACGACCCGTCGGCCGTCGGCGACCAGCACCCGCGCCAGTTTGCCGACGGTGGTGGTTTTGCCGGTGCCGTTGACGCCGACCACCAGCAGGACCGAGGGGTGGTCGTCATGCGGCAAGGCGCGGACGGAGCGGTCCAGGCCGGGTTGCAGCTCGGTGATCAGCACCTCGCGCAGCACCTCGCGGGCATCGGCATCGGTGCGCACATCTTTGCTGGCGAGCCGGCTGCGCAGCTGCGTCACCACCGACGTGGTAACCGTCGGGCCCAAGTCCGCGATCAACAGCGTGTCCTCGACTTCCTCCCAGGAGGCTTCGTCGAGATCGCCGCCGCCGAGCAGCCCTAACAGGCTGCGGCCCAACGCATTCTGTGACCTGGCAAGCCGACCGCGCAGTCGTTCCAACCGCCCTTCGGGCGGTGCGATGGCCTCGACGTCCGGTTTCGGTGCCGCCTCGGGTGCTGGCGACGGCGTTGGTGCCGCCGCCTCTGGGGGTGCCTCTATTTCTGAGGTATCCGGTTCGGGCAGTTGGACATCGGAGATCGGACGCTTCGGTGCGTCGCGCGGAATGGTTGCATCGTCGCCGACGGCGGGCAGACCGGTAGTGTCGATCCGGTCGCCAGTTTCGGTGCGGCTGAACGTGATTCCCGATGACGCGGTGTAGCCGCCCGACCGATCCAGGGTGCCGGTTTGCTCGGGGGCCGACAGCCTGATCTGTCGCCGGCGATATCGGACCAGACCTACGACCAACGCGGCGACGACGATCAGCGCGGCGGCGACCGCGATCGCGATCCACAGACCTTCCGACAAGTGTTCCTCGCTAAGTAGTGGTGACCAGCTGATTGACCTGCTGGCCGCGCATCCGCTGGGAGATCACCGCGGTGATGCCGTCGTCGCGCATCGTCACGCCATACAGCGCGTCGGCAACCTCCATGGTCGGCTTCTGGTGCGTGATGACGATCAGCTGCGACTGGGTGCGCAGCTGCTCGAACAAGTTCAGCAACCGGTGCAGGTTCACGTCGTCGAGCGCCGCTTCCACCTCGTCCATGATGTAGAACGGCGACGGGCGGGCCCGGAAGATGGCCACCAGCATCGCGACCGCGGTCAGCGACTTCTCCCCGCCGGATAGCAGCGACAGCCGCTTGACTTTCTTGCCGGGCGGGCGGGCCTCGACTTCGATGCCGGTGGTCAGCATGTCGTCGGGGTCGGTGAGCCGCAATCGGCCCTCGCCGCCGGGGAACAACGCGGCGAACACTCCTTGGAACTCGCGCTCGACATCGGCGTAGGCGTCGCTGAACACCTGCAGGATGCGGGCGTCGACGTCGGCCACGACGTCAAGCAGATCCTTGCGTGCGGCCTTGACGTCCTCGAGTTGGGTGGACAGGAAGTTGTAGCGCTCCTCCAGCGCCGCGAACTCCTCGAGCGCCAGCGGATTGACCCGGCCAAGTTCGGCCAGCTCGCGTTCGGCCCGTTTGGCGCGACGCTCCTGGGTGGCCCGGTCGTACGGCATCGGTGCCGGCGCGGTCACCTGCTCGCCGCGCTCACGGGCCTGCTCATATTCGGCGACCTCCAGCTCGGTCGGCGGCAGCGAGACCTGCGGGCCGTATTCGGCGACCAGATCGTCTGGCGCCATTCCGAACCGCTCGAGGACCATCTGCTCGAGCTGCTCGATCCGCAGCGCCGCCTGCGCCTTGGCCACCTCGTCGCGGTGCAGCGACTCGGTGAGCGTGGCGATCCGGGTGCCCAGCGCGTTCACCTCTTCGCGAACTGCCGCCATGGCGACCGACCGTTGTTGGCGTTCGGCGGCCAGCACGTCGCGGTTGCGTGACGCGGCCGCGACCACCTGATCCAGCCGCGCGGCGAGCCTCCGCCCGGCTTCGGCGACCGCGGCCGCCACCGCGGCCGCATGCTCGCGCGCGGCGCGCGCCTGCTGGGCGCGCAGCCTCGCCTCCCGTTCCGCGGCGGCCGCGCGACGCAGCGAATCCGCCCGCCCGCGAACGGCATTGGCGCGCTCCTCGGCGGTGCGCACTGCCAATCGGGCTTCCACCTCGACGCCGCGGGCCGTCTCGGCCGCCGCGGCGATCTGCTGCCGGGCCTCCCCTGGACTGGGTTCGGCCGAGACCTGTTGAGTCTGTTCAACGTTGCGCAGCCGAGTCTCGAGTTCACCAAGCTCGGCCAGTGTCTCGGCACGCCCAGCCTCTAACTCCTCGCGTTGGCGCAGCAGCCTGCGCCACTCCCCCTCGACGGTGCGGGCATCCTGACCCAGCCGCCCAAGCTGTTCGTAGATCGCCGAGATCGCGGCGTCGGACTCGTTGAGCGCCGCCAATGCCTGCTCGGCGGAGTCCTGACGAGCAGCCTGCTCGCTCAGCGCGCCGGACAACGCCGCGCCGAGCTGGCCGGCCTGCGTCTCGGCTGCGGCCAATTCTGTTCGCGCCTTGGCGATTTCGGAAGTAATCTCCAACGTGGATGGTTTGCGATCAGAGCCGCCGCTGAGCCAGCCGGCGCCCACCAGATCGCCATCGCGGGTCACCGCGCGCAGGCGGGGGCTGGCGGCCACCAGATCCATCGCCTCGGCGAGACTGCCGACGACCGCGACGCCGGACAGCATGGCGATCATCGCCCCGCGCAGCCGCTCCGGCGCCTCGACGAGGTCGAGTGCCCACCGCGCGCCGTCGGGCAGAACGCCCGCCGGTGCTTGCTCCTCCGCCGGCCAATCGCTGAGCACGATCGCCGCGCGGCCGCCGTCGGCCTGCTTCAGTGCTGACACCGCCGAGGCCGCCGCATGGAAGCTGTCGGCGGCCAACGCATCGGCGGCCGAGCCGAGGACTGCGGCAAGCGCGGTTTCATAACCCGAGTGCACCTGGACCAGTTTTGCGACCGACCCGAAAAGCCCTGCTCCGCCACGGTTTCGGGAAAGCCACGCAGCGCCATCCTTGCGCTCGAGCCCCACCGACAAAGCGTCGATCCGGGCCCGCAGCGAAGCCACTTGGCGCTCGGCGCCGCGCTCGGCCGATTGCAGTTCGGCGACGCGCTCATCGGCCAACCGCAACGCCGCCACCATCCGGTCGTGGTGCTCGTCGAGACCGACTTCGCCCTGGTCGAGCTCACCGACCCGACCCTGCACCGTCTCGAATTCCGCCTTCGCTTGCTGCGAGCGGGAGGCGGCTTCCTCGATGCGCTCCGACAACTTGGCCACGCTGTCGTCAATCGACTCGACGCGCGCCCGCATCGTCTCCACCTGGCCGGCCAGCCGGGCCAGGCCCTCGCGGCGGTCCGCCTCCGCCTGAACCGCCGCCACGTGAGCCTGTTCGGCTTCGGTGGCGTCCCGTTCACGGTCGGCCAGCTCGGTACGTGCGGCCTCCAGCCGGGTGCGCGTTGTGGCCAGCTCGGCCAACAGCTGCTGCTCGGCGGCGGCGACCTGCGCAGCCTCGGCCTCCAACGCGTCGGGGTCAGGGCCGCCGGTGGTGGTCGGCTCGATGTCCAGATGCTGCGCGCGCTCGCTGGCGATCCGTACAGTCGCGCTCACCCGTTCGGCCAACGCGGACAACCGAAACCAGGTCTGCTGGGCGCGTTCAACGCGCCCAGAAAGGCTGGTCAGCGCGTCTTCATTTGCGGCCAGCTCGTCGGACGCCACGGCCATCCGGGCCGCGGCCTCGTCGTGTTCGCGGCGCAACACGGCCTCGGCCTCGTTGGTGTCGTTGAGCTCGGCCTGTCGGGTGACCACGTCCTCGGCGGCCAGCCGCAGTCGGGCGTCGCGCAGGTCGGCCTGGATGGTCTGTGCCCGACGGGCCACCTCTGCCTGACGGCCCAACGGTTTGAGCTGACGGCGCAGTTCGGTGGTCAGGTCGGTCAGCCGGGCCAGGTTCGCCGACATCGCCTCGAGCTTGCGGACGGCCTTTTCCTTGCGCTTGCGGTGTTTGAGCACACCGGCGGCTTCCTCGATGAATGCCCGACGATCCTCCGGTCGCGACTCGAGGATCTCGTTGAGCTTGCCCTGCCCGACGATGACGTGCATCTCGCGGCCGATGCCGGAGTCGCTCAGCAACTCCTGGACATCCATCAAACGGCAACTGCTGCCGTTGATTTCGTATTCGCTGGCGCCGTCGCGGAACATCCGGCGGGTGATTGACACTTCGGAGTACTCGATCGGCAGCGCGTTGTCGGAGTTGTCGATGGTGACGGTGACTTCGGCGCGGCCCAGCGGAGCTCGCGACGACGTCCCGGCGAAGATGACGTCTTCCATCTTGCCGCCGCGCAGCGTCTTGGCGCCCTGCTCCCCCATCACCCAGGCAAGCGCGTCGACGACGTTGGATTTGCCCGACCCGTTGGGTCCGACCACTACGGTGATACCGGGCTCAAACCGCAGAGTCGTCGGCGAGGCGAAGGATTTGAAACCCTTCAGCGTCAGGCTCTTGAGGTACACGGCGTGCCAGACTACCGCTCGGCGAAGCCGCTGATCGGTTCGCCGCGCGGCGACCAGTCGGGAACTACGTTGTCGACGTGGCCTGGTGTTTTTCCACTCTGCAACAGGCGTAACAACTGTTTACATGCGTCACGGGAGCCTTGCGCGACGACCATCACCCGGCCGTCGGGACGGTTGGCGGCATACCCCGTCAAGCCGAGCTCCAGCGCACGCGATCGGGTCCACCACCGGAAGCCGACGCCCTGCACGTGGCCGTGCACCCACGCGGTGAGCCGAACGTCAGGCTCCGACATCGGCGATCTCGAAGGTGACCTTGGTACCCGACTTGAGGGTGCGCCCGACCGTGCACACCTGGTCGACGGCACGCTCGACGACGACCAGCACCCGCTGCTTTTCCTCGTCGCTCAAACCTGACAGGTCGATCTCGAGGGTTTCTTGCAGCAGCGGATAAAGCTCTTGCTCACGGTCAGCCTCGCCGGAGACCCGCACGGTAGCCGGGTAATCGTCGCCGAGCCGACGCGCCAACGGCAGGTCGCTGGACATCCCGCTACACGCGGCGAGGGCAATCTTGAGCAGCTCTCCGGGCGTGAAGACGCCGTCGACGTCCTCGGAGCCGATGAGCACCTGCGCACCTCGAGAGCTGTGCCCGGTGTAACGGCGCACTCCGGTGCGTTCCACCCATAGTTCCGTCATGGGTTCTTTCTACCGGTTGGCTGTGCGCCGAGATCGACGCCGTGGCTGCCCGATCGCCTCGTGTTCGTTATCGAACTGTGATCTCGAGCGGCCCTAGGACTCGAGGATGACGCAGGAACTTACCGCCGCGGGCGCGGCTGACAGCGCGGGCAGTAGTACGACGAGCGGTTCATGAACTTCTCGCGGCGGACCACCGCCCCGCAGCGTCGGCAGGGTTTGCCTTCCCGGCCGTACACGTTGAGGGATCGGTCGAAGTAACCAGACTGACCGTTGACGTTGACATACAGCGAATCGAACGAGGTTCCGCCCTGCGCCAATGCATCGCGCATCACCTCGGCGGCCGACTCCAACACCGCGGTCAGCTTTGAACGAGTCAGTGTGTCCGCGATGCGCGCGCCATTCACCTTGGCCCGCCACAACGCCTCGTCGGCGTAGATGTTGCCGATCCCGGACACCACCGTCTGGTCGAGCAGCTGGCGTTTGATCTCGGAGTGCTTGCGCCGCAACACGTTAACCACCGATTCGAAGTCGAATCGCGGGTCGAGCGGATCGCGTGCCAGGTGGGCGACCGGTGCAGGGACCACGCTGCCGTCCACATTGACCAGGTCGGCCAGCTGCCACCCGCCGAACGTGCGCTGGTCGACGAAGCTCAGCGTGGTTCCGTCGTCGAGAACCGCCGCGATGCGCAAGTGGCCCGCGTTCGGCACCGTCCCGAGCAGCATCTGTCCGCTCATGCCGAGGTGGACCACCAGCGCGAAATCGCCGTCGTCGAGCGTGAGCCACAGATACTTCCCGCGCCGATCGGTGCCGGTGATCCGGGCGTCCAGTAGCCGCGCGGTCAGGTCGGCAGGGCCGGCCTCGTGGCGGCGTACTGCGCGGGGGTGATGCACTCGGACGGCGGTGATCCTCCGGCCCACCACATGGGCCTGCAATCCGCGCCGCACCACCTCAACTTCGGGTAGTTCGGGCATCTACGTCACGCGCTGTCGAGCACGCTCAGCGTTTTCCAGGCCGCTGCCGCGGCATGCTGCTCAGCTTCCTTTTTGGACCGGCCCACACCCGAACCGTATTCGGTGTCGGCCACGACCACGACGGCGGTGAACTCTTTGTGGTGGTCGGGTCCGGTCGAGGTGACCTGATACGACGGCGCACCCAGGCCGCGGGCCGCGGTCAGCTCCTGCAGGCTGGTCTTCCAGTCCAGCCCGGCGCCCAACGTCGGCGCGGCCTCGAGCAGCGGACCGAACAACCGCAGGATCACGTCCCTCGCGCTGTCCATACCCAGGTGCAAATAGATCGCTCCCAGCACCGATTCCATGCCGTCGGCCAGGATGCTGGATTTGTCGGCGCCGCCGGTGTTGATCTCGCCGCGCCCCAGCAGCAGATGCGCACCGAGGCCTTGCTCGGTCAGATTCCGCGCGACCTCGGCCAGCGCCTGGGTGTTGACCACGCTGGCCCGCAGTTTCGCCAGATCCCCCTCCGAGCGGTCGGGGTGTCGGTGGAACAGTTCGTCGGTGACGGTCAGGCCCAACACGGCGTCGCCGAGAAATTCCAAGCGCTCGTTGGTGGGCAGGCCACCGTTCTCGTAGGCGTAGCTGCGATGGGTCAGCGCCAGGGTCAGCAGCTCGTCGGGCAGTTCGACACCGAGCGCGTTAAGCAGGTCATTCACTCCGGGCCCCCGTCAGTGTCGGGCCGCAACATGCCGGCCAGCTTGGCCCACCGCGGATCGAGCAGATCATGGTGATGACCGGGCTCGGCGGTGGCCAGCAGGACGCCGCACTGCGGGCACAGTCCCGGGCAATCCGGCCGACATACCGGCGAGAACGGTAGTTCAAGCCCCACCGCGTCGATAATCGGTTGCTCGAGATCGACGATGTCGCCGACCACCCGGCCGACCTCGTCTTCCTCAGTGGTCGCCTCGGTGATGCTGTCCGGGTAGGCAAAGAGCTCGGTCAGCCCGACTTCTACGCGCCCGTCGAACGGCGTCAGGCAGCGCGAGCATTCGCCGGTGGTGGGGGCGGTCAGGGTCCCGGTCACCAACACGCCTTCGGACACTGATTCGACTCGCAGATCAAGCTCCAACGGCGCCCCGGCCCGGATTCCGATCATTTCCAGGCCGATGCGCGACGGGTTGGGCACGACCTCGTGCAAGGGAAACATCGATCCCGGGCGTCGCCCCAGCCGCGCGACGCTGACCGCCAGGGGCGAACCCGGATGCGGCTTCGCCGTTTGGCTGTGCTGCCGGGCCATAGCCGCAATCCTACGGGCGGCTACCAGCCGCCTTGTGCCACCGGCGGGGGCTAGCGCTGGGCGTAGTCGTGCACGCCCGCCGCCGTCCGCAGTTGGTGGCGGCCACGGTTGACCGAGCGCAGGGTGCTGTTGAGGTGCTCCTCGAACTCGGCCAGCTTGCTGTCGACGTAGATGTCGCATTCACCGCGCAGCCGGTCGGCTTCGGCGTGCGCCGCGTCAATGAGGCGGGAGGCCTCGGCGGTGGCCGATGACACCACCTCGGTCTGGGAGACCAGGCGCTGTTGTTCTTTGATGCCCTCTTGCACGGCTTTCTCATAGGAGATATTGCCGTTTTCGACAAGCCGGTCGCACTCCGACTTGGCCCGGCCCGTGGTGGCTTCGTAATCGCGTTTCGCCGCCGCCGCGATGCGGACCGCTTCTTCACGGGCTTCGGAAACCATGCGTTCGCTGTGCTGGCGCGCCTCGCCCACCATCCGGTCGGCCTGGGCTTTGGCCTCGGCCAAGATCCGGTCCGCCTCCGTGCGAGCGTGGTTGAGCAGCGAGTCGGACTCTGTGGTCGCCGAGGACACCACGGAGTCCGCATGCGCCTTGGCCTCGTGCAGCAGCGAGTCACGGGCGTCGAGCACGTCCTGCGCGTCGTCCAGCTCACCCGGGATGGCGTCCTTGATGTCATCGATGAGTTCGAGCACATCACCGCGGGGCACCACGCAGCCCGCAGTCATCGGCACACCACGAGCTTCTTCGACAATGGCGCCTAGCTCGTCGAGCGCCTCAAATACTCGGTACACCGCAACACCCTCCCGGCATCGTTGTTGTTACCAGTGTGCCTGGTGTTACGTCTGTGACTGAGTTGCCGGACCCGGTGTGTCGGACTTTAAGCGACCGGAACTGCGCCCACTCACCTGCACACTTGGCGTCATTATGTCGGGTCTTGCAGATTATCGGCAATTATGAATGGACGGAGCCCCAAGAGGCGGCAGCCAATCAAGGTTGGGAATATACCCCCTAGGGGTATGTTTGTAATGCCAAAGCACGCGAAACGCCGAAGTGAAGGGTCTGGTGGTCCTGGTGGTCAAGGAAGCGGCGGGAGCGGTAGGGCATGCGCTGGCGCTGGCGGGGTCCATGACGTGGGAGATCCTGTGGGCGTTGATCCTGGGTTTTGCCCTGTCCGCGGTGGTGCAGGCCGTCGTGCGCCGATCGACCGTCGTGGCCCTGCTGGGCGACGACCGGCCCCGCACCCTGGCCCTCGCGGCGGGACTGGGCGCCGCGTCCTCATCGTGCTCGTATGCCGCGGTGGCCCTGGCGCGGTCGCTGTTTCGCAAGGGCGCCAACTTCACCGCGGCCATGGCCTTCGAGATCGGCTCCACGAATCTGGTGGTCGAGTTGGGCATCATCCTGGCGCTGCTCATGGGCTGGCAGTTCACGGCGGCGGAGTTCGTCGGCGGCCCACTGATGATCGTGGCGCTGGCGGTGTTGTTCCGGCTTTTCGTGCGCTCGCGGCTGGTCGACGCGGCCCGTCGACAGGCCGATCAGGGGCTGGCCGGGTCGATGGAAGGCCATGCGGCCATGGACATGTCGGTTCAAAGTGAGGGTTCGTTTTGGCAACGGTTGGTGTCGCGGGGAGGCTTCACCTCGGTCTCGCATGTGTTTGTCATGGAATGGGGCGCGATCCTTCGCGATCTGATCCTGGGGCTGTTGATCGCGGGCGCCATCGCGGCCTGGGTGCCCGAATCATTTTGGCAGCACTTCTTTTTCGCTGAACATCCAGTTTTGTCGACGGTATGGGGACCGATCGTGGGCCCATTCGTGGCGATCTTCTCGTTCGTCTGCTCGATCGGCAACGTGCCATTGGCCGCGGTGCTGTGGAACGGCGGCATCAGCTTCGGTGGCGTTGTTGCGTTCATTTTCGCCGACCTGTTGATCATCCCGATCTTGAACATCTACCGGAAGTACTACGGCACCGCGATGATGCTGACGCTGCTGGGTACGTTCTATGCGGCGATGGTCGCGGCCGGCTACCTGGTCGAATTGATCTTCGGCGCAGCAGGTCTCATCCCATCGCAGCGCAGCGCAACGGTGATGCACGCCGAGATTTCGTGGAATTACACCACCTGGCTCAACATCGTGTTCGTCGCGCTGGCGGCGGTGCTCGTCGTGCGGTTCGTGACGACGGGTGGAATCCCGATGTTGCGCATGATGGGCGGGTCCCCGGAAGCCGGCGATGACGCATCTGGCCATCATCACCACCACCATTAACGCTTGGGGTCAACGGCTTTCATAGCCCCGGCTGCAGACCGACACGTTGCGGCATCTGCGGTCGGCGGATTTCCCGCCCGGTATAGCAGTCGTTTGAGCTGGCGCCGTTCAGCCGCGCTGAGGTGGGCCAGGATCTGACCCTCGGCAGCCTCGGCGGCCGCTTCCGCCCGCTTGAGCAGCGCCCTGCCCTTGCGGGTGAGCTGCGCTGGCAATGCACGGCCTGACGGCGCCGTCTCCGGGCGGGTCACCGCGCCCATGTCTTCCAGCCCCTGCAAGACCTGATTCATCGCCTGCGCCGTCACGTGCGTGTTGCGGGCGAGCTCGGCGCTGGTGCGGCCCGGATACGTCTCGAGAATGCGCAGGCATACGAACTCGGGCAATCCGAGCCCGAGCGGTCGCAACGCCGTCGCCGCCTCGGGTCGCAGTCGCGCCATCAGCCGGCGCAGCAGAAAGCCCAGCGGCTGATCCTCGAATTCGCTCATCCCCACCATGCTGACACGGATTGCCTGGCCCGAGACCCCGAACGGTCAGCGCGTCGCTGATCGATCTTCGCCCGGCGACCGGCCTGGATATCAAGTTTCTTGACACGCATCGGCGGCCCGCGTATCAAGGACCTAGATATGCAAGTTGGCGACGAAGTCGGTTGGCTACGTCGCCGTTAACTGAAGGAGAACACGGATGTTCGGTGGTGGATTTTCTGGTGGACCCGGTTGGGGTGGCCCCGGCTTCGGCGGGCACGGCTGGGCTGGACCCGGATTCGGCGGGGGCGGACCCGGATTCGGGGGACCCGGCTTCGGCGGTCCCGGGTTTGGTGGACACGGTTTCGGTGGCCATGGTTGGGGCGGGCACGGCGGACACGGCGGACACGGTTTCGGTGGGCCCCGCAAGCGGGTAGTGGTCGGCACCGCCACCCTGCTTCTCGACGGGCCGGCGAACGCGGCGCAGATCGTGCAGCGTGTGTCCGAGGCGACCGACGGCGCTCTGACTCCCCCGGAGGGGATCGTCGAGCTCGCGATCGGGCACCTCGCGGGTCGCGGCTTCGTGACGGTCAGCGACGGGGTAGCCACCCTGACCGAGCAGGGCACCAATGTGTTGGCGTGGAAGGGCGTCACCAGCGAGGGCTTTCACGCGCGGCTCGCTCAGGTCGCAAAGTTCGGCGACGTCATCAAGATCCGTTGGGGACTTGTCGAGCTTGCCGGACTGGCGCGGACCATCGCCTGGTCGGGCACGGACGCGCAGAAGGCGAAACTCGCCGAGGCGCGTACCAAGGTTCTGACCGCGATCACCGAGGCGAAGAAGTCGCTGCACAGCGCGCTCGCCGAGAGCTAACGAAATAACCATCAGCGCGGCCGTGACCCTCCGCACGGTCGCGCTGGTGTTTTCGCGGTTATCGTCCAGCCTGGCGCAGTTTTTCGGCCAGCCGGCGGTTGACCGGTTCGGGCAGCAGCTCGGAGACATTGCCGCCGAGCATCGCGACCTCCTTCGCCAGCGACGACGACACGAACGAATACCGGGGCGTGGTCGCCACGAAGAAGGTGTCGACCCCGGCGACGTGATTGTTCATCTGCGCCATCTGCAGTTCGTATTCGAAATCGGTGCCGGCGCGCAGCCCCTTCACGATGGCCGTCATGCCGCGGGCGGTGACGAAGTCGACCACAAGGCCTTCCCCGGCCTCCACCCGAAGGTTGGACAGATGCGTCGTCGACTCCTTGATCATCGCGATCCGCTCGTCCAGGTCGAACATGCCCTTTTTGGCGGGGTTGACCAGGATCGCCACCACCACTTCGTCGAACTGGGCCGCGGCGCGTTCGAAGACGTCGATATGGCCCAATGTCACCGGGTCGAATGAGCCCGGACATACCGCGCCGCTCATGACGAAAGACGCTACACGCCTGGCTGTAGCCATTCGGCCAGCTCTAAGCGGGTGTCGCCGTAAACCCGCCGCTGCCAGGGGTGCCAGCCAGTCGGCCAACCCAGCGGCGTGCTGGCAGCCGCACGCTCGACGATGACGAGCGTTCCGTCGTGTGCCCAGCCGTGTGTCGTCAAAGCAGCCAAAACGGCATGCACGTCGGCGGTCTCGACGTCGTAGGGCGGGTCGGCCAGGACGAGATCGGCCGGCGCGACCGGCGCGGCTGCCCCGGCTGCCAGCACGGCTGTCACCTGCCCGCGACGCAGCGTCGCGCCGGACAGGCCGAGGGTCGCAATGTTGCGCTCGAGCACGGCCGCCGCCCGGCGGTCAGACTCGACGAACAGCGCCGACGCCGCTCCGCGTGACAGCGCCTCCAGCCCCAGTGCACCCGAGCCGGCGTACAAGTCCAGTACCGACATGCCCTCTATGTCCCGCCGCGCGGTCACGACGTTGAACAGCGACTCGCGCACCCGATCGGTTGTCGGCCGGGTCCCCCGCGGCGGAACCGCGATGCGCCGGCCCCCGGCGACGCCGCCGATGATCCGGGTCACAAAGCGCCGCTCGGCGCGTTCAGGCGAGCACCACCAGCAGATCGCCACCCTCTACCTGCGCGGTGGCTGCCACCGCCACCCTCTCCACGGTCGCGTCGGCGGGCGCGGTGATCGGCGCTTCCATCTTCATGGCCTCGATGGTTGCGATGGCTTGGCCGGCGGTCACCCGATCTCCTTGCGCGACCCCGACGGTGACGACGCCGGCGAACGGCGCAGCGACGTGGTTGGAATTGGTCCGATCAGCCTTCTCCGCGGCCGGAGCGGTACTGGCGATGCTGCGATCGCGCACCTCCACCGGCCGCAACTGGCCGTTGATAATGCACATCACCGTGCGCATGCCGCGCTCGTCGGCCTCGGAGATGGCTTCCAAGCCGATCAGCAACTCCACGCCGGGCTCCAACTGCACCCGGTGTTCTTCGCCTTGCCGCAGGCCGTAGAAGAACTGGTTGGCCGATAGCCGCGAGGTGTCGCCGTAGGCCTCCCGATGCACCTCGAATTCCTTTGTCGGGCCTGGGAATAGCAGACGGTTGAGGGTCGCCTGCCGCTTCGGCCCGGCCAGAGCCAGCGTCGACTCGTCTTCGGGTGTCAGCTGCTGGACGGGTTTAGCCGGGCCGCGGCCGGACAACGCCTTGGTGCGCAACGGTTCTGGCCACCCGCCGGCCGGATCGCCCAGCTCTCCGCGCAGGAACCCGAGCACCGACTCCGGGATGTCGAATCGCGCGGGCTCTGCCGCGAATTCGTCGGCGCTCACCCCCGCGCCGACCAGCGCCAGCGCCAAATCGCCGACCACTTTCGACGAGGGGGTGACTTTGATCAGCCGGCCGAGCACCCGATCCGCGCCGGCGTAGGCTTCCTCGACTTCCTCGAACCGGTCCCCCAGCCCCAGCGCGATGGCCTGCTGGCGCAGATTCGACAACTGACCCCCCGGGATCTCGTGATGATAGACCCGTCCTGTCGGCCCCGGCAGTCCAGATTCGAAGGGCGCATACACCTTTCGTAGCGCCTCCCAGTACGGCTCCAGCGCGCACACCGCCGACAGCGACAAACCGGTGTCGTAGTCGGTGTGGGCGGCGGCCGCGACGATCGAGCTCAGTGCGGGCTGGCTGGTCGTTCCCGCCATCGGCGCGGCGGCACCGTCGACGGCATCGGCACCCGCATGCCACGCCGCCACATAACTGGCCAGCTGGCCACCGGGTGTGTCGTGGGTGTGGAAGTGCACAGGCAGGTCGAAGCGGCTGCGCAGCGCGCTGACCAGTTTTTGTGCCGCCTGTGGGCGCAGCAGTCCGGCCATGTCCTTGATGGCCAGCACGTGGGCACCCGCGTCGACAATCTGATCGGCCAGCTTCAGGTAGTAGTCCAGCGTGTAGAGCCGCTCACCCGGGTCGCTCAGATCGCCGGTGTAGCACATCGCGACTTCGGCTATCGCAGTACCGGTTTCGCGTACCGCGTCGATCGCCGGGCGCATCGAGTCGAGGTTGTTCAGCGCGTCGAAGATTCGGAAGATGTCGATACCGGTGGCCGTCGCCTCCTCCACGAACGCCGACGTGACCAGCTCCGGATACGGTGTGTAGCCAACGGTATTGCGGCCCCGCAGCAGCATCTGCAGACAGATGTTGGGTATCGCTTCACGCAGTGTCGCCAGGCGCTCCCAAGGATCCTCTTGCAGGAAGCGCAGCGCCACATCGTAAGTCGCACCGCCCCAGCACTCCACGGACAGCAACTCCGGCATGGTCCACGCGAGGTACGGCGCGACCTTGTGCAGCCCGCTGGTGCGCACCCGCGTCGCCAGCAGCGACTGGTGGGCATCGCGGAACGTCGTGTCAGTGACTTTTACCGCCGACGAGTCCCGCAGCCAGCGCGCGAAACCCTCAGGCCCCAACTCGATCAGCAGCTGCTTGGACCCGGGCGGCGGTGCAACCCCGAGGTCGACGTCGGGCAGCTTGTCGTGCGGGTACAGCGTGGACGGTCGTGAGCCGTGTGGCTTGTTGACCGTAACGTCGGCCAGGTAGTTGAGGATCTTGGTGCCGCGGTCGGCCGACGACCGCGCCGTCAGCAGCTGCGGACGCTCGTCGATGAACGACGTGGTGACACGACCGGCCTGGAAGTCCGGGTCATCCAGAACCGCCTGCAGGAAGGGGATATTCGTCGACACGCCGCGGATGCGGAACTCTGCGATCGCGCGGCGCGCCCGGTTCACCGCGGCGGGAAAGTCGCGGCCCCGGCAGGTCAGCTTGACCAGCATGGAATCGAAGTGTGCGCTGATCTCCGCGCCCAGGTTGGTGCCGCCGTCCAGCCGGATGCCCGCCCCGCCCGGGCTGCGGTAGGCGCTGATTCGTCCGGTGTCCGGCCGGAAGCCGTTGGCCGGGTCTTCGGTGGTGATCCGGCATTGCAGCGCCGCGCCGTGCGGCCGGATGGCCTGTTGCTGCAAGCCCAAATCCTCGAGGGTCTCTCCCCCCGCGATGCGCAGCTGGCTGGAGACCAAGTCGACGTCGGTGATCTCCTCGGTGACGGTGTGCTCGACCTGGATGCGCGGATTCATCTCGATGAAGACGTAATGCCCACGCTCGTCGAGCAGGAATTCCACCGTCCCCGCGCAGCTGTAGCCGATGTGGCGGCCGAAAGCCACCGCGTCGGCGCAGATTTTGGCCCGCAATTCCTCGGGCAGGTTCGGTGCGGGTGCCAGCTCGACGACTTTCTGGTGGCGCCGCTGCACACTGCAGTCCCGCTCGTAGAGATGGATCACGTTGCCGTGCGTGTCGGCCAGGATCTGCACCTCGATGTGGCGCGGGTTGATCACCGCCTGCTCGAGATAGACCGTCGGATCCCCGAACGCCGACTCGGCCTCTCGGCTGGCTGCCTCGATGGCTTCGGGCAGCGCGTCGGCCTGGCTGACCCGTCGCATCCCGCGGCCCCCGCCCCCGGCGACCGCCTTGACGAATAACGGAAATTGCATATCCGCCGCCGCCGACACCAGGTCGTCGACGGAGGCGGAGGGCGCAGACGAGGTGAGGACAGGCAGACCGGCTTCACGCGCCGCCGCGATCGCGCGCGACTTATTACCGGTCAGCGCAAGCACTTTGGCACTAGGGCCCACGAAGGTGATGCCCGCCTTCGCGCACTGGGCCGCCAAATCAGGGTTCTCCGACAAGAACCCGTAACCCGGGTACACCGCGTCGGCGCCGGCACGGCGTGCCGTATCGACGATTTCGCCGACCCAAAGATAGGCCCGCACCGGATGGCCCACCTCACCGATTTGGTACGACTCATCAGCTTTCAGCCGATGCAACGAGTTGCGGTCTTCGTAGGGATAGACAGCGACGGTGCCGATACCGAGCTCGTAGGCAGCCCGAAACGCGCGGATCGCGATCTCGCCACGATTGGCTACCAAAACTTTCGAAATCACGCGCGTCCCTTACTTCGACTGTTACAGAAGCGTCGACCAGTAGGCCCAGAATCGGGCCAGAATCAACAGGAAAACTGCGGTGAACCAGAGCGCGGCGATCGACCAACGCCAACGGTAGAGCTCACGTATCACCACGTTATTGGGACCGTCACCGGCCGGCCGGAAGGCGACCGTGCTGACTACCACCAACAGCGAGATGGTGGCCACCCACACCACCATGCAGTACGGGCACAGGGCCCCGATCCGGTAGAGACTTTGAAAGATCAGCCAGTGCACGAACACGGCCCCGCCCAGTGTCCCGGCAGCGATTCCGATCCAATACCATTGTGGCAACGGAACTTTCGTTACAGCCAAGACGCCGGTGACCGTGACGACGGCGAACGCGGCGATACCGATGAGCGAGTTGGGGAAACCCAGCACAGAGGCTTGCGGCGTTGTCATCACCGAACCGCAGGACACGATTGGGTTGATGTTGCACGACGGCACGTACGACGAATTGAGCAGAAGTTTGATCTTCTCCACCGTCAGGGTGGTCGACGCGATCAGCCCGATCACCCCGGCGATCAGCACCCACCACGCGCTCGCCAGCGGTACCGTCGCTGCCCACCGAGACGGGGAAGCCGAATCCTCAACCGGCTCGCCAGTTTGCGCTGACGCCGCGACGGTCACGACGCCGCTGGGGTCGCAGCCGTGTCGAGGCCCGGGACATCCCCGACGATCTCTTTGATCTTGGCCACCAACGCATCCGGCGTCGACCATTGGTAGTCCTGGCCGTTGATGCGGACAGTCGGGGTGGCGTGGATGCCCGCGGCCGTGGCCAACCCGTCGACCATCGAGGTGTACTTGCCGGACTTGATGCAGTCTGGAACCTTGCCCACCACGCCGGCCTCTCTGGCAAGCTCGGTCAGCTTCGCGTTGTCGGGAAATGTGGTGCCCGTCTCGGACGGTTGGATTTCCTTGCTGTACAGCGCCGTGTGGAATCGGCGGAACGCGTCGACCGACTCGTCGGCGACGCAGTAGGCGGCATTACCGGCCCGCGATGAGTAATCGTCGTTCTGCGGTCTGCTGAGCAGCCCGACCATGTAGTAGTCAGCGGCGATCGCGCCAGTGTCAATGAGCTTCGACACCGTGGGTCCGAATCCTCGCTCGAAGTTCCCGCAGGCCGGGCAGAGGAAGTCCTCGTAGAACGTCACGACCGCCTTGGGGTTGCCGTTGTTGGTAACCAGCTTGCTCGACGTCACCCGGACTGACCGCTCGGCAGCGGACGTCTTCTTGTTGTGCGAGGTCACGATGTAGCCGACCAGAACGACGGCGAACAGCATCACGATCGCAGTGAGCCCGATCCTGACCAGTATGTCGCGTCGGCGCCCGGCGGCGTTCAAGTCGTAGCTGGCTGGGCGTTTCGATTTGTCGGCTTTGGCGCCCATGGGCTCGCTCACCCTCCGTCGTGTGATAGTCCGCTGCGTCCGACCGCGGCGCGGTCGGCGATAGCGTCTAAGCGTACCGGCGTGGTAGCTCCAGTTCAGACGCGGCTGAGGTGAGCCCGCAATGCCGAACCCAACTCGGTGTTGTCACGGCACTGCCGCCGCCGAGCGGGAATAAGCTGGCGAAGCCATGCGTCAGCGACCCCAACGAGCGCACGTCGACGGGAGTCCCGGCAGCGCGTAGCGCCGCCGCGTACCGACCACCTTCGTCACGCAGTGGGTCGAAGCACGCGGTCGAGATCAGCGCGGGCGGAGACCCGGACAGTGATTTCAGGCCAACCACGACCGACCCGACTTCGTGCGCCGCGGCGCACCGCACAAATCGGTGGTCCGAGAACACGGTCAGCGACGACGCCTCCGCGCCGTCGACCATTGAATAGCCTTGTTCAACATGGGATTTCGGGACATCTTCGCCGAAGCAGATAACATTCGGCTTGCGCCTGCCGCCGCAGTGCGGACAGTCCACGAATCGGACATCGCCATATGCCCTAGCCGGCCAAGCTTTGTGGCCATGGCGCGGTATTGCTGGAGGAGATCGCGGTGGGCGGCCTCGTCGCCACGGGCGCCGGCCAGCAGCGCGCGGAGCCGCAGCAGATAGATCTCGCGGTCCACCATGTCGTGGTTCGGGGCGGCGGCCAACCGCTCGATCGCGGTTTGGGCTTCCTGCAGATCAGCCTCGCCGCCACGGGACAGCAGCGTCTCCACGAACATGCCGGTGGGAGGAATGGACCAGGCGAACTGTCCCGCATCGAACAGGTCGTCCACGGCTGCCCGCAACGCCGCGATGGCACCATCGAGGTCTCCACGCCTGGCCTGCTCCCAGGCGATGAAAGCCTCGATCTCTGGTACCTCGGATAGGGTCCAGTGCTCGTGTAGGCACATGTCACGAAGTTGTGTGAGCACCTGCAGTCCGCGCTCACGATCTGCTGGGGAGTCGCGGTGCAGCAGCGCCAGGCCCAGCGCGTATCGGGCGTGGCCCAGCGCGAAATCATCAGCGGATCGTTCGGCGATCTGCAGCGCCTCATCAATGAGCTCCAGCGCGGCGTCGTCGGCCAGCAGCACCTTGATGGCTATCCCAAGTCCGTATGTGAAGGCGATCACCATGGCATGGGTCGTCGGGTCCGTCGCACGGGACATGGCTGCGGCGACGGGGAGGGCAGGCAGCACCTCTGCCAGCGGGTGGCCCAGGCCCCCCCGGGCAACCGCGCGCGTGGCGTGGGCGAACGCCAGCGGAGACCCTATGAGGAAGTTGCCTTTGGTGGGGTCGCCGTCAGCCAGCTCGATGACGGTTTGTGACCAGCGCAGCACGTCGGTGTATTCGCCGGTCTCCATCTTGATGAATTTCGCCACGTACGACAGCCCGACCGTCATGTCCGGATCCGCGATCGCCTCGACCAGGGCCATGAGTTCGGATGCCAGCGCCGACGCCTCCCGCATGCGGGCGTGAATAAAGTGGTTCATCACGTGCCCGGCCATGCCCATCGCCAACGACGCCTTGTCGCCGGCGAGCGTGCTCAGTTCACGCAGCTCCTCAAAGCGCGTCAGGGAGTCTTTCGCATGGACTCGGTAGGCGGTGCCACATAGCAGGGTGCGCGGCGCGATACGCATCCCGATGCGCGCCGGATCGTCGGGGGCCAACGCGTCGGCGATCTCGCACGCCCGCTCCCAACTCAGCCGCGCCGCGGCCATATCGCGGTGCGTCGACCACGCGCCGGCACGCATATGCCAGCCATACGCGAGCTGCACATCGCCGGCTGCCTCCAGGTTCTCGGCGATCACCGCCGCGTTCTGCTCGACCGATCCCGGTTCGCCGGCCTCGATGGCCGCGGCCAGGCGCCGGTGCAGCTTGGCACGGTCTGATTTCAGTTGTGACTCGTAGGCCACCGCGCGGATCAACGGATGCCGAAATTCGTACTCGGCGCGCGGGGTGAACCTCACCTGATCAATCAACTCCGCCTCGACCAGCGCCTCGAGGGCCGCATCGATCCCCAGGCTGATCAACAGATCCGGGCCGAACTGTGATCCGATCACCGCCGCGGCGCTCAGCGTCTGCTTGGCCCGCGGTTCGAGGCGATCGATTCGCGCGGCGATGACCGCCTGCACAGTGGCCGGCACGCTGACCTCGGCCACATCGGCGCGGCACCGGTAGCCACTGCGCTGGCCCTCGAGCACACCGCGTTCGGCAAGCTCGCGCACCATCTCCTGCGCGAAAAACGGGTTACCCGCAGTCCGTTCGGTGATCAACGCGGCCACCGCGCCCACCGAGGGATCCGGGCCCACCAGTTCACCGACCAACGCCGAGGTGTCCGCATCACCCAGCTGTGCCAGCGCCACCGTCTGCGCGCCCGGCACCTGCGCGAGGGCGCCGTGGTAGTGCGGGCGGTAGGTGATCAGCGCCATCGCCGGGGTGTGCGGGATCACCTTCAAGAACCCAGCCAGCATGGTTTCGCTGACCGCGTCGATCCAGTGCGCGTCTTCGAGGATGTAGAGCACCGGCTCGGTGCGCGCCAGCGACACCGCGTTGATCAGCGCGGTCAACCGCCGCCCCCGCGCGGCCGGGTCGATGGGCGGCAGCTCGGTATCCGGGTCACGAATGCCCAACAGGTCGTCCAGCAACACCAGATCCTGCGGGTCGACCCCGTCGGGAGCCTGGCCGTGCACCCGCGCCCGCGCGGCCTCACCGTCAAGATCGCTGATCCCGGCGATGGCCCGCAGCAGCCGCGCCACCACATGAAACGAGATGTCACCGGCATGCGACTCACAAAAGGTCGAAAACACCTCGACACCCCGGCCGCGCGCGATCGCGGCGGTCTCGTGAACCAGCCGGCTCTTGCCGATGCCCGCCGCTCCCCCCACACACACCACACCTCCGTGGCCCTCAATCGATCGGTCGAGGATGGCTGTGACGGTGTTCATTTCCCATTGACGTCCCACCAACGTGGTGTCAAAGCGACCGATCCCCCCTGGCTGCGACGCCATGCCCAGCAGCTGCCGCGCCGACACCGCCTCCTCGGCGCCCTTGATGTGCACCATCTCCGGCTCACCCAGCACCGCCGCGCCCTCGACCAGCCGCGCCGTCGACTCGCTGAGCATCACCCCACCCGGCGGCGCCACCGACTCCATCCGCTGCGCCAGGCCCACCTGCTCACCAATCGCGGTGTAACCCCTAGCGCCCGAACCAATCTCACCGGCAATGACCTGGCCGGAATTGAGGCCTATCCGCAGCCGCAGGTCCACACCGTGCTGGCGCTCAACCTCAACCGCCAGCCGCTTGACCTCATCCTGAATCCCGAGCGCCGCCAGACAGGCGCGCAGCGCGTGATCTTCCAACGCCGTCGGTGCGCCAAAGACGGCCATGATGCCGTCGCCGGTGAACTTGTCCACCGTGCCGCCGTAGCGCTGCACCACCGCCGTCGAGCGGTTGACCAGCTCGGTCATGATCTCACGCAGCGGCTCCGGCCCGACGGCTGCCGCAATGTCCATCGAGTGCACCACGTCGGCAAAGAGAACCGTGACCTGCTTGTATTCAGCCGACCGGGTGGCCTCCGTCAGGCGGGTACCGCACTCGCCGCAGAACTTGGCCGTCGAGCTGGACTGCGCGCCGCAGGAACCGCAGATCAACCCCGTCGGGGTCAGTCCACCGCCACCATCCCCGCTGGGGTCCACGCCAGTATCGTTTCACTGTTGCTCAACGATGTCCGCCATATCACCCCCGCCATCCCCAACACAATGTCTTGAGAGCCGCGTATCTCGTCTCTTGCGCTACTGCCAGCTCAGTCCGGCGACGACGCAGGTCGGCAGTCGAGCTCAGACGCGGCTGAGGTGCGCGCGCAATGCCGAAATCAACTCGGTGGTAGCGACGGCGCTGCCGCCGCCGAGCTGGAAGAAGTTGGCGAAGGCATGAGTCAGCGATCCCATGGAGCGTAAATCGACGGCAGTACCGGCAGCTTGCAGCGCCGCGGCGTACTGCTCGCCTTCGTCGCGCAGCGGGTCGAAGCCCGCGGTCGCGATTAGCGCGGGCGGAAGCCCCGACAAACTCTCGGCCAGCAATGGCGACACTCGCGGATCCGTCGGCTCAAGATCCGAGCAGTCCAGGTACTGCGCCTCGAACCAATCGATGTCGCGCTTGGTCAGCACGAAACCGTCGGCGAACAACGACTGCGACCGGGTCTTCGCGGTGAGGTCGGTCCGCGGATAGATGAGCCACTGCAGCGCCGGCATCGGGCCGCCGTCGTCGCGTGCCAGCTGCGATACGACTGTCGCCAGGTTGCCGCCGGCGCTGTCGCCGCCGACGGCAATCTTGCCGGGGATCGCCCCTAGATCGCCGGCGTGTTCGTGGGCCCACCGAAAGGCCGCATAGGCGTCGTCGACCGCCGCCGGTGCCGGGTGCTCAGGCGCCAGCCGGTAATCGATCGACAGCACATGAACGCCGGCGTCGCGGCAGGTCAACCGGCACAGCGCATCGTGGGTGTCCAGGTCGCCGATCACCCAGCCGCCGCCGTGGTAGAAGACCAGCAGGGGCGCCGGCTCGGCAGTCACCGGGCGGTAGTGCCGAGCTGCGATCGCGCCGGCCGGTCCGGGTATCGACACCTCGTCCACGCCGACGTGGATCTGCGGGCCACCGAACGCTCGAGTCATCTCGCGCGCCTGTGCCCGGGAGGCCGCTGGGTCCCCTTCGACCGCCAAGCCGTTGATGCCGACAGCTCGCTGCGCGGACAGCATCAGCTGCAACGTCGGATCCAGCGTATTGCCGTCAATCGTTACCGAGCGTCCCCCGGCCAGCATCCGCTTGGCGCGCGTCGGGACCCAGGGAAGGACCTTCATGCCGACGTTGGTCGCGACGCTCTGCAGCCGACCGGCCCAGCCCCCGGGCGCCCGTAGCGCCTTGGCCTGCAGGTCCGGCGCGCCTGGCAGACTTCGTGTCATGGCTAGCCCCTCCAATCCCCTGGTCCAACTGAACGACGGTAATTGCATTCCCGCTGTCGGATTCGGCGTATTCAAGATCCCGCCCGCGGACACCGAGCAGGCGGTGGGCACCGCGCTGCGCGCCGGTTACCGCCATATCGACACCGCGGCGATGTACGGAAACGAACGTGAAACCGGCCGCGCTGTCGCCGAGTCCGGCGTGCCCAGAGACGAACTCTACTTGGTGACCAAGCTGTGGAACGCCGACCAGGGTTACGAGAGCACCCAGGCGGCATTCGACGCCAGCATGGATCGGCTGGGGACCGACTACCTGGACCTGTACCTGGTGCATTGGCCGATGCCGAAGCTGAACAAGTTCGTCGACACCTTCAAGGCGTTCGCCCATCTGCGCGACCAGGGCCGGATCCGGTCCATCGGGGTCAGCAATTT
>DATFYT010000274.1:0-12047 GCA_035314925.1 Mycobacterium sp. | reverse complement strand
ATCTGGTGGTGCGGCTCTCGCCGGAGGCAAGCGGCCCGCCGGTCGAGCTGCCGCTGTGCGCGTTGATCGCCGGGTGGATGCGGGATCAGGCTCAGCCAGACGCGCGCGCCGAGGTCCGCGTCTTCGCCGCGAACCACGATTTGGATGCTGCGCTGGCCCTCGGCAGGCAACTGCGCAACGAGGTTGAGCAATCGACCGAGCCGACGGGCGTGCTTGTCATCGCTGACGGCGCCAACACCTTGAACCCGGCCGCCCCGGGCGGCTACCACCCCGCTGACGTCGATGTTCAGCGTGTCCTGGATGACGCGCTGGGCTGCGGCGACGTGGCCGCGCTGACCCGGCTGCCCGAGCGGGTGGTGGGACGGGTGGCCTTCGGTGTGCTGGCGGGTCTGGCCGAGCCGCCGCCGCGGTCGGCCAAGGAGCTGTACCGGTCGGCGCCCTACGGCGTCGGGTACTTCGCCGGCGTCTGGCAGCCGTGAGGCCGCTGGCGATCGTCGGCCCGACGGGCACCGGTAAGTCGCAGCTGGCCCTCGCCGTCGCAGAACGGCTCGGCGGGGAAATCGTGAACGCCGACGCGATGCAGTTCTACCGTGGGATGGACATCGGCACCGCGAAACTGCCTGTCGCGCAACGGCGCGGCATACCGCATCACCAGCTCGACGTCCTCGACGTCACCGAGACCGCGACCGTCGCCCGCTATCAGGACGCCGCGGCCGCCGACATCGAGGCTATCGCGGCCCGAAGCAGGGTGCCGGTGCTGGTCGGCGGGTCGATGCTCTACATCCAATCGCTGCTCGACGACTGGTCTTTCCCGACGACCGACCCGGTGGTGCGGGCGAAATGGGAGCAGCGCCTCGCCGAGGTCGGGGTGGGGAGCTTGCACGCCGAACTGGCGGATCGCGATCCCGCCGCCGCCGCGTCGATCCTGCCGACCGACGGTCGGCGCATCGTGCGCGCGCTGGAGGTGGTGGAACTCACCGGGCAGCCGTTCGCCGCGTCGGCACCCGTCATCGGTACACCGCGCTGGGACACCGCGATCGTCGGATTAGATTGTGGCACGGAGCTTCTCGATGATCGACTGGCCAGGCGTACCGAGACGATGTTCGCTGACGGCCTGGTCGACGAAGTGGTTGCGCTGCTTGACCGTGGGCTGCGTGACGGCGTCACCGCATCGCGGGCGCTGGGCTATGCGCAGGTTCTGGCTGACCTCGACGCCGGCGGTAACGGCGACGCTGCACGTGAACCGACCTTCATCGGCACCCGCCGCTACGTGCGGCGCCAGCGGTCGTGGTTTCGCCGTGACCACCGGATCCAGTGGCTGGATGCCAGCGCGCCTGACAATGCGGACGCGGCGCTACGCGCCTGGGGCTAACCGGTAGCGCCGGCTTGGCCGGCGCTACCTTTGCCGCCTTGAACGCCGTTGGCGCCGGCGCCTCGGTGCGTCGGTATGGCGGGCCCTGACCCGTGTGGGCGCGGCGACCGCTGCGAGGGCCACCGGACGATGCCTCGGCACGTATCCTGAGCGGGTGATGTTCGCCAAAGGCCATGGCACCCAGAACGACTTCGTGTTGCTGCCCGATCTGGATGCCAAGCTGACGCTGACGCCCGCGGTGGTGTCCGCGTTGTGTGATCGGCGCCGTGGCCTCGGTGCCGACGGCGTGCTGCGGGTCACAACGGCGGGTGCTGTGCTGGCCGCGGGGGTGCTCGATCGCGTGCCAGACGGCGTAAGCGCCGACGACTGGTATATGGACTACCGCAACGCCGACGGGTCGACGGCGCAGATGTGCGGCAACGGTGCGCGGGTGTTCGCTCATTACCTGCGTGCCAGCGGATTGGAATCCCGAGACGAGTTCGTTGTCGGATCACTGGCCGGCCCGCGACCCGTCGTCCTGCATCGCGTCGATGCGACCAACGCCGACGTCAGCGTCGACATGGGCAAGACCAACACAGTGGGGGAGGGACAGGCTGTCGTCGGCGGCCGCACCTTCAGCGGGCTGGCGGTCGACGTCGGCAACCCGCACCTGGCCTGTGTCGACCCTGCGTTGACGGTCGCCTCGCTGGCGGCTCTCGACGTCGCGGCGCCGGTGACGTTCGACAATGCGCAATTCCCGGACGGGGTCAACGTCGAAGTCCTCACCGCGCCGGCTGATGGCGCGGTCAACATGCGGGTGCACGAGCGCGGCGTGGGCGAAACTCGTTCCTGCGGAACCGGAACTGTCGCTGCCGCGGTGGCTGCACTGTCTTACGCGGGTGCGGCCAGCGGCACGCTCACCGTGCGGATTCCGGGCGGCGACGTCGTCGTCACCATCAGCGAGGCGACCAGCTACCTGCGTGGGCCGTCGGTGCTGGTGGCCCGAGGCGAACTCAGCGAGGAATGGTGGCTGTCAGCGCAGCGTTAATTCGCGTGCGTGTCGCCGCTTTGGCGTGCACCATCTAATTGACTATGACGTATCCAGACTTTCCCGAAAACGACACCCCCAGCACGGGTGAACTTGCGCTCGACGACCGGGCGGCGCTACGCCGCGTCGCCGGGTTATCCACCGAACTCGCCGATGTCTCCGAGGTCGAATACCGGCAGCTGCGCCTCGAGCGGGTCGTGCTCGTCGGCGTGTGGACCGAGGGCAGCGCCGCCGACGCCGACGCCAGCCTCGCTGAACTGGCTGCGCTCGCCGAGACCGCCGGCTCGCAGGTGCTCGAAGGGATGGTCCAACGTCGCAGTAAGCCGGACGCGTCGACCTACATCGGGTCGGGCAAGGCGCAGGAGTTGCGTGAGGTGGTGCTGGCGACCGGGGCCGACACCGTCATCTGCGACGGCGAGCTGTCACCGGCGCAGCTGACCGCGCTGGAGAAGGCCGTCAAGGTCAAGGTCATTGATCGCACAGCGCTGATCCTCGATATCTTTGCCCAGCACGCCACCAGCCGCGAAGGCAAGGCCCAGGTGGCACTGGCACAGATGGAGTACATGTTGCCGCGTCTGCGCGGTTGGGGTGAGTCGATGTCGCGGCAGGCCGGCGGTCGCGCCGGCGGCAGCGGCGGCGGTGTGGGTCTGCGTGGTCCCGGTGAGACGAAGATCGAGACCGATCGCCGCCGCATCCGCGAGCGAATGTCTAAGCTGCGCCGCGACATCAAAGCGATGAAGCAGGCTCGCGACACCCAACGTAGCCGCCGACTGGACAGTGATCTGCCGTCGATTGCGATCGTCGGCTATACCAACGCCGGCAAGTCCAGCCTGCTGAATGCTCTCACCGGCGCCGGCGTGCTGGTGCAGGACGCGCTGTTCGCGACCCTCGAACCCACTACGCGCCGAGGCGAATTCGACGACGGCCGTGCATTTGTGGTCAGTGACACGGTGGGTTTCGTGCGGCACCTGCCGACGCAGCTGGTCGAGGCGTTCCGTTCGACGCTGGAGGAGGTCGTCGACGCCGATCTGTTGGTACATGTCGTCGACGGCTCCGACGTCAACCCGCTAGCCCAGATCAGCGCGGTCCGCCAGGTGATCTCCGAAGTGGTCGCCGACCGTCACGGCGGTGCCGCGCCGGAGTTGTTGGTGGTCAACAAAATCGACGCCGCAGGCGATTTGGCGCTGGCCAAGTTGCGCCGTGCGCTACCGGGCGCGGTGTTCGTCTCGGCACACACCGGGGACGGTGTCGACGCGCTGCGCCGGCGGATGGCTGAGCTGGCTGCTCCGACCGACACCGCGATCGACGTCGTAATCCCTTATGACCGTGGCGATTTGGTGTCGCGTGTGCATGCCGATGGCCGGGTTCAGCAGACCGAGCACACCAACGACGGCACCCGGATCCGCGCGCGGGTCCCGATCGCGCTGGCCGCGAGCCTGCGCGAGTTCTCAGCGACCTAACAAGGGCCGTAGAAAGCGGAAACGCCGGAACCCAGAGGTTCCGGCGCTTCTGCCTTGACGGTCTCAGCGGAGACCGGTCAGTCCGTCGAGGATCGCGGTCAGGTCGGTGCCGAGGCTGCCTAAGTCGCCGAGGCTGCCCAGATCGCCGAGGCTGCCCAGGTCGCCGAGGCTGCCCAGACTGCCGAGGTCGCCGGCGAACGAACCCAGGTAACCCTCGAAGTCCCCCAACGCGAGGCTGTAGTCCGCGTTGGCGATCGTCGTCAGGTCCGAGTCGAAGCTTGAGGTACCCACGGCACTACTGAGGTCGCCGACAGTTAGGTCGGTGCTGCCGGGGATTGGCGGCCCAGGGTTGCTAAGGAGGTCGGCGAGAATCGCCGTCTCCGAGTTGTCTTGAGTGACGCCCAACAAGCGGCGTCTTCGACGGCGCGGAAAGCAGGGCTTTCGAAGGGCTGTTTATCAACACGCTGGTCTCGGAAGACGAGTTGAATCAACTTACGATTCGTCCGGAAGACCGTATTCATGCTTGGCTCAGAAGTCGTTTTCGCCATTTCAACTTTAACGAAAACACTCACATCAGTTTTCAGCATGCGTTCAGGAACTTAACGTTCCGTTGGGGCGAATCTCAGTCGGCCACGTCGTAGACGTCTTCGGCGGGCGCGGCTAGCACCCGTTGCGCCAGGTCGGCCTTGAGCTGATCGAGGCGCGCCTCTTCGGCCTGATCGCGGTGGGATTTGCCTGCGAGGTCGATGAATTCAGCGGTGACGAACCCCTTGCACAGCAACAGGGTCGCCGTGCGACCGGCGATAGTGATCTGGAAAACGAAACTCTGCAGCAGCCGCCCGCGATCGGGCCGCGCCAGGGCCGGGTCGACCGTGTAATGGCCGTCGGTCACCGCCCGGGTGACGGCTTCGAAGCCGTCGCGCGCTCCCGGCCCTTGAAAGGCGGTGCGGATGACGATAGATCGCCGCTGCGGCGGATGATTGGGGGATAACGCGGCAAATGCCCGTTGCATCACTTTGAAGGCATTCGCTACACCGGCCGGCGAGTACGGCCCGGCGTAGCAGAGCATGTCGTTGTAGGAGAACTCGAGCAGCTGCCCGCATTCCTGCACCAGGAGCGTTTCGTCCACGTCGCTGACTGTAAGCCCGGCGAACACCTCGGGGCGCCCAACCATCCGGTTGGTAGTTGGTATATCTTGGGCGGCACAGTCCCTATCCCGCCGGAGGTCATCCAATGGGTAGCGCCGTCAAGTACCAGCGCACGCTGTTCGAACCCGAGCACGAATTGTTCCGCGAGTCGTACCGGGGCTTCCTGGACCGCCACGTCGCCCCCCACCACGACGAATGGGAGAAGGCGAAGATCGTCGACCGCGGGGTGTGGTTGGAGGCCGGCAAACAGGGCTTCCTGGGCATGGCGGTGCCCGAGCAATACGGCGGCGGCGGCGACCCTGACTTCCGTTACAACACGATCATCACCGAGGAGACCACCGCGGGCCGCTACAGCGGCATCGGATTCGGGCTGCACAACGATGTGGTAGCGCCCTATCTCCTGCGCTTGGCGAACGAGGAACAAAGGGAGCGATGGCTGCCCAAGTTCTGCACCGGCGAGCTGATCACCGCGATCGCCATGACAGAGCCGGGCACCGGCAGCGACTTGCAGGGCATCAAAACCCGCGCGGTCAAGCAGGGCGACCACTATGTGCTTAACGGGTCGAAGACGTTCATCACCAACGGCATCAACTCCGACCTGGTGATCGTCGTGGCCCAGACCGGTCCGGATAAAGGCGCGCAAGGCTTTTCGCTGCTGGCCGTCGAACGCGGCATGGAGGGCTTCGAGCGTGGCCGGCACCTGGACAAGATCGGCCTGGACGCCCAGGACACCGCCGAGCTGTCATTCACCGACGTCAAAGTTCCCGTCGAGAATCTACTCGGCGAAGAAGGCCTGGGCTTCATCTACTTGATGCAAAACCTGCCGCAGGAACGAATTTCGATCGCCATCATGGCCGCCACCGCAATGGAGACGGTGCTCGAACAGACCCTGCAATACACCAAGGAGCGCAAGGCTTTCGGCAGATCGATCGGCAGCTTCCAGAACAGCCGTTTCCTGCTCGCCGAACTGGCGACCGAGGCCACCGTGGTCCGCATCATGGTCGACGAGTACATCCGCCTGCACCTCGACGAGAAGCTGTCCGCCGAGCAGGCCGCCATGGCCAAGTGGTATTCGACCGAGAAGCAGGTGCACCTGATCGATCGCTGCCTGCAATTACACGGTGGCTACGGTTACATGCGTGAATACCCAATCGCGCGTGCATATCTCGATGCACGGGTGCAGACGATCTACGGCGGCACCACCGAAATCATGAAGGAGATCATCGGTCGTAGCCTCGGCGTCTAGTCGGGCCGACTGCGTCGTGCGCCTGGTGCGCTTGCCCGAGTAGCTCGATCCGCCGATGGCGATCACCACCAGCAACATTGCGCGTCGCCAGCGCCAAGACGATGCCGAGTAACAGCACTTTCTGCTGGGCGATCCGCGGAACGGCGACACGGTAAACAAAAAGACGAACAAATTGTCGATTGAAAGGGCTTCGTTGCTGACATAGCAAGCGAAATATTCGACGCTCATGGATATCCCGCCGAAGGCCCAGACCCAGCACCGAATGCAATCGCAATTGCCAGATAAATTGGCGACCACGCCGGTGCTTCGCGCAACGTCGACGGGTGGGTGCGGCGGACGCTGAATACATAGTCGCTCACGACGAGCGCGGCGATCACAGCTATCGCGACGGACCACACCGGAGCGGAAGCGCCCATGTCCGCCCCGTTTCCGTGTGCCAGTTTCGACCGCGACCCACCCGGGTATCGGGCACCGTAACGCAAAATCGCAGGAGCAAAATGCGACACCCAGCAATGTTGTGGATATCATTTCGACCTTGACAGGCTACGGTTCCGTAGGGTCTTCGATATGACATCGCAATTGCCTTCGGCCGGACCACAGTTGTGCCGGCCTGCCGCGCGGTTGAAACTGTCCACAAACTGCGCGTGGGGCGGACACCGGGAGGTGTGATGGCAGGGCAGCAAGGACGGGGCACCATCGTGGGGCGGGCGGCGCTTGGTCTGGTGGCGCTGGCCATCGGCCTGTCTACGGCGCTGTTGGAGCCGGTCGCGGTCGCATCCCCGCTGGGCGAAGCCGACGATGCGATCACCGCAGCATGGAAGGCTGCCGGCGGCGACACTTCGGATCTCGGCGCCAAGCAGGGCGAGTGCTACGTCGCCGGACAGGGATTCGCGCAGGACTTCGTCCACGGCAAGATGTTCTTTACCCCTGCCACCGGCGCCAAAGCGATGTCGGGCGCCGTCCTGGACAAGTACGAAGCCCTCGGCGGCCCGGCCGCCAGCGATCTGGGTTTCCCGACCATCAACGAGGTGCCGGGGCTGGCAGGACCCGACAGCCGAGTCAGCACCTTCTCGGCCAGCGACAAGCCGCTGATCTTCTGGACCCCCGAACACGGCGCGTTCGTCGTGCGCGGGGCGATCAACGCCGCGTGGGACAAACTCGGTAGCTCCGGTGGCGCGCTCGGTGTCCCGGTCGGCGACGAAACCTACGACGGGGAACTGGCCACCCAGGCCTTCAGCTCCGGCCGGGTGTCATGGGACCGGCTGGCTAAAGCCTTCACCACCGTCCCGCCCGATCTGGCAACCAAGCTCACCGACTTGCAAGTACCCATCGATCCGACCGCGGCGATCAACATGGCGTGGCGTGCGGCGGGCGGTCCTTCTGGCACGTTAGGCGCCAAACAAGGCGATCAATACCCGGTGGGTGGCGACGGGCTGGCCCAGAACTTCGACGGCGGCAAGATCTTCTTCAGCCCTGCCACCGGCGCCAACGCCATCGAGAGCGATGTTTTGGCGAAGTACGAGTCGCTGGGCGGCCCGGGCGGCAGCCTTGGCTTCCCGATCGCCAATGAGGCCGACGGCGGTCTCAAGCCGGCCAGCCGGGTGAGCCCGTTTGCCGCCGCCGACAAGCCGGTGATCTTCTGGACGTCCGACCACGGCGCGTTTGTGGTCCGCGGCGCCATCAAGGCCGCGTGGGACAAACTCGATGGAGCGACCGGCAAACTGGGCGCACCGGTGGGCAAGCAGACGGCCAACAAAGACGTGCTCACGCAGAAGTTCACCGGTGGCCAGATCGCCTGGAATCAGGCGAAGAACACGTTCAGCACCCAGCCGGCGAACTTGGCATCTTCACTGTCCGGTCTGCAGGTGCCGGGGCAGAAGACGCCGGCCGGTTCGTCGACGGGTGGCGGACTCAGCGGGCTGAACTGGCGTCGTTGGTTGTTACCGGTCGGCGGCCTGGCGCTGTTATTGCTGGTCGGGGCTGCTGTGCTGGTCGGGTTGAGGCGGCGTCTACGCCGCGCTGCCGGACGTGACACCAAGGCCGCCGCACTTGACGGCGGTGACGAGGCCGGCTACGAAGCCGTGACCGAGTCGGTGTCCCGGTGGTCACAGGATGCCGATAGCGATCTCGTGTCGTCAAGCTTGTCCGACGACGACTATCGGGCGGCGCTGCGTCCGCGGACCGTGCGTCTGCCCAGCCAATCGGCCAACGACTGGATGCAACCCGGGCGTGCCGACTTGGTCGACGAGCCGCGGTCCGACGACCTCGAAGATCCTGCCGAGTTTTCCGAGTTGGACGACGACTTGGACGTGCACGTGGACGAACATTTCGACGAGCACTTGGAAGACCACCTCGACGAGCACCTGGAAGACCACCTCGACGAAGATCCCGACTCGGTCGACACGGCTCCGACGCGGATTCCCACAGCGAGCGAAATCCGAGGCGGGCGACATGCGGCCGCTGACGCCGAAGACGCCGACACCACTCATTTCGCTGCGGCTGCGCCAATTGCGCACGGCCAGTTGGCGATTCACCTTCCGATGGATGACCCGTACGAGGTGCCGGACGGGTACCCCGTCAAGGCCAACGCCAGTTTCGGCGTCTATTACATGCCCGACAGCGCACTATATGAGGACACGCTCGCCGAAATCTGGTTCGCCACCGAAGAAATCGCGCAGGCGAACGGTTTCACCCGGGCTGAGTAGCCGACTCCGCAGCAGCTAGATCTTGCGGATCACCGTGACGACTTTGCCGAGCACGGCGGCGTCGTTGCCCGGGATGGGGTCGAAGGCCGGGTTGTGCGGCATCAGCCAAACCTGACCACCGGTCCGCTTGAACGTCTTGACGGTGGCCTCGCCGTCGATCATCGCCGCCACGATGTCGCCGTTGTCGGCGACGTTCTGCTGGCGGACCACGACCCAGTCGCCGTCGCAAATCGCGGCGTCGACCATCGAGTCACCGACCACCTTGAGCAAGAACAGCGCACCCTCGCCGACGAGTTCGCGCGGCAGCGGAAAGACGTCTTCGACGGCCTCCTCGGCCAGGATCGGCCCGCCCGCCGCGATGCGTCCCAAAACGGGAACGTAGGTGGGTTCGGGCAGCGCGTCCGAGCCCGAGACGTCGGTGAGAACGGGCGGCCGCGCGGTGTCGTCGGCGCCGCGAATGTCGACAGCGCGTGGGCGGTTCGGGTCGCGACGGAGATAGCCCTTGCGCTCGAGCGTGCGCAACTGGTGAGCCACCGAGGACGTCGACGTCAGACCCACCGCATCCCCGATTTCCCGAATGCTTGGCGGATATCCGCGACTGGTGACCGAAGCGCGGATGACGTCCAGAATCGTGCGCTGCCGCTCGGTGAGCCCAGAATCTGCAGGTCGCGCAGTGCGGTCAGGGTCGCCGTCCGGCCTATCGATGTCGCTCATACGGACGAATGTAGCGGCATCCAGCCGCGATATCAAACATGTGTTCGAGGCGTGTCTTGATGTTGCCCCTGTTGCGGCTGGGAAAAGTTGTCGGTGGGGTGTCTTATCGTCTGAGGCGTGTGCAACAGTTCGATCACATGTTCGGAATTCGAACACACTATCGATTACGCTTCGAACAAGTGATCGACACGAGCCGAGTGGAGGAACGCACATGATGCCCATCGAGATGATCGCGCCGAGCGCCCCGATCCGTTGCCGGCCGGTCCAGGTGCGCCCGGCGGACCGTGGCCGGCCCGGCGCCCGGGGTCCACAGCCGTCCCGACCCGTCGCTGCGCGCCCGCGCTACCGGGGCACCGGAGTGTTGATGTCGACGGCGCCGCATCGGCCACGTCCGATTACGCCGGCGACCACGGTGGCGCTGGCCCTGCTCGCGGCGCTGATCACCGCGTGGCTCGGGCTGGTCGCGCACTTCGGTGGCATGCTGCATGGCGGCACCGAGCAGGCGGCGGCCCAGATGCCCGACCGGCTTGCGGTGGTGCGGGTCGAGCCGGGGGAGACTCTGCAGCATTTGGCGGCCCGCGTCGCACCCGATGCACCGACCGGTCAAGTCGCCGCGCGCATCCGCGAACTGAACGAACTCGACTCCGCGACGGTGACCGCCGGTCAGACGCTGATCGCGCCGGTGGGCTGACGGCCCCGCCGTGCGCCGCCGAAACCGGGATGGCTCAATGCTCGTCGACAACCGCGGTGACGGGCGCGGATACCGCGCGCGACCTCTGGTGACGCTAGGCCTGCGGGGAGTCCGCAGGTACGCTCGGGGTGGTCTCAGACATCCCGTTGTCGGCGCGGCGAAGGAGCGGTCATGCATTGTCCGTTCTGTCGCAATCCCGATTCCCGGGTGGTCGACTCCCGGGAGGCCGACGAGGGTCAGGCCATTCGCCGCCGAAGGTCATGTCCGGAGTGTGGGCGGCGATTCACCACCGTGGAGACCGCGGTGCTAGCGGTCGTCAAGCGCAGCGGTGTCACCGAACCCTTCAGCCGCGAGAAAGTGATCAGCGGTGTGCGGCGGGCCTGCCAGGGCCGCCAGGTCGACGACGATGCGCTCAACCTGCTGGCCCAGCAGGTCGAAGACGCGGTGCGGGCCAACGGGTCACCGGAAATTCCCAGTCACGAGGTCGGGCTTGCGATCCTCGGACCGTTGCGAGAACTCGATGAGGTGGCCTATCTGCGATTCGCCTCGGTGTACCGGTCCTTTTCGTCTGCAGACGATTTCGAGCGCGAGATCCAGGCATTGCGCGCTCAGCGCAAGGTGCCCGCTTCCGGTTGACCGGTCCGTCGGGAGGCCGCCAGTGAGTCAGTCGACCCCGGGTAGGGTCGGGGCGTGACCCGAGTTCTGCGAACCCAGGTCTGTGTTGCCGGTGGCGGTCCGGCGGGCCTGATTCATGCGCTGTTGCTGGCTCGCGCCGGAGTCGACGTCGTTGTTTTGGAAAAACACAACGACTTCCTGCGCGACTTTCGCGGCGACACCGTGCATCCGACGACGTTACGGATCATGGATGAATTGGGCTTCATCGATGAGTTTCTGCGTATACCGCACACCAAGGTCACCCGAATCGCCTTCGACACCGAGGGCTACCTCCGCACCTTCGGCAACTTCAGCGCGCTCAAATGGCTTGGCTTCAAGCAGCCTTACATCGCGCTGATGCCGCAGTGGGACTTCCTGGACTTTCTGGCCGACAAGGCCAGTGCCTATCCGGAATTCACCTTGATCCGCAACGCCGAGGTCAAGGATGTGATCTTCGAGGGCGGTCGCGTCGTCGGGGTGCGCACCCCCGAGGTGGAAGTGCATGCGGAGCTGGTGGTCGGTGCCGACGGACGCGCATCGGCGGTGCGCGCCGCCGCGGGGCTGGAGATCGGTAGCACGACCTCCCCGATCGATGTCTTGTGGTTCCGGCTGAAATGGCGCCCGGGCGATCCTCAAGAGCTCGTCGGCATAGTCCGTAAGGGCCTGATGATGGCCATGATCTACCGAGGCGACTATTGGCAGGTCGCGCATGTTGTGCCGAAGGGGCAGAACCCGCGAGAGGGCTCACTGGACGCGTTCAAAGAGCGTCTGGTGTCCGCACAGCCGAAGTTGCGTGAACACGTCAACGACATCGGCTCCTGGGACGACACCAGCGAACTCGATGTGCGGGTGGATCGACTCAAGACGTGGTGGCGCACCGGCCTGCTGTGTATCGGCGATGCGGCGCACGCCATGTCGCCGGCCGGTGGGGTCGGTATCAACCTCGCTGTCGCGGATGCGGTGGCCGCAGCCAACATCCTCTGCGCGCCGCTGCGCGAAGATCGATTGACCGATGCCGACCTCGCCAAGG
>DATFYT010000273.1:0-12898 GCA_035314925.1 Mycobacterium sp. | reverse complement strand
GCCACCTGCGCATCGACCTGGTTGCTTTCGAAGAACTCGGTCACGCCCGAGGTGGCGACGGTGGCCATCATGCTCGTCGCCGCCGTCAAGGTGCGATTGGTGATTTGGCACTTCATGGAGGTGCGTCGGGCGCCACTGGCGTTGCGGCTGGTCTGCGACGGCTGGTTGCTCGCAGTCACCTCGCTGATCGTGACCGTCTACCTGGTGTGATCCTGCGCCCGCCGTCGGGTGTGCCGCCCACGCAGACCGACCAGACACACGTCACTGCCGGATCGGGCTGTACGAAGGAAATGGCCTACGTGTGCACTGCAATAGGTTTGCATTGCCGATGCGTGAGCGCATTGCGATCGATGTGATGGAGTTCGTGTATGTATCCCGCCGCCCCGGACCGGCACCTGCCGTCGATCACGCCGCTTACCGCGCGGTCGGTCGCGTTGAGCACGCTGCTCGGATACCACCCCCCGGCGCTTCCAATTAGCGCCCTGGTGAAGGTTGGGGAGCTCCTTGGGATCGCAGACCGCGCCACCCGGGTTGCCCTGACGCGCATGGTGAAGGACGGCGACGTGACCGTCGACAATGGCGTGTACCGCCTGTCCGAGCGGCTGCTGCGACGGCAGGCCCAACAGGATGCGCTCACCTCGCCCCCCACCCGGCGGTGGACTGGGGGGTGGGAGATGGCCATCGTCACGAGCACGACCCGGCCGTTGGCCGAGCGGGTGGCCCTGCGCAAGAGCATGGTGCGCCACCGGATGGGCGAGTTGCGCGAGGGGGTGTGGATGCGGCCGGACAACCTCTCTCGCGAGCTCGACGGGGTCATCGCAGACCAGTGTGAGTTTTTTGTCAGTCACCACTCTGACTCGTCCAGCCTGGCAGCGTCGCTCTGGGACTTGCCGGGATGGGCGGCCGAGGCGGACCGATTGCTGACGAAGCTTGACGAGGCAGAGAGTCTCGCCCAGGGGTTCATCGCTACAGCGGAAGTCATCCGACACCTGCTGCTCGATCCGTACCTGCCGGACGAGCTGCTCCCAGCGGGGTGGCCAGGCGATCGACTTCGAGAGCGTTACACCGATTTCAACGCCAACTATTCGGAGCGTCTCCGAAAGTACAGCGGCGGATAGTCGGGGCCAAGGCGCCTCGCGCGCCTCCTCGGTCGGGCGTGACGCCGGATCGCCGTAGCGGCAGAACCGCGGCGACGACGGCCTGCCGCGGAATGGTTCGTTGCTCCCCCGCCGGCCCCGATGACCGCTTCGGCCCGCTCGTCTTTGACGGCGTGAAGGAGAATTCGTGCGCGGAACAAATGCTCATCACGCGATGCTATGATGTATCATGGCGGCAACTGAGGTGTCTGTCACCGGTCGGCTGTCGTCGGGCACCGCGATCGCCGCGCTCGCGCGTCGCGGCGGTCATCGCACCGGAGGTCGCCAGCAGATCATCACGAGGAGGGTCATGACGGGACCCTTGAGCTTCTCGATCAGCGCGGAGCAAGAGGCGCTGGTCAATGTGGCCCGCGGCTTCGGTGAGCAGCAGCTGGCTCCGTATTACAAGCAACGCGAGCGGGAAGGTGCGTTCGACCGCGCGACATTGCGGGCGATGGGCAACCTCGGACTCTTCGGGGTAGAGCTGCCTGAAGAGTATGGCGGCCTCGGACTTGACTGCACGACAGCGGGTCTCGTCCTCGAGGCCGTCAGCCTGTCCGACTACAACATCGGCCAGTTGATGGTGACGATGTCGCTGAGCGGCGCGATCATGGCCCGGCACGGAGATCCCGCGGTGGTCGCGCCGTGGCTGCGCGCCGTGACCGCCGGCGAGATGATCCCGGCCATCGCGGTGACCGAGCCGGGCGGCGGATCGGACGCCGCGAACCTGACACTGCGGGCCACCAAAAACGGTGCTAGCTACACCCTCGACGGCGAGAAGACGTCGACCAGCTTTGCGACCCAGGCGGGGTTCGCGGTCGTGTGGGCCCGCTCCGGAGCTCAGTCCAGCGGCGCACGTGGGATCAGCGCCTTCCTCGTCCCCCTGGACTTGCCGGGCGTCAAGACCAGCGAGTTCGACGATCTCGGCGGTCGGTGCGCCGGGCGAGGATCGGTCCACTTTGACCGCGTGGTGATTCCGGCAACGCACTTGATCGGCCGGGAGAATGACGGCTTCGTGCAGGTGATGCAGGGCTTCGACTACAGCCGTGCCCTCATCGGGCTCCAGTGTCTGGCGGTCGCCCGGCAGTCGCTTGACGAAACTTGGCTGTCCACCGCTGAGCGGACCAGCTTCGGTAAACCGCTGATCGCGCATCAGGGTGTTTCATTCCCATTGGCCGAGGCCGAGACCCAACTTGAGGCATGCCGGTTGCTGTGCCTGAAGACGTTGTGGCTCAAGGACCAGGGGCTGCCGCACACCGCTGAGGCGGCGATGTGCAAGTGGTGGGCACCCAAGTTGGCGTTCGACACCGTTCAAACGTGTCTGCTGCTCAACGGGCACGGTGCCTACACCGAGGAACTGCCCTACGCGCAACGCCTGCGAGATGTCCTCGGCCTGCAGATCGGAGACGGCACCGCGCAAATCATGAAGCTCATCATTGCCCGACACAAGGCCGGCCGCGGCGCGGTTTCGGCATGACTCCGGAGGGACTCCCATGGCCAAGGTAATCTACGAAAAGCGCGATCAGATCGCATACATCACGCTGAACCGGCCCGAGGTCCACAACGCCATCGACACCGAGACCGATGAGCTGCTGTTCGAGGCGTGGACAGATTTCCGCGACGATCCGGATGTCCGAATCGCGATCCTCACCGGGTCCGGAGACAAGACCTTCTGCGCGGGCGCCGACCTCAAATCGCATGTCGATCCGTGGCTCAACGCCGGGCCCGAACTCGGACGCAGCCTACTCGACAAGGGATTCGCGGGCCGGATCACCCGAGGGCTACATCGGACGCCCAAACCGATCATCGCGGCGCTGAACGGCTGGGTCATCGGAGGCGGCATCGAACTCGCCCTAGCCTGCGACATCAGGATCGCCTCCGAGCACGCGAACTTCGGCTTCTTCCACATGCGGCGCGGCATGCATTTCGCCGACGGGGGCATCGTCCGGCTGGTCAACACGGTCGGGGTGGGCATCGCGATGGAGCTGGAACTAATGGGCGAACCCATCGACGCGCAACGGGCCAAAGAAGTACATCTGGTCAATCGGGTTGTGCCCCACGGCGATCTGATGACCACCGCCGAGGACATCGCGGCAAAGATTCTGCGAAACCCCAGGGCCGCAGTGGAATCAGCGAAGCAGACCATCCTCGAGGTCGTCGGCCGCCCATTGGACGACCAGCTCAGGCTTGAATGCCTGTATGGCTACTCGACCATGGGCAATCCGGAGATCGTCGAACGCAAGCAGGAGTTCATCGAACGGCGCGACGCCGACCGGGTGACGACGCGCCCCGAGCGCCACTGACTAGCCCAGGACGGAACACATGACATACAACTCGATCTACCGTCGCGACCTGTTTCGTGACCACATCGTCGTCATCACCGGCGGCGGCAGCGGAATCGGGCGTTGCACCGCCCATGAGTTGGCCTCTCTCGGCGCCCATGTCGCGATCGTCGGCCGCAACGAGGACAAACTCGAGCGTGTGCGTTGTGAGATCGAATCCGACGGTGGTTCGATTTCCGCCCATGTCACCGACATTCGCGATGAACACGCGGTCATCGCCATGGTCGAGCGGGTGCTGGCCGACCATGGCCGCATCGACGGTCTCGTGAACAACGCCGGCGGCCAATATCGCGCTCCGATGAGAACCATCTCGACAAAGGGATTCGAGGCCGTGGTCAGAAGCAATCTGACCGGTGGATTCATCTTCATGCGGGAGGTCTACAACCGGTGGATGATCGATCACGGCGGCGCGATCGTCAACATGATCGCCGACATCTGGCACGGGTGGCCACATTTCTCCCATTCCGCGGCGGCGCGCGGCGGAATGCTCACGCTGAGCGAGTGCGCGGCGACGGAATGGGCCGAATCGGGTGTCCGGGTCAACACCGTCGCCCCCGGATCGATCGCGTCGCAGGGTCTGGACACCTACGAAGACAAGGACACCGCGTTTATTCGCAACGACTTGACGCCAGGTATCCCGTTGCAGCGGTTCGGAACTGAAGCCGAAGTCTCGGCGGCGATCGTCTTTCTGCTGTCGCCGGCGGCGAGCTATATCACCGGCTCCTGCATCCGCATCGACGGGGGAGCGCCGAACGCCCGCCGTGGATGGTGGGATCTGCAGCCGGCCAGGAACAATGTGGCCTTCGACGGGTTCCACCGGTCCTCGCTTCCCGCGATCCTCGACGAGGTGCCGTGATCTCCGTGCAGTCCTCACTATCGCCGACTGCAGCGTTGCGGTTCTCAGGGGCACGGCCGGTGTCGGGCTTGAAACGGCAAGTCAGTTCGCCGAGCAGGTGCTCGGGTGTGCCGCTCGGGCGCGATGTACCCTACTCGCCCACGGCGGCGTCGCCGACGTCGATCGCGTCGCGCTCGTCGGATTCGGCCACGGCGGCGGCGTAACTGTGCACATGCCGGCGCATTCGCCGCCCGGCAGCTGCAGCGTCGCGATCCCGGATCGCAGTCGTGATCGCCCGGTGTGCCCGGCTTGCCACCGCACGAACCTTGGTGTCAACGAAGGCCGGGTTTTCGGTGCCGGCGTAAATTGCCTCCGATAGGGCCATCATGAAGCCGATCAGCAGCTCGTTGTGACTGGCTACCGATACACCCACATGCCAATCCAGGTTGGCTTGCAGGAACTGATTGAGTCCCGCTTCGGGGTGGGCGATCGCATCGTTGGCCCGGTCGAGTTCGGTGAGATCCTCGTCAGTGCGGTTGCGGGCGGCAATCTCGGCGCAGAAAGGCTCCAATGCCTCCCTCGTTTCCGTCAAATCGACCAGGTTGATGCGCCGGCCCCGGATGAGCATGCTCACCGAGTTGGCCATCGACTTGGTAGTCGGCCGCTGTACGAACGCTCCGCCGGCACGCCCCGCTTTGACGCGAACGAGGTTTTGCACTTCGAGGATCCGCAGCGCCTCTCGCACGGTGGCCCGGCTCATCCGCGTCTGTATAACCAGGTCACGCTCGGCGGGCAGCGAGGTCCCCACGGCGATATCGCCAGTGAGGATCCGCTCGCGAAGTTCGTTGGCGAGCACATCAGACGCCTTGGGGACCCCGAATGGGCTCAGACTGATGTCCGATCGCGAGGGTGTGGTCGTGGCATCTGCTGCTTCCATCACATGCCCTTCATGGTTTATGGTCTGACCTAAGATACCATTTTTTAATCCAGCCGTACTGATCGCCGGTACGGAAGTGGCAGGAGAAACGCTGATGCGATGGGAGCTCTCCGACGAACAGGAGCTATTCACCACCTCGCTACGCGAGTGGTTGGCCGAACGTGCTGGCCCGGCAGCAGTCCGCGGCTGGTTGGATGCCGGCGATATCTCCATCTTTGAGCGACTGTTCGTCGCCGACGGCTGGGCCGGGGTCGGATTTGATGAGGACCTCGGCGGCCAAGGCGGCGGCCTTTTGGAGCTCGCGCTCACCGCGCGGGAGCTGGGGCGCTCCGCAACGCCTTCGGCCAGTTGGCTGCAGTCGGCGATAGCGGTTCCGGCGCTGGATAACGAACCGGCGTTGGCGCGCGCGGCATCTGAGTCCGGCGAGGTGACCGCACTAGCGGTGCGGGCTGACCGTATTCCAACCGCGGTGCCCTCGGTAGAGAGACGTTCCGACCGGCTGAACGGACGCATACCCTGTGTACTGGGTGCCGCCCGGGCTCGGCGATTCCTGATCCCGATCACTGCTGGCGAATCCATGTCGCTGTGGCTGGCGGATGGCAATGATCCCGGCATCGGGATTCACGCCCGGTCGCTGCTGGACCGCTCGCGGGATGTGGCCGATGTGGTACTTGAGGACGTCGCGGTGCGCCCGCTTGAGCTCGACGCCGCGGCTGCTCTCAGCGAAGTTGCCACCCGGGCAGCGGTTCTGGTCGCGGCCGACACGCTGGGCGCATCGGAGCGGATGCTCCAACTCGCCGTCGACTACAGCAAGCAACGACAGCAGTTCGGCCGCCCGATCGGATCATTCCAGGCGGTCAAACATGCCGCCGCGCAGATGCTGGTCACCGTGGAGTCCTCACTGTCCATCGTCTGCTACGCGGCACAATCGGCGGAGGAAGGTTTGCCTGAGCGCGCGACTCATGCGGCGGTCGCCAAGGCGCAGGTCACCGGCGCCGCGGCTGCGCTCGCCGACAGCGCGCTAACCCTCCATGGCGCGATCGGCTACACCTGGGAGCACGATCTGCAGCTCTTCTACAAGCGGGCCAAGCTCGACCGGGTGCTGTTCGGCTCGCCGACGGTGTGGAACGAGCGGATCGCAAACGCGCTGCCGTTAATGCCAGCCACGGTGTGACCATCCGGGGGTGACGCGAGCCTCAACACGCGCCCTTCCTTTTTGGTCTGTCCATTAGTATGATTAGTCCTTAGATCGAACACCCCCAAATCTCGAGTGGAGAGCGTCGTGGACTTCCAGCTGAGCGATGACCAGCAGACGATCCGCGCTGCGGTCGCCGAACTTGCAGGCAAGTTCGACGACCACTACTGGATGACCAAGGACCAACAGCACGAATTCCCGACCGAGTTTTACGACGCGTTCGCCGAAGGCGGCTGGCTCGGCATCACCACGCCGGAGGAATACGGCGGCCATGGTTTCGGCATCACCGAAGCATCCATTCTGCTGGAGGAGGTTGCGGCCAGCGGCGCGGGGATGAACGGCGCAAGCTCGATGCACATGTCGATATTCGGCATGCATCCGGTGATCGTGCATGGGTCAGCGGAGCTCAAATCCCGAACACTGCCCCGCATCGTCACCGGTGATCTGCACGTATGTTTCGGCGTCACCGAGCCGGGCGCGGGACTGGACACCACGAAGATCACCACGTTTGCGCGACGCCAGGGCGATCACTACGTAGTCAGCGGGCGCAAGGTGTGGATCTCGAAGGCGCTGGAGTCGGAAAAGGTGCTGTTGCTGACTCGCACCACGAAATTCGAGGACGCAACCCGTAAAACGGATGGCATGACGCTGTTTCTGACCGACCTCGATCGCAGCAAGGTCGAGATTCGCCCGATTCCCAAGATGGGCCGAAACGCGGTGTCCTCCAACGAGTTGTTCATCGACGATCTCGAGATTCCCGTGGAGGACCGCGTCGGCGAGGAGGGCCAGGGTTTCCGCTACATCCTCGACGGTCTGAACCCCGAGCGTTGTCTCATCGCCGCCGAGGCGCTAGGCATTGGGCGTGCCGCGTTGCGCGCGGCGGTGCGCTACGGCAACGAGCGTGTTGTATTCGGCCGGCCGATCGGAATGAACCAGGGACTGCAGTTTCCGCTGGCCGACTCGTTGGCCCGGCTGGACGCCGCCGAACTTATGCTGCGCAAAGCGACCTGGCTCTATGACAACGGGAAATCCTGTGCCCGCGAAGCCAATACGGCCAAGTACCTTTGCGCCGATGCCGCGTTCGACGCCGCCGACCGCGCCCTACAGACTCACGGGGGCATGGGGTACTCGGAGGAGTATCACGTGGCGCGGTACTTCCGCGAGGCCCGGCTCACCCGCATCGCCCCGATCAGCCAGGAAATGGTGCTCAACTACCTGGGTGAGCACGTCCTCGGCCTGCCGAGGAGCTACTGATGACGCAGCGTGACGTCTTCCGGCTCGACGGGCGATCGGCGCTGGTCACCGGTGCGGGCAGCGGTCTCGGCCAGGCGATCGCCCGTGCCTTCGCCGCCGCCGGGTCGGCCGTTGTGGTTACCGATATCGACAAGGACGCCGCCGTGGCCACCGCGGAGTCGATCACCGCGGCCGGCGGTACTGCGCAGCCTTTGGTGCTCGACGTGCGCGACTCGGCAGCAGCGAAGGAAGCCGCCGCGGCCGCAGCCGAGCTCGGCGGCGGCGCACTGCACATCCTGGTCAACAATGCCGGCGCCATCGCACCCGCGATGTTCGCCGACCTTTCCGAGGAGAACTTCCGCCGTATCATCGACATCCACCTGATCGGCAGCTTCGTGTGCAGCCAGGCCGCATTGCACCACATGCGGTCCGACGGCACTGGACGCATCATCAATGTCACCTCGGCGGCCGGCCTCACCGGGACCATCGGCCAAGCGAACTACGGGGCCGCCAAGGCAGGCATCGTCGGCCTGACGAAGTCGCTGGCTCGCGAGCTGGCGCGCCAATCGATCACCGTCAACGCCGTCGCGCCACTGGCCGCAACGCCCATGACGGAAAATATCCGCAGCAACGAAAAGCTGGCCGCGAAAACCCTGGCCCGAATTCCCTTGGGCCGGTGGGCCTTCCCGGATGAGATTGCACCGACATTTGTCTTTCTGGCCTCCGACGCCGCGTCGTACATCACCGGGCAGGTGCTGCCGGTCGACGGCGGGACGGTGATCTGATGCGCCGCAACGTGACTGGGCCGTTCGCTTCGACGGGCCGCGAGGTCTACATCGCCGAGGCGGTACGCACCCCGGTCGGCAAATCGCATCCCGAGCGCGGGTGGTACCGCGACATCCACCCCAATACGCTGCTGGCCGCCTGTTACACCGAGCTGATCAGGCGCACCGAAATCCGGCCCGATGTGGTCGAAGATCTGGTGATCGGCTGCACCGCCCCGTTCGGTGAACAGTCACGCAACATTGCCCGCAACGCCTGGCTCCAGGCGGGCTATCCGCCTGAAGTACCGGCCACCACGCTCGACCGACGCTGCGGTTCGGCGCAAACCGCGGTGGAAATGGCTGCGGCGCTGGTGGCCTCGGGCACGCACGACGTTGTCATCGCCGGCGGCGTGGAGCACATGAGCCACGTCCCCATCGACTCCCCCATCAAGATCTCCGAACTATACGGCGACCCCTGGCCGGCCGAGCTGCGCGACCGCTACGCCTTTGTGCACCAAGGTGAAAGCGCCGAGCTGATCGCCGAACGTTGGGAGCTGGGCCGTGAGGAGATGGATGTCTTCGCCGCGCGGTCGCACCAGAACGCCGCCAAGGCTATCGCCGACGGCCGCTTCGTCGCCGAGATGGTGCCGATGACACTCGACGGCCAAGTCCGCCACGCCGACCAGTGCGTGCGCCCGGAGACCACGGTGGAGACCTTGGCCAACCTCAAACCGGCGTTCCGCAAGGAGGGCGGGCGGATCACCGCCGGGTCATCCTCGCCGATCAGCGACGGCGCCGCAGCAGTGCTGCTGTGCTCCGGCGACGCCGCGCACCGCCTGGGATTGCGGGCACGCGCCCGCATCGTCGACCAGACCACCGTCGGCGTCGATCCGATCATCATGCTGACCGGGCCCATTCCGGCAACCCGGAAGTTGTTGCAGCGCAACAACCTCAGCATCGATGACATCGACCTATTCGAGGTCAACGAGGCGTTCTCCTCGGTGGTGCTGGCCTGGCAGCGCGAGCTGCGTCCCGACGTCGACCGCGTGAACGTCAACGGCGGAGCTATCGCACTGGGACACGCGGTGGGCGCGACCGGCGCCCGGTTGCTGGCCACATTGGTCGCCGAACTCGAACGTCGTGAGGCCGACCTTGGCCTGGTGACGATGTGCTGCGGCGGGGGCCTTGGGACAGGAACCTTGATCCAACGGGTACCGACGTGATCGATTTCAGACAATTCCTGTCTCGAGATGACGGAGTCTGGTGGGGTCAGGCCGCCGCGGAGCCGCGTCCGTTGGTCGACGCGCTGATCTTGCAGAGTCCCCGGATCGGTCCGATCCGCACGTTCACCGGGCTGAGCTGGAACGACCAGCTCGCCATCACGATGCCCGGTCGGATGTCGATGGTGTCCTATGGCGGTCTCGGCGAGCTTCGGGAGCTGAGCCGGTCCGGACGCCTGGACGTGGTGCCGTGCCACTATTCGGCGCTACCGCGGATGTTCGCCGAACGTCGGCTGCCGTGTGACGTTGGCCTGATCCAGGTGTCCGCACCTGACCGAGACGGTATGTGCTCTTTGGGCATAGGTGTCGACTACGTCGCCGATGCGATGCGGCACACGCCGGTGCTCATCGCCGAGATCAACCAGAGGATGCCGGCCACGGTTGGCACCCAACGAATTCCGCTCGACCGGTTCGCGGCGACCATCAGCACAGACCGGCCGCTGGCCGAAGATCCCACCCGCGCACCGGGCGCCACAGAGCAGCGCATCGCCGCCCACGTCGCCGAGCTCATCGACGACGGAGATACCGTGCAGTTGGGAGTCGGCTCGCTGGGCGCCGCGATGCTCGATGCGCTGGCCGAACACGAGGATTTGGGATTTCACACGGGCATGGTCACCGACGGGCTGCTCCGGCTGGTCGACAAAGGCGTGGCGACCGGCAGCCGCAAGGAGATCGACCCCGGACTGATTGTGGCCGGCACCGCGCTTGGTACGGCTGAGCTGTACAACCGGGTGCCCGAGCTTCCCGCCAGGTTCCTGCCGACCAGTTACACCCATAGCCCACAGGTGCTTTCGCAGTTGCAATCGCTGGTTTCGGTGAACTTCGCAGTCGAGGTCGACCTGAGCGGGCAAGTGGGCGCCGAGGTCAGCCGCGGCGTATATATCGGCGCTGTCGGCGGGCAGGTGGACTTCACCCGGGCCGCCGCGCTCACCGGCAAACGTTCGATTATCGCGTTGCGGGCCACATCGGGCGGCCAGTCCACGATCAAAGCCTCACTCGACGGCGGGGTGGTCACCACCACGCGCTCCGACGTCGACACCGTCGTCACCGAATACGGCGTCGCGCATCTGCGTGGCTGCAGCATAAGGGAACGGGCCCGACGAATGGCCGCCATCGCCGCCCCCGAGTTCCGCGGCCAGCTTGACCGCGAAAGGAGCACATTGTGAGTAGATTGCCCGCGCATGTCGATATCCGCGAGGTGGGTCCGCGCGACGGCTTCCAGAACGAACCGGAAACCATCGCCACCGCCGACAAGATCGATCTGATCAACCGGCTGGCCCGGACTGGCCTGCGCCGCATCGAGGTTGCCAGTTTCGTGCGACCAGACGTCATCCCCCAGCTGTCCGACGGCGTCGAGGTGCTGCGCGGCATCGATGTGCCCGAATACGTGTCGCTGATGGTGCTGGTGCCCAACAGCAAAGGACTCGACAACGCGCTCAAGGTGCGCGAGACCTTCTCCGAGGTGGCGATCTTCGTCAGCGCCTCGGAGACACACAACAAGAAGAACGTGAACCGAAGCATCGCCGAATCGATGGCCGACAACGAGGTCATCGCCAAGCGCATCGTCGCCGAGGATCGGCGCTGCGCCGCCGTCATCGCGACCTCCTACGGTTGTCCGTTTGAGGGCAAGGTGCCGATGACGCGGGTGCTCGACATCGCTGAGCAATTCGCTGCTGCGGGCGCCAGCGAGGTCGGGTTCGGCGACACCACCGGGATGACCAACCCCGCCTATGTCGGTGAATTCTTCGCTGCCGCTATCGAACGACTGCCCGGTGTCGAGGTCACCGCCCACTTCCACAACACCCGCGGCCAGGGACTGGCCAATGCTTACGCCGCGATGCAGGCCGGGTGCACCAGCTTCGAATCGAGCTTCGGCGAACTCGGCGGCTGCCCGGTGCCGGCCGGTTCGACCGGAAACATCGCTTCGGAGGATCTGATCAGCATGTTCCAGGAGATGGGCGTGTCCACCGGGGTATCGCTGCCGGCCATGATCAACGCGGCCCGCGCCGCTCAGAGCGTGCTCGGCCGCAAACTGACCAGCCACTCCATCGTCGCCGGTCCGATCGACTGGGTACCGAACCCCAACGCTCCCTCCTGCCGTTAGACCATCGCATCACTCATCTCAAAGGAGAGAACAGATATGACCAACCGCGTCGCATTCGTCACCGGCGGAGCCCAAGGCATCGGCCAAGGAATCTCTGAAACCCTGGGCGCCAACGGATTCCGGGTCGCTGTCGCCGACCTCAACCTGGAGGCGGCTGAAGCCACCGCAAAGCGCATTGCCGAGTCCGGCGGCGAAGCCATCGCGGTCCACGTCGATGTGACCGACACCGACTCGGTACGCGGCGCGGTCAAGACCGTCGCCGCCGAACTCGGGGACATCGAGATCGTGGTCAACAACGCCGGCTGGGACGACTTCATGCCGTTCTTGAAAACTTCAGAGGACTTCTGGGACAAGATCCTTGACATCAACTTCAAGGGCGCACTGCGCGTCATCCACGCCGTCGTGCCCGGCATGGTGGAACGCGGGTTCGGCCGGGTGATCAACATCGGTTCGGACGCCGGTCGCGTCGGGTCCTCGCTGGAAGCGGTCTACTCCGGCGCGAAGGGCGGCATCATCGCGTTTACCAAAACCCTGGCCCGGGAGGTGGCGACCAAAGGGGTGACCGCGAACACGGTGTGCCCCGGCCCCACCGACACCCCCGCGCTGCGCAAGTTCGCCGACAGCTCCGGGCAGGATGCCGAGAAGGTGATCGGTGGGATGACCCGCTCGGTACCGATGAAGCGGCTGGCGCAGCCGTCGGACGTCGCGGTCGCCGTCGCCTTCTTCGCGTCCGATGCGGCCGAATACATCACCGGTCAGACGCTGTCGGTCAGCGGTGGCCTCACGATGGCGTAGCGGTCACACCGTTACGCAGAAACCAAGGAGGTACATCAATGATGCTGTCCCAAAACGGTTCACCGGTAAGCCTGCGCATCGCGGACTCGGTGGTCGAGATCACGCTCAACCGGCCACCTGCCAACGCGCTGGGCATGCCGATCGTCGACGGGCTGCACATCGGGCTCGACGCCGCTGACGCGCTGCCCGCCAAGGTCATTGTGGTGTCCTCGGCGCTGACCGGCTTCTTCGCCGCCGGCGCCGACATCAAGCACATGTCGTCCGTGGACGCGGAATC